>JAKASK010000003.1 GCA_021819105.1 archaeon
GTTCGGGTAAGACATATTCAATGCGCTGCGTATTGACTTCTCAACCACACTTCCAATCTTGTATCCGTTGTAAACGACAATCACAATAGCCACTTGTGGAGACTGTTCCAAATGACTACCCAACTCCATCCATGACCAAGACGCGGACTATTTCATGATTCAAAGTCATACAATGGGATTGGTCTTCCCTCCTGCAGTTTTAAGGGGACCGGTTTAGTCTTGACAAATTCAATCCGGCCGAATGAGGAGTTCATGACCTGGGCCGAGAGAAGATTCTGTTCCGGGCGTTAGGATTTCGTGTGAGATGGCTCAGCATACTCTCGGGACTGGCACAGCGTCAAGCCTACTCAGAAGATCACCCAAAGTGTGATGGGGATGCTTGATGCCTCCTTGTGGAGACCAGTAGCCTTTTCCTCTGAGACGCTCATCGTCAATTCATTGACTCGATGGCTGCGCTGTCAGACTCCACAGGTTGGAACTTCTTCATTGCAGTGACAAGGGCAGGTTCAGAGCCCGAAACTCACAAGAGCACTTCCCTGTCGCTTCAGAGGAAGACCTCACCCGCATGCACTTGAATTGTCATGCCTCCGCAAGCGACCCTCAGCGCGGATAGAAGAGACGTGAACCTACGCCACCGGAATCAGCCTTGGCGAATCGAACCTCTCAAAGCCTGGGTGCTTCCACTATCGAGAACCTTGACAAAAGCAAAAAAGGGAAACCGCTTCTTGGCACGAGTCAAGTTAGTTGCAGAACATCCAAGACTTGGCCTTGCCTGGGCCTCTGGGTTGGGAACAATTGAGCGGCAGAGGTTTTACTGGGTGGACGAGGCGAGTAGTGCTGAATCCGCGTATAGGAAACGGGACACTGGCGAGACTGACATGAATTGTTTTATCAGGGAGCTCGCAGGAGTTCGTATGTCAGGCCACGATGAGTAATACTTCAAACATACTTCCTGATGAGGCACCCCAGACCTAACGTGTCAGTGGAAACTGGTGTTGCATACGGTGTTTCGTCTATGTTCATTCTCTCAGCATTGGCACGGAACAACTATGGGCGCCTAGTCTCCATTGACAGGGAATACGAAAACTTCACGAGGGACGATGGTGAGCGGTGGGGGGCTATCTCCAAGCCTAAGATAGGTTCGTTTGTAGATGAAAACCTGCGAAAACGCCGAACTTTGGTGGTTGAAGATTCCCGCGCCGCTATGCCCAGAATCTTGAAGGAAAGCCCTCAAATCGACCTTTTCGTGCATGACAGTGCGCATAACTACGAGACTATGCTGGAGTTCGAAACCACCTGGGAAAACGTTAAGCCAGGAGGCGTGCTGGTTTCTGATGACGCCGATTGGTCGGGTGCATTTGCAGACTTCTGCGAATCTAAGTCACTTGAGCCAGTGCATATTGTTGCAAGCAGGGTAGCAGCAGTTGTCAAAGTGAGCAAGTGAATTTGTGGAGTAAACTTGTGCTCGCTTGGCAGCGAATTGCTTATTCTAGCTTTGTACCGGAGCGTGAAGAGGGGCCCGGACAATGAATATGAATCAGTCAATTCAACTGGTCTTTCACAGTTTGTTAATCTCTTGGATTGAGGGGTGAGACCAGTTTTGCGGCGACGGCTTCCAGGGCTCCTCTCCATGAACCAGCGATTGTCTTGCGAGACTGAACGTAGGCTGCCCACCTGCCTACAAGATATTCTCGCCCATGGTCATACAAATCTCTTTTCTTCTCTCTAAATCGCTCCTCTACCTCTGACATGTCGAATGATCCTGGTGGGTTCGGTTTCTCCGACAGACTCTCGTACAGCGCTTGCAAACGACTGACTGTATCCTTTGGCTGACAGTTCACAAGCACTTTTTCTTGGCCCCGGGCCCCTAGCGCAAGGCGGAGTCCTGGGTTTTCCAGCAAGTGCACTATGGCAGCTGCCCATCCTTCGTCCGACTGGGCGACAAGTCCATTAATCCTGTTATCAACAAGGTCGGCTTGGGCGTTGCATTCCCATGGAGTAGAGTTAGTAACCACCGGCCGGGCGAGGGCCATTGCCTCTGCTATTGCTATGCCGAAGGTCTCACCTACAACCGTGTATGATGCGTAGATGTCCAATGCCGCAATGTGCTGATACAGCCTTGCATCGTCATTAGGGAAGGAACCAACATCAAAAACATTCCTTGACAAGCCCCTCCTGTCAAGTGCCTGTTTGAAATCGGGTGGGAGTCCACCTAGAGCAAGGAACTTGAATCTCGGCACCTTTCGTTTGAGAGCCCCTAAACAACTCAGAAACCTTTTGTTGTACCTGGTACCGTACGGGTTGGAAGCCATACCTAGAAGAAGACCATCATCCGCACCAAACTCGGCCCTTATCGCATCAACATGTTTTGAATCCACCTTGGAAAGCCTCTCCAAATCTACCGGGTTCCCTATGACAGAAAAATTGCCAAGCGCCCCTCTGGCAAGTCTTGCCCTCCTTATGAGAGTGCGCAACAAGAATTCAGATACCACTACATGGCGGCGGATGGAAGCAGATTCGTTGTCCCAAACTGCAAATTGCAACGTCTCGACGGACATGTCGCGTCTTGCCGAGACCAGCGACGACACCATTTCTCTCGGAACCCCCGGCCGGTTCAAGTGGATCACGTCCGGGTCATACGACTTTAAGGAGTCGAGCAGCAGTCCAATATCCCCTGAACAAACCGCAAATAGCCTCTCGTCGAGTGGGCCAACTTTGGTATCTCCCAGAGCAAAGACCTTCATTTGAAGGGTTGAATTCGAAGCCATTCGCACCACTTCGTGTATCTTCCTTTCGGTGGGGTAGATGTCTCCCACACAGTATGCAACTCTCAAGCAGAGACTCGCCCCATACTCCATATTTTAAGAGAGTTGGCATCCAACAGAATCTTGAACCTCGGTTGGGTTCGTGCTTGTTTCTGATAGGTAGATGGGCCTCTGGTAAAGCATCATTTCCCTTCGATCGTCTTGGCTTTCGAAGAAGAGCACGCTGCCCAGCGCTTCTCTCTGAGCAGAGAATCGAATCTCCATGTGCAGACCAGTCAGGAGCCACCCAGAGGAACCCGCCTTGTCCGAGAATCGAATCATGAGAATGTGATGGGTCCTGACTCGCGCTTCTTAAATGACACCCCAATGCACGTGGCACCTCTTGAAAGTATGTCTTGTGACCAATGGGTTGGGACTAGTAGAGACGTGGATGAATCAGGGCTTTAGAGACCTATTTGGAGACAGGAACACCACACTGCTGCTGACAAGACCAGGGCAGTCAAACGATGTGGTCGATGCAATTGACGAAAACGACCTCATCTTGCTTTTCAGAGGCGCTTTGATGGGATTTGATGAACAAAGCGCGAGTAGGGTCTTTCGCAAGGCTGTCACGGGATCATCAATACTTGCAATGGTTGATTCTTCAGATGATGTGATGATACACAGGAGTGTTCTTAATGACGCTGTGAAGGTTTACTTCAAGATAGAGTTCCTGAATGGGATTTACTCCCCGCGTGACCTGTATTATGCCCACCTTAGCTACTTGTCGTTCAAGCACACTCCTCAGCTACTTAGTATTCCGGAAACGTTGCTTGTGCGTGTGAGAGAGAAGATTCGGGGCTTCGCTTCCACCTATATTGAAGAGCGGGAATTTTCGCCTACGAACAACAAAAGCATTAGCGTTTCTTTCCTTGCTAACATCTATGAGTCAGAAAACTGGAGGCAATCTCTGTCTCTGATTGAAACGGTTAAGAATCGAGTCCAGATCGCGAGAGATTTAGCAAATTTCCCAGCGGCCCTAGTACGCCTGGGACCCAAGCATCGGAGCGGCTTTCCCCATCTACAGTACTTACAGTTGATTTCAAGTTCACTTTGCTCCGTCAGTGCGCTGGGAGCTGGAAGGTTGATTCAAAGTACTGTTCGGTATTGGGAAATACCTTACTCGGGAACCGTCTTGGTTTCCGAGTATCCTCACAGAGTCACCACGCCCATTCTTCGAGAAGGCAGATTTGTACACTACTTTCGGAACTCGAAAGAGCTGAATCAGATAGTTGGTGCGGTACTCAAAGACCCTGACGAATGCATGAAGGCGGGGAGGTTGGCCAGAGACTATGTAACTAGGCATCACAGTCCGCGCGCAAGAGCGGAGGCGATGGTAGCTAACATTCTTTCCTTATGAAATCGGATGGCCCTAAGCAATGTCAAGTAACTGATTCCTCACCTTCGATGGAATGACTTTGCTTCACTGCAGACAGTCTGAATCTCGTCGTCTCGTAACTCCGGAAACATCGGCAAAGACAAGACTTTTTGACTCGCTTCTTCTGTAACTGGAAGATCGCGTCCCCTCTTCAGCCTGGTTCTGTACGACTCTTGGCGATGAACTGGGACGGGGTAGTGTATCAGGCTTTGGATTCCTGCCGTGGCCAGGTATCTCATGAGATCATCGCGCTGGGTACTCTTGATCTATTCGGGCCCTAACCAAGACCTGCCCTAGACCATAGCGGAGTTTGCCTAGCCGGTATTTTACGGTCAATTTTCACAAATAACGAACGCGCAGTTTGTGACAGCAGATATGACCTATCATCAAGACTCCGTCGACTTCCCGTGACAGAATGGCCAAATCGACAGTTTCCTCGTGACTTTGATAGGGGCTTTTCGACTAGGACATTCTTACCCGCGACCGGACAAGATTTCGCAATCTGGTAATGCGTAGAAGCAGGGGTCGCTATAATCACAGCCTCTGTCTTGGGGTCGGCGAGGACTGAGTCTAGTTTCGAATCGAACTGCACCCATCTTGTGTCTGGAAATCGGCGGCCCGTATCTCCGTCACAGACGATGCGTAGGTTGCCAAGTCTCGAACACGACAAGACTTGGGCATACTTCATCCCCCAGTACCCAAGCCCAACTAGTCCAACGCCAGCTAACTTCAATAAACACACTTCCTTTTAGCTGACAATGGCGATTCAAGGGACACGCATAGGTGACATCTGCATCCTAGACAGCAGCCGCCATTAGGTTGGAATACTCCTTTGCAAGCCTCTTCCAGTCGTACCTCGCCACACTTTGGTATACCCGGTTCCCATACTCTCTTCTCAACGTGGAGTCGCTTAGCAGGAGCTCAATGCAGGTTGCAAGCACTCGTTCATTCCCTGGCGGGAAGAGCAGACCGTTCGAACCAAGCGCCTCGACCGAAGAACCTATGGCAGAAGCAACGATGGGCAGTCTGCTGGCCATCGCCTCCAAAAGTGCTAGCGAAAGTCCTTCGTAGAGGCTTGGGTGAACAAATACATCGCAGCGCTGGTAGAGTGACAACAACTTCTCCCTAGAGAGCGGAGGTAGAATCACAATCCGATTTTCAAGTTGGAGCTCCCTTATCAATTCGCTGAAGCCGCGGTACGAAGAGGTAGTCCCTGGGCCAGTTACCACGAGCCCAAACCTCTGACTTTTGACTTTGTGGAGAGCGCGAAGCAAAGTCCCCAGACCTTTGCGGGGTGAGGAACCTCCAACATACAACATCAACGTATCTGCCGCCAAACCAATCTCGAATTCCTGATGTGCTGGAGTGCTATCAAACTCATTCAGATCTATACCGTTCTGTATGACATTAACGCGGGTGGCATTAACTGAATAATAGGACACCACTTCACGCTTGAGAGTATTGCTCACTGCGATTACCCTGTCTGAAAGGTGGATAGCTTGTCTCTCCAGGCTCCTTGTCAGGGGAGTCAACAATGAAGCACTGTCGCTCGCCCTCGCGAGGCCTTCTTCAGTCCCATTAAGAGTGATGCTCAGCCGCAAGCGACCTACCGACTTCCTGATTAGGTTGACAACCGGCGACAGATGTACATGTTGGATGTCAACCATCATATCCTTCTCTTTATGCAGAATACTCCGTAGGTAGTGATAGGCTTGCACATTGAAGGCCAGGACATTGGGGATGGGCACCGGAGGAATCAAGGGAAGGTGCGGGACGCCCGTATTCACTATCAAGACTTTGGTGTTCGGGACCTATTTCTCCGGAGCGAGTGAGGATTGTCACATCATGGCCAAGATTTGCCAGCTCTCTAGACAAATAGTAGACGCGGTTTCCGACCCCCGAGGTTCTGTTTGAGACGTACGACACAAGAGTTACCCGCATTCTTGCTCAACCCATTCTAGGAATGAGGTACCTTCTTTGAAGTTTGACCACTGAAAGATTGACCCGAATTCTTTCGACTTCGGGAGATGGACATGGCGCGACACCCAATTCGACACCACGGGCTTGGTTCCGCAACTTTTTGGCTACAAGTCCCCATCCAAGCCTAATTATGGAGTGGGCTGCCAAGTTCCATAGGAGGGACATATCGTCTCACTGTAGCCAGACGTTGGTCAGGCCGCCCATCTTATAAGCAGAGGAAAGGTCCTCATAAGTTCCGTTGGCTCCAAAGGCACTCATGGTGAGAGCGATTTATCAACAGTCGATTGCGTTCGCCCGGAAAGACCTGGAGATCACATTCAGATTCAAGGTGAGCGCACTAACTACCATCTTTGTGCCGGCCTTGATAAACTTCGGACTCTTCGGGACGGTGTTCTTCGGTTTCCTTCGATTCGGGAGCCAGAATACCTCTGGGGTGAACGTAGAGAATTTTGTAGCATTTACAATGATGGGCGCGCTCTTTACAACTCTGTTCAACCAAGGACAAGGAGCCTTTTCAACGCGATTTGCCAACGAAAAGTACTGGCAGACGACACCGGTCATCCTTGCATCGCCGCTGAGCAGATGGGCCATTCTCTTAGGCACTGCTGTATCAGAGCTGCTGAAATTCGCTGTGGTTGCCAGTGTGTTTCTGACGGCAGCTTTGATAGCTTTCCCGACCTCGATGCCAGCAGTCGCATTCACTTTGGTGTTATTGGTCGTCCTCTATGTGATGGTCTCTGGGGTGTCTCTGATACGAGGGGCTCTATTCCTCATTGACGAGAACCTCGACCCAGTGATCAACTACTTCCTTCTTGGCACCGCGTACCTCAGCTGTTTCTACTACCCCGCTTCCTTCATCCCTTCGTTTCTGCAGTGGATCGCGTACATCAACCCAGTGTACTTCGTGGTGTCCCTGGCAAGGAACACGTGGTTCGGGTCACCAGTCAACTTGGCGTATGTGGTCGCGTCGCTAGGGGTGACCCTGCTGAGCATATCGGTCGGAATCCTGGCATTCAATCGCATTTGGCGTAACTACGATGTGACAGGGTACTAAGGTTCTAACGCCTGTGATCCGCTCGCCACCATGGAAGCGAAGAAGTCGTCCAACGTGGGGCCCGCTGCCTCGATCTGAATTACTCCAAACTTGGAGAGGTCCCTGACGAGCGATGGCATCATGTTGGTCTCTATGGTAACGGTGACAAGACCAACACTGTTGACCAGTGCTCCGTAATGTTCCACTGCGAACTGAGCTCCCTGAGGGTCCGAGAGACGCACGGACAGTGTAGTCCTAATCTTCAACTGCGACAGGAGACTGTTAGGCTCGCCATACGCTACCAGAGTCCCATTCATGACGAATGCGGCCTTGTCAGCCATGTGCATCGCCTCAAACATGTTGTGAGTAGTGAGCAGCACAGTCTTCCCGCTCTTCGCTACGAGTCCCCTGAGCGTTTCCGAAGATACCGGGTCCAGGCCCATGGTGAATTCATCTAATATGAGGAACTGAGGGTCGTGTAGCAGGGCTCGGGCAAGCGATATCTTCATTTTTGTGCCTGTCGAATAGGACTCGATATACTCGTGGAGGACGTCATCTATTCCTACCGCGACGGCTACCTCCCTGATCCTCTCAGTTGGATGCTGAATGCCGTAAACCTTGGCGAAGAATTCTAGGTAGGCATACCCTCTCATCCTATAGTAAACGAGGGTTGGCCCGAGTACGATGCCAGTCAGCTTGGAAGAGCTGTATACGTTACCTGTGATATCCAAACCGTCGAGAAAAGCGTGACCTGACGTTGGCTTGGTAATGCCGCCTGCTATCTTGCAGATGGTCGATTTGCCTGCTCCATTGGGCCCAAGCAGCGCCAGCGTCTCGCCTTTGGGAATCGAAAAGGACACCCCTCGAAGTGCACGTACTTGGCGCCTCTTCGGGCGCAGTAGGCCACCTACATTCAGCGCGTAGGTCTTTGACACTTCCTCAAACCGAAGCATGTCTCTCAATCCTCACCTAATCCCGTTCACGAGCACTGACTCTAGTCTCGTGCTTGAGAACTTGACATTTTCAACATTGTTGTTACTGGCCAATGCAGCCCTCTTCCTTTGACAGGACCAATGAAATCCACTGGTCCCTGATGACAGCCCATGAGAATCTCTCTAGAATCGACTGTCTTGCATTGTGTCCAATTCTAGCGCGGAGATCGCCGTCACCACTCAAGAGTTCTATCGACTTACAGAATGAGTCTGGATTGCCCTCTACGAGGACCCCGTTAACCATGTTGTGGATGGCCGCGCGCACGTCACGACTGTTAAGCGCGATGACTGGCTTCCCCAACGCCATCTCTTGTAAGATAGTCAGGGACAGGTCAGGGTGAGGTGCCAGGAAGAAGTCACAGCTACTCATAATCTGAGGAAGGACACTTCGCCTTGCCGTCCCTTGTAGCTCTACGTTCGACATCCCTGCCAAACCCCCCGAAGGGAATCCGTCGCCAACAATGAGGAACTTCGCCTGCACATCTAATTCTGGGGCTCTCCTTAGGATTTCTAAGAGGAGGCCGGACCCCTTTTCGGGTGCAATTCGACCGAAGTATCCAACGACTATCCCTGGGTGACCCTCGACGGACTTGATGCCAGGGTCGAACTCGGTGGTATCAACGCCGGCCGAGATCACCTGTATCTTCTTTGGCGGAACACCGAGAGATATCATCCCCGTCCGTATTGCCTCGCTTTGCGCACGAACCGAATTGCTGACCTTGCAAGCCAACAGCCCAGTGGTCACGTTCCACAGTCTGCTGCCCGGGGTTGGAGCAAATCCTGGTGGGATGTACCACGGATATGGGTTCCCCTCCGAGAACACGGTCCTTCTTCCCATCAACCGCGCAGCGAAAGCGGCAAGCAGACCCGACGACTTGTCACTGAAGACCACGGTGGTTCCACGGTACCTCGTGAGCCCCACTGCCCTAATCATTGCGAGAAAGGCGAAAACGAGCCCGGTCGCTGCGCTCGCCAGAATCTCGAGCCGATTCCCGAATCGGCCTGACATTGATGGGTACCTGACGTAGCAGATGCGAACGCTTCCCACCCTGGTCTCCTTCTTGTATGGGGGATAATACGGCGAGAGAATGGTGACGTGCACCTTCTCTGAAAGCAACAGGGCTACGTTCAGGTCAATTTCCTGTATCCCGGCGGGGACGTTCCTTGTGCTCTTGATTTCGGTCAGAGAGGGAGTCACAATGACAACACTGGTACCCCGACAGGCGACGTGTGACAGGTCAGAACCACCTTGTGAACTCCCGTCTGCTCCCGCCCCGTCCCTCGGCTCGCCCATGTGGCCGTTGTCAGGCAAGCGCACGTGCACTGAGCTGCCGATTATCGAACAGCCTTCGAGAATCATCTAGGCTTATCGCCCCCTGGAGACTCTGCTTTCAATCGCTTCTATCACAGCCGACGCGGTCCTCTTCCAGGTGAACAGTGCTGCTCGTTCTTTGCCCCGACGCCCCAGGTCGGCGCGCAGACCTGGGTCAGAGAGCAGCCTGAGGGCTGCGGCTTCTATCTCATCAAGCTTACCGGGTTCGACTAGAATCCCACAGTCGCCAACTACCTCGGGAATGCTCGCAGAGGCGAACGCCACCACCGGTTTGCCCGCAGACATCGCCTCAAGAAACACGAGCCCGAATCCTTCAACTGTGCTGAGCGAGATGAAAAGGTCGCACGCGGAGTAGTAGTCCGGAAGTGATGCGTCTCCCACCTGGCCCTCCACGTAGACCTTGCCTTCAAGCCCAAGGGAAGCGACTTCAAGCTCGACTTCATTCTCAAGGGGGCCTGTGCCCACCAGGACCAACTTCGCCTGAGGCAGGCGACGCGCAACTCTTTTGAAAACGGCCAAGAGTCCAAGCACCCCCTTTGTTCGGGTCAGATTCCCTACATAGAGTAGAACCTGGCCGGGCCCGAATCGTGACCGCAAGTCTTCTGGATGGCCCGCGCCAAACTCTCCGGACACTCCTTCAGGTACTGTTACCACCTTGTCAGAACTCAATCCGAAGCGTGAGACGAAGGACAATGAAGAGTACCGCGAAGGCGTAACGTAGACATCGGCCTTCGAAAGTTCGGAGTATAGGTGGCCAAAAGGATGCGTAAAGAGATTCGAGACTGAACGGAACGGTTGAACGTGATGGAAAATCGTCGCAGTCCCCCTCCTGCACCTGGTGAAGCTCGAATACGGGTAAGGAAGATTGTAGAGAACATAGTCAAACGGCCTGGCTCTTCGGAGGTATCTCCAAGCACCGAAGCCGAGGCTCAGGAAGTCAAGCTGCCCAATACTTCCTGGTCTCCCGAGCAGGGACCGCGTGTCTTTGAATCGCCTGATTTCGACCCCGTTGTGCGAATCTTGTTCGTTTCCGCCGTTCCAGTAGGTCGTGAGGACCTCCACTTCGAAGCCGAGGTCCTTGAGCCCACCACAGATTCCTTCGGTGTACCTTTCAATGCCTGTGTATACTCCCCGCCGAGGGTAGGGAAAAACGGGGCTAACAATTGCCACTCGGTTTCCTTTCAAAGGAGATTCGCCAATCCCGCTACCCAGTGCGTAACTCGGATTTGGCAGCCTCTGCCTGAAGGAGTCAGCTCAGTTGGTATCATTCGACCCATTCTGAAACACCGGCACTATACAATCCCCGCCCCTAAGCAAGCACGCTTTGCTTCCAGAGCTTTAGGACAGCCAGCCCGAAGTAGCGAACCACAGACCTGTAGTCGTTTCCATGTTGACTAACCGTGAGGGGCACATCGACCGTTTCATGCAAGTCTTTGGACCATTCGCTCAGGGGGATGGTGAAGCCACCCTTCTTCCGATAGATTGCTCTTTTTGGCAGAAGGTACCTTTCGACAGCTGCTTTCTTCAAGAGCCATTTGCCGCGTTTGTATGAATCGGGGATCCTTGCCACGGCTTCAACGAATCTGAAGTCCAGCATCGGAGACCGAAGCTCAAGGCTGCTTGCCATACTCATCTGGTCATCCTTGGCCAGAAAGTCGTTCGCCAGCTGCTGTTCAAAGCCCAGACGGGCTATTCGCCTCTGAGGGGGAAGGCCCGATTGGGCGACCAGGGTGTCTTCAAACACCTTCCGCGTGTCTGGGCAAGGGGCTCCCAGGATAGCAGACACTTCGCCTCGGGTGAAGTGGGCGAACCGCAGAGCGACCTGCTGTTCAAAACGAAGCGAGCCGTATTGATTCCGTTCATACCATTCGAGGGCCCCCACGTCCCCAACGCCAGCCGTTCTAAGAACCGCCCTTGCTGGAGTCCTGATGAGGCTTGGAAGCTTGAAGTAACGGTTCATGCCGCCGTTGAACCAAGGATACCCGAAGAAATTCTCGTCTCCGCCCTCTCCTGTCAGAGCGACCGTGACGTGCTCTTTGACCTTCTTGCTTAAGAACCATGTCGGAACTATGGAAGGGTCGCCGATAGGTTCGTCGAGAGATGAAACTATCTCAGGCATGGATCGTAGAATGTCCGGAGATAAAATGAATTCTCTATGATCCAGGTCCAGATTTGAGGCTACAAGTGCCGCGAAACCAGTCTCGGAACCGGGGCTGTCGAACCCAAGAGCGAACGTCTTCAGTTTGGCACCCATCATTGACAGCGAAGCACAGACTACGCTCGAGTCAACACCGCCGCTCAGGAAAGCACCCACCGGGACATCCGCAGAGAGCCTCAGCTTGACTGCTTCATTCAAGGAACTCTCAAGAAGGGAGAGGGCAGCTTCTTCACTCATCGAACTGTCGACTGCAGAAAGGTTCAACTCCCAGAACCGCCGCCCCCGGACCTCCCCCGACTTCAGGTCAAAGGTCAACATGTGACCAGGGAGGAGCCGTCGTATCCCTTCCACCATCGATTCCTCGAGCGGGTTGTACAGATATGTGAGATAGTGCGCGACCGCCCTTTGGTTAAGTCTGACTTCGAAGTCTGCCGAAATAAGAGCTCGGAGCGATGAAGCGAACCTCAGGACGGTCTCTCCGCCGTCATGCCTCGTATAGTAATACAATGGCTTCTTGCCCACTCTATCGCGCGCGAGAATCAGAGTTTGCTTTTTCATGTCGTAGAGTGCGAAGGCGAAGAACCCCCTCAAGTCATCAACGAGAGCCTCCGCCTTTTCTTCGTAGAGATGAACGATGGTCTCGGTATCACTTGTGGTGTAGAACTTGTGCCCTCTCTGCACAAGTTGTTCCCGAAGTTCCTTGTAGTTGTAGATTTCACCGTTGAAGACTACCCATACGTCGCCTGCCTCGTTGTGGATAGGCTGGTCCCCTCTCACGAGGTCTATGACCCGCAGCCTCCTCACCCCAAGGCTGACTGCGGCATCTTCGTAGGTGCCTTCGGAGTCCGGCCCTCGATGGATCATCTTATCGAGGTAGCACTTGAGGAGTTCTCGGTCCGGGGGGCCGGTGAAACCTGCGATGCCGCACAACTTAGGTTAGTCCCTGATAGAGTTTGGCGTAGGCGGGAATCACCTTGTCCCAACTGAACAATCCGAGGGCCTTTGCCCTGATCTTCTTGCCGAAGTCTCTACGCAAGTCCACATCAGCCAGAAGCAGGTTGACTGCTCGTGCTAGTTCGAGGGGACTGTCATTTGCTTTCAGTATGATGCCATTCTCTCCATCGTCAATCAGGTCAGGCACAACTCCGACGCGGGTGCTTATGACCGGCAGACCATACGCAGCTGCATCAAGAATGGTCTGACCGAAGTTCTCATAGAGCGAGGTGTAAACGAAGATGTCCGAGTTGCGGTAAGCTTCCTGCAAGGCCTCCCCTCTCAGCTCTCCTGTAAACTCGACGTTCTTCAAACCTAGACTACTGGAGAGCGCCTTCAGTTCTGGCATGACGCCAGCTCTTACCCTCGAACTCCTCACCCCTTCCCCTCCTACAATTTTGAGACGTAGCCGCGGATGGGTCTTGCTGAGCATGGAGAACGCCCGAAGGAGGAGAGGCAGATTCCTGTCCCGCGTTATTCTTCCCACGAACAACAAACTTTGGTCCCTCTGGTCCGGCTCGACTTCGGCACGGCCCCTGTCTTCCACTCCCACTGGAATCTTAACGATCTTGTCTGACCTGCCCTTCAGAAAAGCGGCGACCTCGTTTTCTTCCAGTGAAGAATTGACTACTATCGCGTCCGATCTTGATAGCATCTGAAGGCCGCGCCCACGGTCATACGCCCAATAAGGGAGCTTTGCCGAGACGCCCGTGACCATCGATGCGTATCCACTGGCCATCCCGTGCATTGATATCACGAAAGGCTTGCGCTGCCGACGAGCATACTCGAAGGCCACTTCAGTCTGATAGCTCCGGTAACCGTGCGCGTGAACCAGGTCGGGCTCGAAGGCTGAAAGCCGATTTCGCAAGTCGGGGGTGTAGAGGTACTGCATGTATTTCATGGCAATCGGGACCCGTTCTATACGAACCCCGTCGAGATTGTCCTCTCTGGGTGAGTGCTCGGACTTGAAAGTCGTTGTGAAAATCTTCGTGGTCCAAGTAGACTTCATCAGCCCTTTCGATATGATAAACGCCTGATTAGCTGGGCCTGTAACATGAGGATAGAAAGATGTGATGGTCCTTGCAACTCGGGGCATCCGATTATTCGCTTACCTGTACACTATCCAGTGTGCACAGTCTAAATCGACGAAGAGCACGAACAAGAGGGACGCTGCGGTGCTGGATGAACAGTTTCACTCGAACGCAGTCGAGGCAGGTGCCGACAGCAGCATCGTCCCAAACACCCCGCCGCTCGAATAGACCAAATCGTTTGTCGAAGTCAGATTTGAGACGTAAACCAGGACCTCGTCCGGGTTTCCATTCACGCCTAGACGCTGGAATGAAGACAAGGCGTACACAAGATAAGTCCCGGCGGTATAGTTGCTCAAGGACAATGTAGAACTACTCAACGGCAGATTCCACTCGTCAAGGATTGTGTAACCGTAATACGCCCACGGACTAGTGATTCCGTCAGACGCCACGGACGAAGACGGAGGCAGAGCGGCGAACAAGGACTTCGCGGCAATCTGCTGGGAGGTTCCCAACATCGGAACGTAGAGAGGGAAACCCGATTTCCCGAAGTAGAGATTGTCACCAGGAGCCACGACAGACGCGAAGAAACCAACGCTTAGCAGCACCACCAGTGCCAAGACCAGTACCCTTGAAGCACTCAGGCGCGTGAACACCGCACCCAGACAGAGGACCCCGGCGACCGGGACGAAACCACTCAACGCGGTTTCGGCCAGTCCCCTTCCCACCACCAGTTGTGAAAGCGATAGGGCGGCGAATGCGGCGGGATAGATCGCAAGGAAGAGCCCTCTTCTGGAGCTCCCTTCGATCAGTGACTGGCCCAGGTAGAAAGCAACGAAAACGACTGGGAGCACGAGGGGAAGGTAGTAGATGAAGTAATACGGCATGTACGGAGCAGATAGCTGTGCTATGTGGGCGTAGGGGTATCCAGAGTTGCTCACGAAGTTCTCCACCAGAAGAGTGAACGCCGACTGGGCGACATATAGGAGATAGGTGAGGACGGCAGCCAAGTACAACAGAATCAGGATCCTGTTGCCAGGCAAGAGAGTCTTGGCAGAAACGCGCTCCACCAACAGCGTGGCTAATAGACCCACAGCGATCAGAATTGCTCCGGTAGGGTGGAACAGGAGCGTTCCGACCCCCAGGACAATCACGGAAAGGAACACGGCGGCACGGTTGTCTCTATGAGCGATCAGGAGTGAAAGGGAGAACAGGCCCAGAGTTGTGGCGAAGGCCAGCGGAGTGATGACGTAGCTGGTGAAGACAGTTGTCATGACCACCGCCACGGCAGAAATCAGTGAGGCCTTCTCGCCGACGTATCGCCTCACGATGAAATAGAACGCGAACATGAGGAGAGCCTCGATGGCGCTGCCGAGTACCAAGTACCAGAGCTGGAACGGAACCGCCAGGCCACTGCTGATCACGACGGCGTTGTAGATGTAGAAAAGGGGGAACCCGAAGTATGTCGCAAGTACGTTGAGGTGTCCGTTGGCGAGAAGGCTGTGTATAATCGAATAGTGGTAGTAGGGGTCCCACCAGCGGGGCAGGAAGCTAACGAAGAACATCGAGGACAGCGAGTAGAAGCCGAGCAAGTACGATTCAAACAGGTTGACGACCCTCCATTTGCGAAGTTTGGCCTCGCCAGAGAACGAGAACCGCGCTAGAAGGACGGCGAACATCCCCGTTAGCCCGATGAAATAACCCAGTGTTTCGTAGTATACGCTGTCATAGAGAAACACCACCGATGCACAGAACATGAACACGAAGATGAGATGAGAGAGGAGGTCCAGCACGGTAGTCTTCCCAGCTTCGTAAGGGTGTGTATCGACGCTTGGTCCCTGTCCTCCTGGGGCCCGGAGTCGCCGAGTCGAGAAGTACATCCTGACCCCCAGGAAGACCATCAGGAAGGAAAGCGAGAGGAAGAAGAAGACCTGGTTGAACTCGATGAAGGCTCGATACCCATAGTAGACAGACAGTGCGAAAGATGCCAGTTCCAGTCCATGGAACAGCCAGCCGAGGTAAGGCAATTTCGTGCTCACGGTTTCCGCCCGGTCACCCGCTTCATTTTGGGGTGGCAAGTCTTACAGTGTACTCCACATAAAGGAGGGCGTTGCCCGGTCTAGTCTCCGATGACAGAAGAGTAGACTTCGGATTCCCTGGCCGCGTCTTTCTCCCAGTCCAGGGAGCTCAGAGCAAGAGACCTCGCCCCCTTTCCAATGCGGTCCCTCATAACCGCGTCTGTGAACAGCTCCCCCATCGCTTCGGAAAGCGCCTGAACCCTCCCTTTCGGCACCACGACGCCTGTTTCCCCGTCGGAAACGACCTCCAGGAAGCTGGGGACGTCGCTCACAATGACGGGCTTCCCCATGGCAAGGCCCCGATGCAACGGGCCGCTCTGCGAAGCTCCGAGGTAGGGAAAGACCAAGACGTCAGCCGCGGCGAGAGCGCTCGGCAGGAGGCTCCAAGGGACGTAGCCCGTTGTCACAACCTCCCTTTCGAGTCCTAAAAGGTCCCTCAGCTTGCTCAGTGACTTCGCATATCGGATGTCAGCGGTCGTTCGTGTTCCTCCCGCGATGACCAACCTGAAGTCCGCCGAGGGGAACCTCTTCTTCAGGCGGCCGAAGGCCCGCAGGAGGACATCTTGGCCCTTCCCTTGACCTACGAACCCTGGTTGCATGAACGTGAACGGTCCTTTCAGGAGCCGATAGTGCGCTAGAAAACGCTCGGGAGAGACTTCGGGACTGAACCTTTGAGTGTCCACCCCGTGATGGAGGACGACGACCTTGTTCGGGTTTACGAACGGGAGCGAACGAACCGAACGGGCGACTGACTGCGAGAGGGTGATTATCACCCGCGCTCTAGAGTAGAGTGGTATCAGGAACGGGAGGGTGTGGAACTGCCTGAGCCCTGGAGCGTCGTGAGCGGTCACCACAAGGGCGAGCCTCTTTTTCAGGAAGAAGGGGAAGGTGAGGAAAGCCCGCGGATAGATGAAAGTCGTGCTCTGGACGTGCAATACCCGAGGGTTTCGCCTGTTCGCGGCCTTTGCGACCTTCCAGCCGAAGTCCCTCATGGACAGCTCGTTGTAGAGGGGAAACGGACGAACGCCAGATCCGCTACTGTGGGAACCGACATCTTCCTTGAAGGTCAGCAGTGCATACCTCTTCGGGTCATGCGCCGAAAGATGTCCCATCAACTCCTCGGTGTAGTCGGCGACGCCGTCCTTCCGCGGGGGGAAGGTCGAAAGCATCAGTACTTCGGGATTCGTTGGATTCTCGGAAGTAGTGCCCTGTGCCTTCAACAGTTGTCCCCGCTACGCTCGTCTCGTCATGTTGAAGTAGATCTGGAGCCAAGCGCCTTCCGTCTTGCCGTTGCTCGTCCAACCGAAGCCCATTTGGTTGGAGGACGGGCTCAAGGACCAGAGTTCGAAGATGAGCTTCAGAGGCCCCCCCTGTGGAGGCACAGGAAGGGTTGTTGTGTAGGCTCTTCCGTCGATGGAGATCCCGATTGAATCCGTCCCCCCCTGGCTGGTCAGAGAAGTGATGGTCCAGGCGAAGGGGAGCGTCCAGTTCTGGTTCGTGTCAAGCACCTGATAGTACGATGCGACCTCCGTCCCGTTCGAAGGCGCCCCCAGCGCACCGTTGGGCAAGATGGTCCCTGAGTCCCCTAACTTGACCACGACCCCTACCAGCTGGGAGGAAGTGAACCGGTTGCCCACTGTCAGCGTCCAGTTCTCCACCTGGTTCACCACCATGGTGTTGTTGTGGGCGAAGTAGTCTCCCTCCGTTCCGTTGTTGCCGAGGACGTAGAACTGGAAGAAGCTGTCCGTCGGCCTGGGGGTGGTCAGGAGGTACACCCCGGTAGAAAGCACCATCAGGAAGACCGCCAGCAGGGCGAGGAATCTCCACCACCTACGGCTGACGGCCATCTACTGGCCCTTCCTTTCGCGGGCTCTGACGGTCATTTTCATCTTGTTCCGTCTGCCTCGCCCCTCCATCCCTTCGATAAGCGCAAGCGAGATGAACGCCGCCGCGACAGAAACCGGGACCACAGCGGCATACTCGGCGGTGACCGCGATCGAGCGGTTCGAGCCAGCCGAAGATGCGGCAGCCGTGGCGTTGGCGAGGACATCTGCGGCGATGGCGTCAGCGGCCTGGAGGGATTGGGAAGAGCCGTTCCCCGCCGAGAGGATGCCGAGGGCCCGGTTCAGGTCGCCTGTCCATGCAGAGACCTGGGCAGGGTTGACTCCCCGCAACTGGGAGCTCTGGACAGCTTCCTCGGCTCCGATCATCGTCGGCGGGAGCGCAAGGCCTCCCGCGACCTGCGAGGTCGACGAAACGACGACAGGGACGACGAGGAGGAGCGCTGCGGTTGCCATTGCCAGGACAGCCAGCTTCGACGCCAAAGATCTTCGTTCCTGCTGAAGGAGCCTATGCGTGCGTCCGGTGCCCGTCCGGCGATTTCGCGCTTCTGCGTCGTCTCACCACGCCCAGCAGGGCGAAGAGGACGACATACCCCGTCACCCCCACGGTGACCGCGAAAGCGTTGAGCCCCAGAGGGGTGATGTTGAACGCCAACCCGATGAATGAGACTATGACGACGCTCAAGACCACAGAGTAGGTGGCCCTCTCAGGACCGCTGAACTCGCGGCGCGTGAAAAGCGCCTGCACCGTGACGTACCCGGGGACGAAGGCGAGCATGGAGAGGACCACGACCCACCTCGCGATGATGGCAGGGAAGGAGGTCAGATAGACGGAGAAGGGGATGCTGAGAACCGCGAAGGCGACCGAGGCATAGAACCAGGCGTTGTGCCCGGCTGGCCGCATGTAGGCCGCCCACGAGCCCGACGGCGTCGGCGGGGCGTCCAGCTCGACCTCGCCCCCGTCTTCGAGGGTGTCGATGATGCTCAGAAACCGCTCCTCGGAAAGGTCGGGCCAGACCTCGCGGGCTTTGGCGTAGACACCCCCGACGGTCGAGGGACCATTCGCGGTGATGAGCTTCAGGATCTCGCTGCTTTGGCTCATTGGCGACTTCAGTTCCTTTGCAGGAGGTATTCCCCGATTGCAAGTGCGTCCAGCTTCGAGCTCTGGAACGTCCAGATGGCCATTTCGGGGGTCCCCGCTATCGGATACCCGTGGAGGTTGAAGCTGGTGTTGAGCACCCCGCCTACCCCGCTCGCCGAGTCGAACGATTCCACCACGTGCCTATACCCCTCGTTCCAGTGGTTCAGGGTCTGCGGCCTGCAGGTCAGGTCCTGTGGGTGGATGGCGGCGGCGATGTCCGACCGCCTTTCTGTGGTGTCGAAGGACGTTATCATGTACCTCGCGGGGACCGGGTCGACGAGGTAGTCCGCCATCCTCTCCTCGAGCATGGACGGCGCGAAGGGCATCCAAAAGTCCCGCTGCTTGATCGCTGAGTTGATGCGCCTCACCACGTCGTAGCGCCTCGGGTCAGCGAGGATGCTCCTGTTCCCCAGGGCCCTGGGCCCCCACTCGACCCTCCCGCTGAACCGGGCGACGACCTTCCCCTTCCCGAGGAGGTCGCCCACGGTCCCGTCAATGTCCGCGTGTTTCTCGAAGGACAGTCCGCCCGTCTTGGCGAGGGCAGCCTGAATCTCCTCGTCCGCGTATTCGGGCCCGTGGTAGATCCCCTCCACCGGCGCGGCGACGGCCTCGACCCCCTCCCTGACGCAGAAGTCGTGATAGACCTGGAGGGCCGCCCCTACCGGCGTGCCGTCGTCCCCGGCCGCGGGATAGAAGAACGCCCCCTCGACCCCGCTCATCCTCATCACTTTTGCGTTGGCCTTCACGTTCAGGACGTTTCCGCCTGCGAAGGCGACCTTGTGGACGCCTGTCTTTTCAATCGCGTTTGCGACCCATTTGCACACGAGGTCCTCGTAGTGCTCCTGGCAGGCAGCCGCGACGTTGTCGAACCTCTCACCGGCAAGGAGCCTCTGGAGCCCACCCTGCATCCCCTTGAGGTATGAGCCGAAGGTGTTCTGGAACTCGAGCGGGTTGGCGGGGTTGATTCGAACTATCTTCTTCATCTTGTCGACGCAGTATTCAGGTTTGCCATATGGGGCCAGACCCATTGTCTTCCATTCGTGATCCCAGGGTTTCATCCCCAGATACCGGGTTATCTCGCTGTAGTACGAGTTGCCGATCGAATCGTAGAACGTCGACCAGGCGATCCTGTTGATGTCTCCCTTCTCCGCCACGCTCACGGTCGACGAGACCCCGTCCCCCGCGCCGTCGCAGGTCATCACGAGCACGGGCTCGTCGTATCCCCACGGCGCTGACCTGTAGGCGCAGGAGGCATGGGTGAGGTGGTGCTCGACGAACGAGACCTCTTTGTCCCCGATGCCGAGAGAGGCGAAGATCGCCTTGAGCTCGTCGATGTTGCGGGAGCGCTGGAGCAGCCCGACATAGAACTTCACGAACGACTTGCCGTGCAGGTAGGGCGCCAGCTTCTCGAACAAGCGCACCCTGAACGGATACTCCTCGAGAGGGGAGTAGACCCTGTTGAGGCTGACAATGGCAATCGCGTCGGTCTCTGAGGGGTGTATCTTCGCTATCTTGTAGACCTCTGGGACTGACAGCTTCGGCGCGCCGCTGTGGTGCTTGATGTTGGTCAGCCTCTCCTCCTGCACCGCCGCGACCACCTTCCCGTCCCTGACCAGGGCGGCCCCGCAGTCGTGGCCGTCGTTGACCCCGAGGACTGTTATCGGCCTGTGAGGCAAGTGCCTGACCTACCTGGATGCGCCCTTCAGAGCACGATTCAATGTATGCACGTGGCCAGCCCGTCGAAGCCGGAGTCGAAGCTCATTATCCTTTCAATGCCCCGCCTCTCCATATGGACGAGGGAAACGCAGTCTGTGAAGCTAAGCGGTTTCTTCCCGAGGCTCTGAAACTTCTCCCAGGAGTCATGGAACTCCGCAGCACCCGTGAACAGTTTTTCCACCCTCGGAGACTCCAATGCGAGCCTGCCCACGCCGAGGGCCTCCTGGGATGTCACCTTGACCCCTTCCTCGAGTATGAGAGAGGCGACGAAGCGCTCGACCTCGTCCCTCCTCTCCTTGTCCAGCTTGACCGTCAGAGACACGGGCGCCAAGAACATCTCTCTACTCTTGTTCTTCTCTACTAGTGCCCTGCTATGGGCAGGAGGGGGGACTGAAAGCGTCCATGCGTCTGTTGAAGCGGGAAGGAAGTGCTGTCGCATCTAGGTCTCGGGCTGGATGGTACTGCGTCGGCCAGGCGTCGGTCATTTCCGGCCTAGAGGGCGACGTATGGCGGGGGCTGGCCCCCGCGAGGCCTTGTGCCAGTCTATCGTCCTAGTCAGCCCTTCCTCCAGGTCGACCTTCGGCACCCATCCGAGGAGCTCCTTCGCTCTGCTGATGTCGAGGGCCCTGCTGAACGGCCCTTCGGGCTTCGACCTGTCGTAGATGACCTTCGAAGGCCTGTGACCGCTTATCCTGAGGATCCTCTCGGCCACGTCTTTGATTGTGTACCTCTTGTCCCATCCGAGGTTCACCGCGGTCCCGTCGGTTATCTTCTCGGCGGCGAGTATCGACCCTGCGGCGATGTCATCGACGTAGGTGAACCCACGCTCCTGCAGCCCAGACCCCCACACCACGTATGGGTCCGTGCGGTCGAGGGCCTTCTCCACCAGGGCGGCGATGGCGTGGGAGCCGTCGAGCTCCCCGGGCCCGTAGACGGTGAGGTAGCGGGCGGCGCTCGTCTTCAGCCCCTTCTCGCTGTGGAACGCGAGGAGCTGCATCTCCCCCATGAGCTTGGCGAACCCGTAGAGGTTGTCAGCGCTCTTCCAACCCTCCCCTGTGGAGAGTATGTCGGATTCCTTCAGGAGGTACCCGGGCCTGTTGATGGAGTCGGGGTAGACGCAGGCGCTGGAAGAGAAGTGCACCCTGTCGACCCCCGCCTCGTAGCTTGCGCTGATGACGTTGTGGTCGATGGAGAGCATAGCTGAGCAGTCTGCCTGCCTGGTGTCGACGAACTCGCGCCCCCCGAAGACCGCCCCGAGGTGGAAGACGACGTCGTACCCCTTCGCCACCCTCCTGAACCCGAGCCTGTCTGACTCGAGGTCGACGAGCGACAGGTCGGCCTTCTTGATGCCGTTCTTGGCGTAGACTCTGTCCAGTCGGGCCAGCTTCGCCTTCCAGGTGTCCGAGGGCGCGTTCCCCTGGGGCTTGTCCACGGCCGTCACCTGGGCTCCGGCCCTCAAGAGGCGGTCCGCGATGTTGCTCCCGATGAACCCAGCCCCGCCGGTGACGATGACCTTGCTCCTTGACCACTTCATATCTAGTCTTGCCCCTCAGTTGAACGCGGCCGAGAGTGACGTTTTTAACGATTCTTCGGAGAACTGTTCCTCGGCAAGGCGGAGCGCGTTCGCCGCGAGCCTCTGCGAAAGCTGCGGGTCCGACGCGAGCGATCTGATTGCGGCGACGAGCCCGTCCACGTCCCCGTTTCTGACCGCTATGCCGCAGCTGTTTTTCCCGATCAGCTCGGCAGGGTACCCTCCCCCCACGTAGACCATGGGCTTCCCGCTCCAGAGACACTCCACGAACTTGATGGGGAAAGATACGTCCGGTATCCTCTCCGGAGCCATGGGGAGCACCAGGGCCCCGCTGCCTGCGATGAGCGCCTCCAACTCGCTCCGCGCCATCCTCCTGCCCACGAACTCCAAGTTGGGGACTCCCCTGGACTCCTCAAGGACCTCCTTCAGCGACTCCCCGTCTCCCTTTACCATGAACCTGACGCCGCTCCCAGCCAGTCCCTTGGCCGCATCGACCAGCGGGCCGAAGTCGTAGTTCTTCCCGACGTTCCCGTAGTACAGGACGGTGTACGGATAGTTGGCGGGCCCGGAGGGCAGGGGGTTCGAGACGTTTGGTACCGCCATCGTCTTTGCTCCGGGGACGCCGTAGCTGGAGGACAGGACCCTCCTCTGGCCGCTGGTCAGGACGGTGACCCTGTCGCTGGTCCTGTAGGCGAACAGGGCGAAGAGCCTCGCGAGCCCGAAGAACAGCGAGCCCGGGTCGGCATGCCCCGTGTTCGCCATGGCTTCCGGCCAAATGTCGGTTATGTCAGAAGTCAACCTGGACCCCCAGAAGAGCCTGTGGACGAGGGCGGTGTAGGTGGAGAAGACCCGCTGGCTGAAGGCCCAGACGCAAGGGGCCCTGCCGTATGAGACGGTGAGCGGGATCGAGCCGAGGCAGAACCAGAAGTACTGGATCATGCGGGCGGCAAGCCCGGAGTGCGGGATCGAGGGCATCCTGAGCCTCACCACCCTGAGCCCGGGCGAGTCTTCCACTGACACGAGTTCCTTCTGCACAACCGCGCCGGAAGGATAGTGCGGCGCCCCGGCTATCAGAACCACGCTCTTCCCCAGCGAGGCGAACGCTGAAAGCGCCCTTCGCAGCCGCGTCACGTCACCGTTGATGTCTGGCTCCCAGTACTGGGAGATGATGCAGACGTCGAAAGGACCGCGAGTCGACCGCATTCCTGTATCAAGGACCGGTCGCAAAGATGCCCCTGTTGTCGTACGCCCATCTGTGGAGTCTCGTTACCCCCTCGGCCGGAACAGTCTTTGGTTTCCACCCCAAAGCGGACTGCGCCTTCCTGATGTCGCTGACGTACACCTTCTGGTCTGCCTCCCGCCAGTCTGACCACTTCGTCTGCACCTCACAGCCTGGGAGTTTCCTGATGATATCGAGCAGCTCCAGCAGCGAGAGCGTGTTCTCGGCCCCGCCGCCGACGTTGAACACCTCGCCCGTCCGTTTCTTGGAGAGCGCCAGCTCCATGGCGTCCACGAGGTCCCCTACGTAGAGCACGTCGCGGACCTGCTTCCCGTCCCCGTAGACCGTGATCGGGCGTCCGGTCAGAGAGGCTATGACGAACCACGCCACCCACCCCTGGTCTTCCACCCCGAACTGCCTCTCCCCGTAGATGCAGCTCATCCTGAAGACCGACGCCGACAGCCCGTAGGAGTGCGCGTACTCCTGGACGTAGAGGTCCCCGGCCAGCTTCGAGGCCCCATAGGGCGAGTGCCCCGCGAGGTCCACCGGGAACGCCTCGGGGATGCCCTCCGCGTACCTGGGGTCGTCGAAGGCGTACCTCCCGGAGGACTCTTTGAGCTTCACCCCGTTGACGTTCTCTCCGTAGACCTTGTTCGTAGAGGTGAACAGGACGGCCGCGTCGTTCTCGCGCGCCGCCTCCATCACGTTGAACGTCCCCAGGGCGTTCACTTCGAAGTCCCGCCGAGGGTCGGCGAGGGATGCGGTCACCGCTACCTGCCCGGCGATGTGGTAGATGGTCTTGGCTCCCCTGGCAGCGCGGCCGACGGCCTCGGGCGAACGGACGTCGCCGTTTACGAAGCTCAGCTTCCCCTTCTTCCCCTTCAGGAACTCGAGGTTGTAGGCGTCCGTAGACCTTCGCCCCTTCCCAAGGACCCCCGACCTGGAGAGGTCGTCGAAGACCACCACGTCGTCCCCCTTCTCCAGGCACCGCTCGGCCACGTGCGACCCAACGAAGCCGGCACCCCCGGTCACGAGGACCTTCATCCGTGCCTGAGCCTCACTGCGAGGTTGTTCATGGCGTAGAGGAGCATCGCCCCGACGGCGAGCACCAGGCCGACGAAGATGAGTCCTATCGAAGCGAGCGCCAGCGGGACGCTGAAGAAGTGGGAGTTAGAGTACAGCGCCAGGAGGTCCGCGCCGAAGAGGGCGCCTGCGACGAGCAGGAAGAGGCTGGGCACCCCCAGGTAGAGGAGGGGGCTCCTCTCGGTGACGGTACGGATGATAGTCAGCAGCACGTACACCCCCTGCCTCCCCGCGCCGTAGGTGGAGGTGTCCTCCCCGTAGGCCACCCCGACCGGTATCTCCTCCACCCTCAGCCCCTTGGCGAACGCGTCCACGATAATCTGCGAGTCCACCCCTATCCCGTGCTCCGCGACCCTGATGGCGTCGATGGCCTTCCGCGAGTAGGCCCTGAACCCGCTCTGCGAGTCCGCGAGCTTGGCCCCGGAGGCAGCGTTGGTGGCGCCCGTGAGCAGGGCGTTCCCGGCCTTCCTGTGGCCGGGCATCCCGTCTCCTATCTCCCGCGCGCCGCTGACCAGGTCCGCCTTGCCCGCCTCTATCGGCGCGACGAGGCGTGGGATCTCGTCGGGGTCGTGCTGGCCGTCACCGTCGAGGGTGACGACGATCGACGCCCCGAGGTTCTTGGCCGCCCTGAAGAGGTCGCTCAGGGCCACCCCCTTGCCCAGGTTGCTGTCATGCCTGATCACCTCGGCGCCCAGCTTCTCTGCTATCCGCGCTGTGAGGTCCTTGGACCCGTCGTCGCAGACGACCACCCTGTCGACGTGCGGCAAAGTCTTGACGATGACAGACGCGATGTGCGCCTCCTCGTTGTAGCATGGGATGCAGGCGACTATCCTCTGGCCCTCCATCTACACTATCCCCAGGAGGAACAGCACGATGTTGTCCAGCCCGTGGGCGACGATGGGCCCAAGCAGGCTGTCGGTGCGGTAGGCGAAGTACCCGAAGACGACCCCTGCGGAGTAGGCGAAGATGACCTCCAACGGGCTGAACCACCCGAGGTGCATCTGGCCGAATATCACGGAGGAGAAGCAGATGGCCTGCCAGGGGGGCATCATCTGCCCCAGGGACCCCATCAGGACCCCCCTGAACAGCAGCTCCTCGGTCACTGCGACGAAGACCACCATGACGACGCTGAGGTAGAGCAGGTTCTCGAAGAGGTTGGATGTCCCAAGGATCGAACCCGGATGCAGGATGAAGTGCTCCACCACCCCCATCAGGGTGCCGATGCCTACGCCTGCGCCGAGGACCAGGGCCAAGTTCCCCTTCCCCCGGACCAGCCTGACCTCCCTCGCAGAGACCTTCCTGAAGGTGAGGTAGGCGATGGTCCCGGTGAGTACCAGCGCGTAGACCACCGGGATGTAGCTGGCGACGTTGAAGTATCCGAGGGGGAACGGCGCGACCACGACCCTGGTGGCGAAGACCAGCGCCATCGCCTCGACCGATATCCTGGCGGCCCTGTTCCCATTGGCGACCACGGGGGCGATCAGCGGGAGCGTGATCATGGAGACGAGGGCCACGGTCAGCCCTGCGCTCGAGTAGACGCTGTCAAGGAGGAGCTCCTCGGCGAGGACCAGGGCAGCCAGCCCGGCGAAGAGGACCTTCGGGCTGACCAGGGGGCGCGGGGCGAGGGCGGCGGCCTCGGGGGCTCCCTTGTACCCGTCGGGGCTCCCCACTATGAACCCGGCAGAAATGCCTGTGAAGACGATCGCCGAGGCCACGTACAGGCCGTAGTCGAACCCGAGGAGCCTTGAGAGGACCGCGTAGGCGCCGAGGGATGCGATGGCGATGCCAGACCCTGTGAACAGGGTGCCGGAGAAGAGCCCGGTGGGGGACTTCAGCAAACGCGTTCGGTGGCCGTCTAGTGGATTATGGCGAGTATCCTCACGGCCACGATGGCCGAGAAGAGGACTACCATGATCAGGGCAACGGGCTTCCACCCGTTCCTGAACTCTGCGATGACCGGCCTCACGTGTCCGTAGGCAGGGTCAGACAGCTCGGTGAAGACCAAGACTCCGATTGCGGAGAGGCTGACGAGGACCTGGCCGAGTGTGAGAGCGTCCGAGTAGGAGAGGGCTATCGACGTCGCGAACCCCTGCGACTGCAGGACGGTAGCGCCGAGCACCGACGAGCCGAGGTTGCTCGACCCTAGGAGTAGCGCGGACATCATGCCGAGGCCCAGCACCGAAGACAGACCGAGGGGCGCTATGGCGACCGGCAGGAGCGAGACGCTGAGTCCGCCGAAAACCACCGTCAGTAGAATCTTAAAGTTACGTTCCATTCTGCTCACCATTGTAGAAAACACGTCGCCTTATAACTCTTCCACTCCAGGGTGCACTTCTTCGGCGATCGCCCGACAGTCCGACGGCGCCGTTTTCCCCTACCTCTGTCACTTCCGGGCCCTCCCGAGGTCCCCGAGGAACCTGGCGTACTCCAGGTCGTTCCTCCAGGCCTTCGCCCCTTGGTTCCCCCAGGCGACCGCGGCGGCGGAGAAGGCCCAGGCGACCTTCGCCCCGTGGGCGAGCCTGGCGTAGGCGCCGTCTCCGGCCTCCTTCAGTTTCTTGAGGACGCCGACCAGGGCCCTGAGCAGCGCGGGGCTGTCGAGGCGGACCCTGAGTCGAAGCGCGAGCCCGAGGAACCCTCTCTCCATGCGGCCTATCCTGAACCAGGCACCTGATCTCCTTGAAGTCTGTATCTCCTTCGTGAGGACTTGCCTCAGCTTTTTCGCGGCGTATGTTTCTGCCGCTAGTGGGGTGTCGATGTGGGTGCGCGAGCGCGCCCTGGTGATTTTGCCTGGCTCGGGCGGGGTAAACCGCCGGAGAAGATTTCCTACGGACAACCTGTCAACACGGTCACTTGCATGATATTTATGGGTGTTCTTGCAGATTTTCCATTTGCCATGGGAGCCTCCCCGCGCCCCTAGACGTAGAGCACAGCCGCGGCTCCGGCGAAGACGACCGGGGCGGCGCCGGTGACGGTGGCCGCGAAGTCGTAGCTGGTGGCATTGCCGTCCGTCGCCTGCCACGTGACCAGGTCCCCGTAAATGGAGCCGTCGCAGACCGAGTAGTGCGAGTAGAAGAAGGGTAAGCTCGGGGAGATGCCCGTCGGGTCCGTCGAGAAGAAGGCCTGGGTCTGGCCCACGGCGATGACCTCGCTGGGTAGGGTCCCGAGGGTCACCGGAGCTAGGGTGAGGTTGCCGGTGCACGCGGTGCAGTACCCGCTGGTCCCGGCGTGCTGCAGGCTGCCGGAGTTGTTCGCGAACCAGTCCTGGGCGGTGAAGTGGATGCACCCCGTGGTCCCCCCCTGGACTTCGAAGGTGACTACCACGAGCCCGGTCGAAGACGGCACGAAGTACCCTACGGCGCTGCAGATCACCGGGTTCGTCGGGGCGCAGGACTGGACCACGACGGTGACGTTGACCCCCATGCTGTCCGAGAAGCCGAGGGCGGGGGAGGCGCCGCCGTTGTCCTCGTAGGTCATGCTCAGGGTGACGACGTCGCCGGCGGCGACGGTGCCCGTGAAGGTGGACGTCGAGTTGTAGCCGCCCTGGCAGGTCGCGGCTGAGGTGGCCACGTCGCAGAAGCCTACTACTGACTGCAGGAGCTCAGGGTCGTACTTGCGGTGCTGCCTGTGGGGGTTGTACCGCTTCGCGACGACGGGGGACGAGGTCAGGAGGAGGACCACCGCCACCAACGCCAGCGTCGCGAGCAGCCCCTTCCTTCCCCCCGCTGGTTGTCGCACGGGCTACGGTGCGCCCTCCCCTAATATACCGCAGCGGAAACGAGATTATTGATTTCAAACATGTAATGGCATTACATGTCCGCCCCTGGGACAATGTGGGGTCCGCCCTCCCGCTTATAGCGAGCGCCCCCCGCCGGCCTGCCCCGGGCATGCACGGACCCACTCCCCTCGGGGGTGCGTAAGGATGGCGTTCAGGGCCGAGCGGCGCCCCGGCCACGGGAGGAGGTCGAAGCTGGACATCGTGGGGGACGTGCTCAGGGTGGTGTCCGAAGGGTCGGAGAGGCCCACCAACGTCATGTTCAGGGCCAACCTCACCTGGCCGCTGACTCTGGCGTACATCGAGCTCCTTCTGAGGCACAAGCTGCTCAGCACTGAAGAGGTGGGGAGCAAGTCGGTCTACCGCATCACCCCCAAGGGCTCGGAGCTGCTCCGCTCCTTCGTCCGGCTGGAGGAGGACGCGGCCGAGCTGGAGCTCGACAGGTTCGACTCGGCGCTGGTGGCCAACCTCATGTCGAAGCCCAAGGCGAAGTCAGGAGCCGTCTCGCTCGGCGAGATCAGGAGGGCGATGGCCGCCAAAGGGTACGCGGAGGCGGAGCCGACGGTCCGGGGTCTGTCGGGGACGACCCACAGCTTCGACCTGCTGCTCGAAGACGGCGGCGGGAGGAGGGTCGGATATTTCGTGGTCGACAGGGCGGCGATCGGGGACGTGATCAGGGCCTTCATCATCCAGAACGACTCGGAGCTCCAAGTCAAGCTCGTCAGCAGGAACCCGCCGGACGAGGACGCGGATGCCCTGTCGAAGTCATACAGGGTGGAATTGGCCACCGTCGGCTAGAGGGGCTCGAATCGCTTAATTACCTGTAATTAAACCGCGGGCCGTGGCGAAATACACTACCGTCTCCATCCCACGCGCGCTCCACGAGCGGATACAGAAGCTCATAGCCGCGAAGGATGGATTCAAGTCGGTTTCAGACTACGTGACCTACGTCCTCAGGGAGATCGTGGAGATGCACGAGACAGAGCGCACCCCCGACCCCTTCACCAGCGAGGACGTCGAGAAGATCAAGGAGCGCCTGAAGGCGCTGGGCTACATCTAGGGGAGAGCGGCTTGGCGTCCAGACCCCACGGAGGCAGGCTCACCCAGGCGGAGCTGCTCAAGCCGGACCCTGAAGCGACCAGGGGCCTGGGCGAGAACCCCTCGGTCCGGGTGACGGCGGACACAGCAGCCACGGTCCTGAACTTGGCCACGGGAGTGCTCAGCCCCCTCACCGGGTTCATGGACAAGGAGGACTGCGAGAGCGTCCTTGACGGCAAGCGCCTGGCGGACGACACGCCCTGGACCATCCCGGTGCTGCTGCGGGTGGAAGAGGGGACGGTCCCGCGCAAGGGGCCGGTCACCCTGGTCGGACCTGACGGGCCGGTCGGGGAGCTGGAGGTGGAGGGGACGTTCAGGGTCCCGAGGGAGTACGCAAAGAAGGTGTTCGGGACCGAGGACCCGGCGCACCCAGGGGTGGCGAGGGCCATGGCCGCGCCTGAGACGGCGGCGGCGGGGAAGGTGACGGCCGCGGTGCTGAGGCCGACCCCATTCGACGGCGTCACGCTCTACCCGAAAGAGACCAGGGTCCTCTTCGGGGAGAAGGGGTGGAAGGACGTGATAGGGTTTCAAACCAGGAACGCCCCCCACATTGGGCACGAGTACGTCCAGAAGATGGCGCTGCTCGGGGCCGACGGGCTGTTCATCAACCCCGTGCTGGGGAGGAAGAAGCCGGGGGACTTCACGGACGAGGTGATAGTCGAGGCGTACAGGGCCCTCATCAGGCACTACTACCCCAGGGACTCGGCGGTCATGAGCGTGCTGCACTACGACATGCAGTACGCGGGGCCCAGGGAGGCGATAATGCACGCTATCATCCGCAAGAACTTCGGGTGCACGAAGATAGCCATAGGGAGGGACCACGCGGGGGTCGGGAGCTACTACGGCCCCTACGCGGCCCAGGAGATATTCAAGGAGTTCCCCGACCTGGGGATCGAGATGGTCCCGATGCGCGAGTTCTACTATTGCAGCAGGTGCGGAGGGATGGCAAACGACCGCATATGCCCCCACCCCGAGTCGGAGAGGCTGACCTTCAGCGGGACGAAGCTGAGGGCGATGTTCCAAGCAGGCGAGGCGCCCCCCAAGGAGTTCATGCGCGAAGAAGTCTCCCGGGTGATCATGGGGAGCAAGAACCCGTTCGTGGAGTAGCGTTGGCCATGTCCGATGCGCAGCTTTCCGCCCGGGACCGGCCCGGGGAGGGGTCAGATTGACGAAGAGAGCGGCCGTGATAGGGTTGGACTCGGTCCCCCCCGAGCTCCTCTTCGACAAACTGCTCGACAGGCTCCCCAACTTCAGGCGGATGGCGGAGCGGGGGCTAAGGGGGAGGCTGAGGACCTGCGACCCACCCATCACCGTCCCCGCCTGGATGGTGATGATGACCGGCAGGAACCCTGGGGAGCTCGGCATCTACGGCTTCAGGCACAGACGCGGAGCTTCCTACGTCGACGGCTACATCGTCAACTCAAACCACGTGAACGCCCCGACGGTCTGGGATGTCCTGGCTGAGCACGGGAAGAGGGCGACGGTCCTCGGGGTCCCGCCCGGCTACCCGCCGAAGGGCAAGCCGAACCTCAGCCTCGTCTCCTGCTTCCTGACCCCCTCCCAGGAGAAGCCCTTCGCCTACCCGGCAGAGCTGAAGGAGGAGGTGCTGGAGGCTGCCGGTGGGAAGTACGTCTTCGACGTCACGTTCCGGACCGACGACAGGGCGGCGCTGAAGAAGGAGCTGTTCGAGATGACCGAGAAGAGGTTCGACGTGGCGGAGCGGCTCGCCAAGGACCCCTGGGACTTCTTCATGATGCACGAGATAGGCTTCGACAGGCTGCACCACGCCTTCTGGAAGTTCTTCGACAGCGCACACCCCAAGCACGTCCCGGGGAACGGGTACGAGCAGATCGACCTCGAGTACTACTCGATGGTGGACGGGAGGGTCGGGAGGCTGGTGGAGCTCTTCGGCGAGGACTGCGCCACGATGGTGATGTCGGACCACGGGTCCAAGGCGATGAAGGGGGCCTTCGCGGTCAACCAGTGGCTGGAGGAGCAGGGGTACCTCAAGCTGAAGACAAGGCCGGCGAAGCAGACAGACATCGTGGAGGCGGACGTGGACTGGGCCAGCACAAAGGCCTGGGGGTGGGGCGGGTACTACGCGCGGATCTTCTTCAACGTGAAAGGGAGGGAGGCCCAGGGGGTGGTCGAGCCCGGGGAGCTGGAGGCGGAGAAGGCGCTGCTCAGGAAGAAGATCATTGGGATAAGGGACGACCGGGGGGCTCCGATGGAGAACCGGGTCTTCGAGCCAGAGGAGCTCTACGGAACCGCGGTGGGGGACAAGCCTGACTTCGTCGTCTACTTCGGAGACCTCGACTGGAGGTCTGCGGGGACCCTGGGACACGGCTCCAACTACCTCGCGGAGAACGACACCGGGCCGGACGACTCCGTGCACTCCATGGACGGGGTGTTCCTGATGCAGGTCCCCGGGCGCGACCTGGGCGGGAGGGTGCTGGAGGGACTGAGGGCGCAGGACATGGGCGCCACCCTGCTCGAAACCTACGGGCTGGGCTACGGGGCGGGACGGGGGAGCCGCGGTGTGCGCGAGATAGTGGAGGCGTGCAGATGAGGGGACGGACAGAAGAGGGGCCTGAGGGGTTCGCGGTGTGGATGACCGGGCTCCCCGCGTCGGGGAAGTCGACCCTGGCGAAGCTCCTCGAGGGGTCCCTTCGGAGCGACCTCGGGAGGTACGCCGAGGTGCTGGACGGCGACGAAGTGAGGAAGGGGCTGTCCCGGGACCTGGGGCTCTCCAGGGAGGACAGGGAGGAGCACGCCCGGAGGGTGTCCTATGTGGCGAAGGTGCTGGCGAGGAACGGCGTTGTGGCGATAGTCGCGCTCATCTCCCCCTACCGTAGGTCCAGGGCCGAGGCCAGGGAGACGGTGGGCGCTGAGAGGTTCGTGGAGGTCTACGTCAGGGCCCCACTCTCCGTCTGCGAGCGGAGGGACCCGAAGGGGCTGTACGCCAAAGCGAGCAGGGGCGAGATAGACAACATGACCGGGGTCCAGCACCCCTACGAGGAGCCCGAGCACCCTGACCTGGTGGTGGACACGTCGGCGTCCACCCCGGAGGAGAGCCTGGGCGAGCTCCTCGAGGGGCTCCGAAGGCTTGGGAAGCTGTAGGTCCCGTTCAGGGACAAGACGCGGGAACGCCTCGAAGGAAGGGGTGGTGGCCGCCGCGCTGGAGAAGGTGAAGAGGGAAGGGGAAACCTGCAGGCGCATCCTCACGGACGGGGAATCTGCGGCCATCGTAAAAGCGACGGTCCACTGAAAGCGCACCTGCGCGGGGCGAACCCCTGGCCCTAGCCCCCGACTCGACGGGGCCGGAGGAGAGTCTGCGGGGGCTTCTGGCCCTGGCATGCTTTTTAGCTGCTCTACCTCGACGGCCCAGGGTTGCGGAGCCGCCACTTCCTCCCTGCGGTCTTCGTGCTGCTACTGATCCTCATGGTGTCGTTCGCTTCTTTCCTGGCCTTCGGCACGCCCGCCGGTGGTACCGCGACCTCGCCCGCCACAGGAGTCGATGCCTCGAAGGGGAGCCCGGTGACCAACCCAGAGCCCCAGCCGTCAGGCTTCTTCGGCTGGTCGGTCGCCACCGCCCCGGGGAACATCGGGGTCGTAGGAGAGTACAACGCCACCGAGGGCGGGTTCGTCGGCGCCGGGGCGGCGTTCACCTTCATCCATCAGCCGAACTCCACCGTCTACCAGCTGGGCCTGACCCTGGTCAGCCCCAACGGCCGTCCCGGCGGGAACTTTGGTTGGTCCGTCGCGATAGGCGCCAGCGCCCGGGTTGGAAACTCCTCGACCCCCTTCAGGGTGGTGGGGGCAATCGCAGTGGGAGCACCGGGCGAGACAGTGGACGGGATGGGTGGAGCCGGACGGGTCTACGTGTTCAACGCCACCACTGGGAGGCTCATTTCGACGCTGGTGAGCCCGGAGGCGCAGGCCGGCGGGGGGTTCGGCTGGTCCGTCACGGTGAGCGGCAGCATAGTCGTCGTCGGGGCTCCGAACGAGACCGAGAACGGCATCGTCGGTGCCGGCCGCGCGTACTCGTTCAACGGCGAATCGGGGCTCCTGATCAGGACCTTCGCGAGCCCGAACGCCCAGGCCGGGGGGCACTTCGGGTACTCCGTGGGGATGAGCGACAACAACGTCCTGAACACGTCAAGGGTGGCAGTAGGGGCCCCCGGCGAGGCGGTCGGGGGGGTGGAGGAAGCGGGGAGGGCGTACGTGTTCGGAGCGCTGAGCGGCGGGCTCATCGCCCAGCTCGAGAGCCCGAACGTCCAGCAGGGCGGCATCTTCGGGTGCTCGGTCTCGGTGACCCTGAACATAACCGCGGTCGGCGCACCGGGCGAAGCTTCCGCAGGGCTGGCTCAGGCCGGCAGGGCATACGGGTTCTGGGCGGACACGGGGGGACTCCTCTACAACGTCTCGAGCCCGGGGGCCCAGCAGGGCGGTCGCTTCGGGTGGTCGGTATGGCTCAGCGAGCAGACCCTGGCCGTCGGAGCCCCCGGGGAAGCGGCCGCGGGGCTCGCGGGCGCAGGCGGGGCCTACACCTTCTCGGACATGAACGGCACCCTGGTGAAGGCCTACCAGAGCCGGGCTGCCTCGGCCGGGGGCGCGTTCGGCACCGCGGTCTCCGTGGTCCAGGGCCCTGTGCGCTTCGTGGGCTACATACTGTACGTGGGAGCCCCGAGAGAGGAGAGCTCCGGGAACGAGTCTGCGGGCAACGCCTACGCCTGACGCCTCCCCTGACGAAAGGCCCGCAGAGGAGGGCCCCATCGGAGAACCGAGAAATAGCCTCGTGGAAGGGGCAAGACGACGATTTGTACACTGGGAGGGCGGCTGCCCGGGGGAGCCTCCTGCTCCTGGTCGGGAACTTCCTCGCTGCCGCAGGGGCCATCCTCGCTCAGGCGCTCATCGGGAGGCTGCTGGGGCCGGACGAATTCGGGCTCTTCTCCCTGGCCGTGGTGTCGGCCAGCATCTTCCAGCTCCTGGTGGGGATGGGGGCCGGGGTCGCGGCCACGAGGTTCGTGGCGGCCTTCGTCTCGTCCGGCGACCTCGACCGGGCGAGGGAGTTCACGGGGAACGCGACCGCCCTCACGCTGCTCACCGGGGTGGGCATCGCCGCCTTCTGCTACCTGGCCGCTCCTGCCATCGCCCAGGGCATCTTCAATCGCCCGGAGCTCGCCCCATACGTCAGGATAGCGGCCTTCGCCATAGCCGGCCAGGGGGTCCTCCAGGGGACCATCGCCGCCGCCATCGGGTGGAACGCCATGGGGTTGGCGTCCATTTCGACGGTGGCGCAGGCGTTCGGCAGGGCGGCGGTGGCTCCGGCGCTCATCCTCGTAGGGGGGACGGCCGGCGCGGTCGCAGGCCACTCGCTGTCGTGGATCTTCCCGGCTGTCCTTTTCACCGGGATCCTCTTCCGCTCGCCTGTCAGGAGCCGGCTCTCCCTGAGGAACTTCACCTCTGACGTGAGGCAGATGGTCAGCTACGGATTCCCGGCCTTCCTCGCGAACGCGCTGAACGGGCTCGGGCCCTACTACGTGTCCGCCGTCCTCTCTGTGATAGGGACAGAGACGCTGGTGGGGTACTATCAGGCCGCCTGGAACTTCACCGTCCCGGTCACCCTGCTGTCGGGGGCGGTCACCATGGCCAACTTCCCTGCCTTCGCCATGCTCAACCGCGGGGATGGGGACCCGCTGAAAGCGTTCAGGCTGTCGGTGAAGTATCTCAGCTACGCAGCCGTCCCTCTGATACTCTTCACCGCGGGGGCAGCGTCCAACCTGATGTTCGTCTTCTACGGGAGGTACTTCGCCGGCGGAGTCCAGTTCATCGTCCTGCTCGCGCTTACGAACCTCCCCATAGTCGTCGGGTTCAACGTCTTCCCGTCCTACCTGAACGGGGTGGACAGGACGAAGGCGACCCTGGCGATGATATCCGCAGAGGCAGCCGCGGTATTCGTCCTCGCCCCGCTCCTCGGGGGGTACCTTGGGCTGGGGGTCCCCGGGCTCGCGCTGGCGATCTTCTGCTCCAACGTGGTGTCCACCGCCGTCGGACTGGCGCTCGTGGGGGTCAGGCGGGGGTCTCCGGTAGACCTGAAGTCCGGAGGCCTGATGGTCGCGTCGTCCCTTGTGGCCCTCGGGGCGGTCCTTGCCTTCCCGGCTCTCCCGGGGAACCTCATCCCCCTCCTGCTGAAGATGGCCGCTTTTTCGGCCGTCTACCTCACGGCGACGGCGGCCCTGGGAGCGCTCACCCCGGAGGACCTGGAGGTGATCGACGGGCTCCTGGCGGAGATGAGGCCGGTCAGGCGGCTCGCCGCCCAGGTCTTCCGATATTACGCGGCGGTGTACGCGGCGGCGAGGGGGCGCGGTTCTGGGCGTGGCGAGCCTGCATGACCTCCAGAAACTAACGCTTTTGTAAGATTCGCGAAAGCCGCGGTGGTGGGAAGGTCCTCAGGAGGGTGAGCGAAGCGGCGCAGGCCGCGGCGCCGATTGATGGGGGCGCCAAACGCGACCGGGCGGAAGGGATGCCCCTGAGAGTCTACAGGTGGGCGATGGCCCACGACAGGGTCGCCGCGCTCGTCCTCTACTCGGCAGCCACCGCCGCCTTCTTCTGGCCGCTGCTCTTCAACTTCTTCGCCTGGATCCCTATGGGGTACTTCGCCCCCCTCGAGACAGCCGACGGCTACCACTTCCTCTGGAACTTCTGGTGGGTCCCCCAGAGTCTCCTCTCCGGCCACGGCATCTACTTCACCAACCTGATGTTCTATCCCCAGGGGACGTCGCTGGTGCTCCAGACCCTCGACGCCGCGGACGCGGTCCTCTCCTACCCGGTCCAGGCGGTCGCGGGGGTCGTGGCAGCTTACAATTCGGTGCTCATCGCATCCACGGTCGCCTGCGCCCTGGCCATGTACCTCTACATGAGGCCCTACGCGGGGAGGTCGGGCGCGTTCCTCTCAGGGATCGTATTCAGCTTCTTCCCGCAGCGCATGTCCCAGCTCCTCGCGGGGCACCCCAACCTGTCCAGCCTCGAGTGGTTCCCGCTCTTGCTGGTCTGCCTGAGGAACGCCGAAGGCAAGAAGCGCTACGCGCTCGGCGCAGGAGTGTGCCTCGCCCTCATCGCCTACACCGAGCTGGAGCTCCTCGTCATGGCGGCGATGCTCCTGGTCCTCTACATGGTCTACAGGCTGGCCGATGGAGGGCTCCGCGGACTGAGGAGCTGGGCCGTCCCCATGGCGGTCGCCATCGGGACAGGCGCCGTCCTCGCCTCCCCCTTCCTCGTCCCGGCCGCGCTGGCTGCGAACTCCCGGGGGGTCGCTCTGGAGTACCTCAGACTGTCGGGCATCAACAACGCCGCCAACCCGCTGCTGCTCCTCATCCCTTCCCCCACGTCCTGGTTCCTGTCCCAGCCATTCCTGGGATACTACTCCGGCCTCTCCGGGGGGCCGTCCCAGTGGCCCGTCTACATCGGGTGGTCTGTCCTCGCCCTGTCCGCCCTTGGGGGGTACCTCGGGAGGGGGAGGCTCAGGTACTTCTTCGTCCTCGTCGGCGCCGTGTCGCTGCTCCTGTCCCTCGGCCCCGGCTACGGCGCCCTGTCGGAACCCTACAGGCTGGTGTTCGAGGACATCACGTTCCTCCATCCGTTCAGGACCCCGGCGAGGCTTACGATCGAACTGATGTTCGCGATGGCAGCCCTGGCCGGGATGGGGACGGCGGCTGTCCTGCGTCCGGTCGGGAAGAGGTGGGGGCCCAGGTGGAGGCAGGTGGCGGCACTGGCAATCGTCGGGCTCGTGGCGCTCGAATACGCGCCTGCCGTGGCGCTCCAGAGCACCCAAATCCCTGCGTGGACCAGCATAATCGCCAACGACAAGGGCAACTTTTCGGTCCTCACCCTCCCGGCCGGGAGCCCGCCTGTGCAGTACTCGCTCTATTATCAGTCCGCCTTCGACAAGCCCCTTGTCGAGGGGAAGCTCTCCCAGGTGGCCGACAGCCTCCCTGCCTACGCCGGCAGCATGCCCTACCTTTCGCTCCTGGTCTCCCCCTACCTTTCCGTGGCCTCCGGAGACGTGTTCGCTCAGAAGGCGTCCGACGCGAACCTGTCCCTGCTGGTGCTGTCGATGTATCGCATCAAGTACGTCGTCGTCAACGACGCGTATCTCTCCCCGGGGAGCTATTTTATACTGACCAACGCCCTCCTCGGATCGCTCGGACGGCCGGTCTACAACGACTACGAGTACCAGGTCTACAGGCTGGACAGCTTCGTCACCCCGCAGGCGGTCGCCCAGGAGTACGGGACCACTGACCTTGTGCTCCCCTCCAACGGGTGGGAGACGCCATACTACGGGGCCAGGAACGTCACCCAGTCGAGCGCCCTCCTGGTGTACTCCACCGTGGGCTCCGACTACGACCTCAACATCGGTGCCGCCCCGGGCCTCCGATGGTGCGCCGGGAGCATGAACGCGACATTCGCCGCCGTCTGCTCGACCGGGGACCAGTCGGGGACCGCCCTCCTCCCAGGGCTGCAGATGGTGGCAGGGTGGAACGTGTTGAACCTCACACTCTCAGCCAGCACCGCCGTCGTCGACAGGGTGCAGCTGGTGAGGAGCTAGAGCGATGGCAGGTCCGGGGGGACGCCACCCCCTCCTCGTGTTAGGCCTCGACGGCGCCACCTTCGACCTCGCGCGGCCGCTCATGGGCGCCGGGAAGATGCCCAACCTCTCTGCCCTGGCCGCGGCCGGGGGGAGTTGCGTGCTCGAATCGTCGTCTCCGCCCCTATCCCCCATCGCCTGGACCACCTTCGTGACAGGGTGCAACCCTGGGGTCCACGGGATCTTCGACTTCGCCCACAGGCGCGAGGGGACCTACGACTTCGTCCCGTACACGTCGGCAGACAGGAGGGCCCTGGCGCTCTGGGAGTTCCTCGCGGAGCGGGGGTTCAGGTCCTGCGTCGTGAACGTCCCCCTGACCTATCCCGCGTCGGCGGTCGAGGGGGTCATGCTGAGCGGCTTCCCAACCCCCAGGGCGGAAGACCGGTCCTCCTACCCTCCCGGGCTGATGGGACGGCTCCACGGGGAGCTGGGAGGGTTCGACTTCGCGAAGCCGAAGGCTCTGGTGAATGAGGGAGGAGAGGCGGAGCTCTGCGCCCAGATACGGGCACGGACGGACGACGAGGTCCGCGTGCTGGAGCGCCTGCTGAAGGACCGGTACGACTTCGTGATGGCGGTCTTCGACGGGCCCGACGTCGCCGGCCACCTGCTCTGGAAGCACATCGACCCAGGGCACCCCGGCCACGACCCGAAGCGGGAGGCGGAGGTGAGAGGGCTCATGGAGGGGGTCTACCAGGACATGGATTCCGCGCTGGGGCGGGTGTCGAAGGCCATGGGCCCGGACGCCAACGTGATAGTCGCGTCGGACCACGGCTTCGGCCCGGTATACCACGGAGTCTACATGTACAGCTGGCTCAAGGACGGAGGGTACCTGAAGTTCCGCCGCAGCGTCCCCACGGCCCTGCGGAGGGGCGCAAACAGGGTAGGGGTCAACACGTTGGGGCTCCTCAGGCTAGCTCGCCGGCTGGGGCTGGTGAGGGGGGTCGAAGCCGCCTACTCTTCGAACTCTCTGGCCATCGGGCTGGCCAGGAAGCTCTCGCTCTCCTTCGCCGACGTCGACTGGAAGATGACCAGGGCCTACCCCTTCGGGAACTACGGCCAGATCTTCGTCAACCTGAAGGGGCGAGAACCGGAGGGGGTCGTGGAGCAGGGGGCGGAGTACGAGGAGCTGGTGTCGGGCCTCTGCGAGCGGATACGGATGATCGAGGACCCGGCCACCGGCAGGAAGGTCTTCGACGTGGCCGTCCCCGCCCACCTGGGCTACCGGGGGCCAGCGCAGGGTTCGGGACCGGACGTCGTGTTCTACGACTCGAAGGAAGAGTACGTCGGGCACCGGCTGTTCGAGTTCGGCGCGGACCAGCTCATCGGCCCCCACCCTGTCTACTCGGGGCACCACAAGAAGGATGGGATGCTGGTGGCGGCGGGCCCTTCGATAGCGAAGGGGTGGACCTCCCTGTCCGCCGGTGTGGCGGACATGGCGCCAACCTGCATGGCCCTCCTTGGCCTCGCCCCGCCGCCGGGGCTGGACGGGAGGACGATCGAAGGCCTGATACAAGGGCGCTCCGTGGGCATGAGGGACGCCGTGGCCGAGCGGGTTAGAACCCTTAAAGCCGCTGGAAGGCTCCCGTAGTCCTGCTTCTTGAACGGAGAACGCCCGGACGACGGGACGATGGTCTCCATCCCGCGGAGGCTCTACGACAGGGTCAGAGAAGAGGTCGAGAAGAGCGGGGGCTCCTTCGCCACCCCCGACGAGTACATCGCGTTCGTGCTGGACGAGGTTTTCGGGCGCGGGCGCGAAAAGGAGCAAGGGCTGAGCAAAGGCGAGGAGGACCAGGTCAACAGGCACCTCAGGGACCTCGGCTACTCCTGACTGACCGGGGAGAGAGAGTCCCCACCTCGAGCTGCGCTACTCCCCACGGCTCCTGGTGGCTGCGCGGTCCGGCTAGGACATCGACGCCGGCTTCGAAGTTCCCTGGAACGTTAGGGCATAAATTAAATAGAATCGTCTGGAAATCTGTCGCCCGCGGATGCGCCCTCTCCCCAAGGGAAGAGTCGTAGTCCTCCTGTTGATTCTCATTCTTTCATCGCCCCTGGTCGCGTCGGCCAGAATCGCTGGCCCCTCTGCCCCCACGGCCGGCGGGCCGGGGTCAGCCTCGCATGCGCTTCCTGCCGACCCCCCGTCCATTAGAGTCGCTGGCCAAGGACGGGCCCCCGAGGTCGAGCCGGCGGCTTCAGGCGGCAGCTTCTACTCGACGTCGTTCCCCACGGCAGACTCGGGCTCACCGACGGAGACGCCGGGCTACGCTGGTATCCCAGTCGTTGGTGGGGCCTCTGTTCCCGCAGGCGCTCCGAACGTCCAGCTGTCGCAGGACCCTCAGAAGACTCCCATGTTCCCGGGCGCCCGGTCGCAGCCGAGCGTCGTGACCCCGTGGCTGGCGATAGGGCCGGAGCCGATCTCCACCTCCACGATCACCCAAAACGGCAAGCCCTTCAACTGGGGCGACGCCCCCTTCTCAGGCAGGGTGAACGCCATCGCCGTAAACGGCTCGAACTCAGACGATGTCTACGTCGGCACGGCGACCGGGGGGCTTTGGAAGTCCACGGATGCTGGGACCACCTGGCAGCGGCTCGACCTCGGAGTGGCGAGCCCCGCCATAGGAACGATTGTCATAACCCAGGACGGGGGGACCATCTACGTAGGCACGGGGGACCCCGAGTATCCCAACGGGTTCGGGGCCGTAGGGAGCGGGGTGCTCGAGTCCACCGACGGCGGGGCGACCTGGTCGGTCCTGGGCGGGAGCACGTTCGAGAGCGTGGCCGTCTCGGGCGTCCTCGTGAACCCTTCCAACCCGGACGAGATGATGGTGTCCACAACCGCCTCGGGGTGCTGCGGCATCGGTCAGACCTCGGTCTCTCCGCCTTCGAACCCTGGGATCTTTCTCTCTACAGACGGGGGAGCGTCCTGGACCCAGCTCCTGCAGGGGAGCCTGGGGGTCGCAGACATGAGCCTCGTCGAAGACTCGGGCTCGGGGGGGACGTCGTACCTCCCGGTCGCAGGAGACTTCCAGGGGGTCCTTTGGGCCTACCTCACCCCCGCTTACACCAGCGGGGGGACGGAGTCGACCTGGTCCGGGGGGACCTGGTACAACCTCGCCTCCAACAACGACCCCAACTGCCTGGCGCAAGGGAACATGGAGTGCAGGGTGGCCACCAGCTTTTCTCCCGCCGTCCCGGGGGGAGTCTTCGCCGTCTTCGGCACCGCCGGGGGTCAGATGGCCGCGATCCTGGAGTGCGCCCTGTCCACCGGGAGCTGCGTGGCGATGAGCATCCCCCAGCCGGCCACAGCCCAGGGCGGGAGCACCGTACCTCCCTGCGGGACGAATGGCCAGTCTGGCTACGACCTGTTCATCGCCGTCGACCCGGCCAACGCGAACCTGATGTACGTCGCCTGCACCACCCTGTTCAGGTCCACGGACGGGGGTTACAGCTGGCAGCCCCTGGGCGGCTACGTCCAGGGTTCGCAGCTGCACCCCGACTTCCACGCCTTCGCCTTGTCACCTGACGGCACCGTCTACGTAGGGGACGACGGAGGCATCTGGAGCTCGACCAACGAAGGGAGCGGGTGGACCAACCTCAACTCCGGCCTATCGACAATCGAGTTCTACAGCATCGCGGTATCGGCTTCGGGAGAGATGCTCGGCGGGAGCCAGGACAACGGGTGCGAGATGTCTGACTACTCGACCGGGTGGGACAACATAGCCACCGGGGACGGCGGGTGGGTCGGGTTCGCCCCAGGCAACCCCGACACGGTGTATTGCTTGGCTGACGGCGAGCCTCTTGTCTCGAATGACGGCGGGAGTACCTGGAACGTAGGGAACGGGTACACCCCGCAGCTGGCCAGCCGGTGCGGGACCGCCCTGTACGAGCCCATCGCCCAGGACCCCAACAACCCCGGGACCCTCTACTTCGCCTCCTACCAGTGCCTCCTCAAGACGACCGACTACATGCAGGACTGGGCCGTCGTGGCCGAGGACACCGACCGCATCACGGCGCTCTCGGTGGCGCCTTCCGACAGCAACACGATCTGGCTCGGCGACGCAGCCGGGGGCGTCTACGAATCCACGGACGGGGGTTACAATTGGAGCAACAACATGCTCGGCTCCGGCCCATCCGCAGCGATCACCTCCATAGTGGTGAACCCCTCGGACCCGAACGACGCCGTGGCCTCGGCGGCCACCTACCTGCAGCCGTCAATCTACGAGAGCAGGGACGGGAGCGTATCCCAGTTCCCGACTGGGGGCCTACCGTATTCGAGCGTAGACGTGCTCGACTTCTTCGGCTCTGACTTCTACGCGGGGACCGACAGCGGTGGGGTGTACTACCTCCCGGCGTCGGGGAGCTCCGCCTGGAGCCCGGTCGGCCAGGCCCCGACCACGGCCCCGGTCTACAGCCTCGCCTACGCCAACGACCACCTCTACGTTGGGACCTACGGCAGCGGGGCCTACGTCGTGTGCATGGACTGCGTCCCGACGACGTTCAGTTATGGGGTCAGCGGAGGGACGGGATATTCATCCCCGGACGTGAACTTCACCTACGCCGGGTGGGCGGCGCAAGCCCCCCTCACTACCGTTCCATCGCCATACTACATGGACCCCGGCTCGAATTGGCAGGTCGCCCAGGTCCTTCCAGGGTCTGACGGCTCCCAGAGGTGGACCACTTCGGGCGCGGTGAGCGGAGCGGCAGGCTCGTCGCCGGTCGCCCTCGAATACTACCAGCAGTACAGCCTCCAGCTCAGCCTCTCGGTGGCTGGGGGCGGGAATCCGTCATCGGGGACCTTGGTAGCCCAGGAGTTCGGCCAGCAGTCCTCGGCCAGCGTGAACTTTGGCCAGAGCGGGTGGTGGGTCGACGCGGGCTCCACCTGGTCGCTGGCCCCGGTGAACGGCACCGCAGGAGAGAGGTGGGCGGCCACGCCATCCTCGGGGACCCTGAGCCAGGAGACCAGCGCGTCCGCGACCTACAACCACCAGTACTACGTCGGGCTGACGGTCGCCCAGGGGTCAGGAGAGGTTTCCAACGCGACCGGGTGGTATGACGTGGGGACCACGGTCCAGCTCGGCGCCACGGCCAGCATCGGGTGGGCCTTCGGCGCATGGGCAGGGAGCGGGACGTCCTCTTACTCGGGTAACGTGACGTCCACGACGTTGACCGTCGGTTCCCCGATATCAGAGGGAGCAGACTTCTATCCCGGGCTGACGCTGTTATCCGGCTCGTCCGGCTCCGTGAGCTACTCCTACGGGAGCCAAACGGGATCAGTGGCGGGAGGAAAGAGCGAAGTGATATATGTCCCGCTCGGGACGACGGTCGACGTGGCGGCCAACCCCTCGTCCCTATTCTACCAGTTCAACGGGTGGACGGGACTTGCGCCGGGGTCGGGTGGGAAGGCATCCGTCGATGCGTCGGCGCCCATGGACATTCAAGCTAACTTCGGGTACGACTACGCTACCATCGGCGGGACCGTTGCCGGGGTCGCCATAGCCGCGGTGGCGGTAATGTATCTTATGAAGAGGCGGTCGGCGCTGCCCCCTCCCCCTCCGGGCTATGTGGCTGGGCCCCCGCCGCCTCCAGGGGCCGCGGAAGGGAGCGGAAGTTGAGCATCTCCAGGTCAGGGCTGAACGGGAAGCTGGTCTACAACCCCGACGGGGGGCTCATCGGCGAAGTGGTGGACACGGCCTTCGTGCTGGGCTCGAACGACTTCTCCCTTGTCGTGAGGGTGAACCACGGGATCAGCATAGAAGTCGGATGGGACAAGATAGGGGCAGGGAAGGACATACTGATAACGAAGGAGAACATCGACCCGTCGACGGCAAAGCAGGTCGCTGCAGCGCCGGCCGTCCAGCCGGCTCAGGAGTCCTCGGGCTCGAGGCTGAGGCTGGGCATCCCGAAGATCCTGCCGGCGGGACAGAAGAAGACGGTCTGCCCCAGCTGCGGCAGGGATGCCACCTGGATCAAGCAGTACAGCCGCTGGTACTGCGAATCAGAGAAGAAGTACATCTAGCCGAGCGTTTCCTCTCCGAGGGAGCCGGGGTGCCGGCGGTCATCTGATGAAACTGACGTCGACCCCCCGCGCTTTCACGCCCGGCCGAGGGGATTTAACACCCCGCGGCGGTGCCGGTGGCAGCGATGTGGGACCTCCTGTACGCCGTCGACGCCTCATCCAGCATGGCAGACACCCACAGGTCCCCCAGGGGGACCAGCTTCGTCAAGATGGACCTGGTCAGGGAGACCATCGCCGGGCTCCTCGGCGGGGGCGAACTCCCCTTCGGGAGCAGGCTGGGGGTGATGACCTTCCAGGCGCCCACCCGCCTGGGGGGGATGTTCTTGAAGGGAGGGGAAGAGATGACCAGGATGGTGGTACCCCTGACGGACCTCGACGACCTGACGAAGGAAGGGATGAAGGAGAAGATGGATGCCATACGGGTGAGCGGGGCGACCCCTTCCGGATTAGCGATCGAGGAGGGACTCAGGCAGCTCTACGCTGGGAACGACGGGCCCGTCAGGCGGATAAAGAAGGTGGTGATGATAACCGACGAGAGGTCCAACGTGGGGCCCAGGCCGGAGAATGTGGTGGGGGACGAAGTGGCCCAGAAGGCGATAGTCGACGTGATCGCCATCGGGGGGAAGATCAACAGGGAGACCCTGGAGAAGGTCGCGGCCAGGACGGGGGGGAAGTTCATGATAGTGGAGAGCGCAGAGGAGCTCCTGGCAGCCATGAAGCCGAGGATAGACGTGAGGGGGCTTGGGGTGGACGCCGGGCTGCTCGACGACGTGGGAAAGGCGGAGCAGGGACTGCTGGCGGGGAGGGCCCTCGGGGAGGGGTCGATGCAGTACAGGCAGGCGCTGGACAGGGCGAGGGAGGTGAGGGCCAGGGCCAACAAGCGGCTGATGGAGGTCCTGATGGTGAGGGCCCAGGCCGACGCGGACGTGAAGATGCTGGTGTCGCAGCTGCAGAAGGGGATGACCATGGCCGAGTACGCCCGGAGGGTGTGGCCACGGGCGGCTGAGCTGGACCAGGCGGAGAAGGTCGAGAAGGAGCTCAGGGCTGCGATGGAGCGGCTGGCGGCCTAGGGCACGGCCAGCTTCGGACGGACGTTCTTCCTGGCGATGAGGTAGCCCGCCAGGACCGCCGCGGTCAGGAGGGCGAGCCCCAGGGGTGCGATGGGGAACTCGGGTATCCCGCCGAGCCCGGACGACGACCCGGTCGTCTTGCCCGAAGTGGTGGACGCAGACCCTCCGGTGAACGCCATGGGGGACAGGGACCGGCCCGACACGTTGGTCCAACTGGCCGAGGTGGAGGTCTGCGAGGAGGGCGCAGGGACCCCGGACGGCAGCGTTAAGGCGACGCCCCCGCTGGTCTGGACCGTGATGTTGACCGGCGTGGTGCCCAGGGAGCTGAAGAAGCCTGACTCGTCGAAGCCGCCGTTGGAGATGGTCACCGTGGGTCGCAGGGTGAGCCCGCTCATGCTGAACTGGGTCGTGACCACGCCGCTGGCGTCCTGGCTGACTGAGCCGCTGGTCGTGAGTCCGGTGATGTCGACCGAGGTGCTGTTGAAGAACGCCCGCTGGGCGGCGGTGAGGTTCCCAGACGCCGGGGAGGACGCGGCCTCGGCCCTCAGTATGGCGTCGAGGTTGAAGTTGGCGGGCCCGGTGACCGTGGCGTCGAAGGTGAAGGACCCGTTCGAATAGCCGAAGCTGTAGGTGTACCCGGTGACGGCGGAGTCGATGGCGTCGTAGAGGGTCGCGTTGGAGCTGCAGCTGGTGAGGTTGCTGTGCGCACAGTAGTAGGCCGCCTCGGCGCCAGGGAGGGCGGTGAAGTTACCGGCGAGCTCGATGTCCACGTTGATGGCGGCCGAGGAGCTCCCGTAGTTGGGGGTGATGGAGAAGCCCGTCACAGTCACGTTCGCGGCGGCATACACTGGGTTGCTCGTGATGAGCCCGTTGATGTAGGTCCGGTTCAGCTGCGCCTGGTAGAGCGACACGTACTGTGACACGTTGCTCTGGGTCACGTCCACCGTCTGGCCGGAGACGGTGTAGGTGCCATAGACGATGGTGACGGTCCCGGTGGCGTCCAGGGAGGACTTCGTCCCGTTGTAGTTGAGCGAAAGAGTGTCGTCGGGGCTGCCTATCCCCGGCGCCCCGTTGAACGTAATGGTCCCCTGGGACTGGTCGTTCGCGAAGGTCCCATGGCCCGAGAGGGAGCCGGTCACGTTGATCCGGTTCAGGTAGGCGGAGGGGACTGTCGCCGTCAGGTGCTCGGTCGCGACCGACTGGCCGCCGGAGGTGGCGACGCTGGCGCTGAACTGGACGTTCGGGACGGTGTTCGGGGGTGATGTCGTCGTGTTCGAGGTTTGCACGGCGACGCTGAGCGAGCCGTCGGGGTTTACGGTGACGGTGAGGGAGCTGCTCCCGGAACCCTGGCCCACAGCTGCCATGGGAACGGCGGAAAGGGCGAGCAGCGCGGCGCCCAGGAGGGCAAGGGACACTTGGAATCTCAAACGCACTGGCATCGTTCCGCTTGGATATTTACGCATTGTCCGCAGGTCTGGTGTCCTGTCGCTCTATGGGCGAACATCGCGCTCTGGACTGCGAAGCGGACTGCATTGGGCGGCTCCCTGACCCCGGCTGACCGCTCGATCCTGTCCTGGACCCGACCCACGCTTATTAGGGGTCTGGCCCCCCTGCGAGCTCGTGGCGCTGGCCTCCCTGGGCTTCCGCAACTCGTTCAGGAAGCCGCTTCGGACCTTCCTGTCAGTAGCTGGCATAGCGCTCTGCATCGTCCTCATGCTCACCGTCGTCGCCGTGTCCGACAGGTACACAACTGTGGTTGACCAGAGCTACACGGTCTACAAGGCTGACCTCCTCGTGGTGTCCCGGGGAGCCCTGCTCCTCGGGGGGCTCCCCCTCGGGGCTGTGGTCTCTCAGGGGGTCGCGTCTCAGGTGGCCGGGGTGAGGGGGGTGGAGTCGGCCACGCCGCTGCTGGTGGTGGTGGACGTGAAGGAGCTGGTGCCGTCGAACATCACCATCGGCGTCCCCATCCAGAACTTCTCGATGTTCGCGGAGGCGACCCCCCTGAGCCTCCAGGGGAGTTACCCCTCGTCTGCAGACCAGGTGGTGGTGGGGAACTACCTCGCGTCCACCGAGGGGCTCCGGGTCGGCTCGACCCTGGAGAACGGAGGGGCTGCGCTCACGGTGAGCGGCATACTCGTCACGTCGAACGTGGTCCTGAGCAACGCGGTCGTCATGCCCCTGCAGACCGCCCAGGCGGAGCTGGGGTACTACGACCTTGTCTCGGCGGTCCTGGTAGACACCCAGGGGAACGCGTCCCAGGTGGCGTCGAATATCATGGCGTCGGTCCCCGGGGTGGGGGCGATCCCCTACGGGCAGAGCCAGGCGATCACCGCTCCCCTCCTCTCGTCTGTGGGGACCTTCGACGTCGCCATGGGGGCCCTCGCCGCGGCCCTGGCCGTCCTCTTCGTGACCGTGATCGTCAGCGTGAACATACTTGAGGAGAGGGACGAGCTCTCGACCATGGTGGCCATGGGGGCTTCGACCGGGTCTGTGCTGAAGGTGGCCCTGGCAGAGACTTCGCTGGTGACCCTGCTGGGGGCGGCCCTGGGGGTCGTCGCCTCGGCGGGGGCGACGGCGTTCGTGTTCGAGAGGTACGCAGGGGTCACGGTGCAGTTCACCCCCTCGGGGATATCGGCCCTCCTCCCCGGATGGGTGACCCTGCTGGCCGTGCTCGGACTCCTGGCGGTGGGGATGGGGGTGGGGCTCGCGAGCGCCGTGGGAGCCGTGAGGAGGGCGGGATGAGCGGAGGGGTCGCCAGGCTGGACTCGGCCACCCTGGTCTACGGGGCGGGGGAAAGGAGGGTCACGGCGGTGTCCGGGGCGACCGTCGAAGTGGCCGGGGGGAAGGTCGTCGGGATCGTCGGACCGTCGGGGTCGGGGAAGACCACGCTGATGAGCATGCTCGGGACCCTGCTGCTCCCCACGTCGGGTGCTGCTTACTTCGACGGAAGGGACGTGTCCACCCTCTCGGTGGCCCAGAGGAGAGCGCTGAGGCTCGGGAGGGTCGGGTTCGTGTTCCAGCAGCTGAGGCTCATGCAGAAGCTGTCGGCCCTGGAGAACGTGCGGCTCCCGCTGGTCCTGGCCGGGAGGGAGGACGGGGAACGGCTCCGGAGGGCCTCTGAGCTGGTGAAGGCTGTGGGGCTCGAGGGGAAGGAGGGACGAAGGCCAGGGGAGCTCAGCGTCGGGGAGCAGCAGAGGGTGGCGGTCGCCAGGGCGCTTGTGAACAGCCCGGCGCTTGTGCTCGCCGACGAGCCGACGAGCCAGCTCGACTCGGCCTCGGGGCAGAGCGTCCTGGAGCTGCTCGAGGGGCTCTGCGCCGAGATAGGTGCCGCCGTCGTGATCTCGACCCACGACCAGAAGATGAGGGAGCGCCTCGGGGAGGTGTACGAGATGCGCGACGGGGTACTTTCGCAGGGATGAAGCCGAAGTGGCTGGGGGCCGCATGCGCGGTCCTCCTGGTCGCAGGTGTGGTCTCCATGGCGGTCCCGGCGGCGTCGCTGGCTTCGGGGCTCAGGATGTCCACCGGCAGGGCGACGAACATCGCGGGCTACGCGGTGGCGGTCCCCGTCCTGATATCCAACCACGGGTTCCTGGGGATCGGAGACATCAGGCTGCGCATGGTGGTCCTGGAAGGGGGGACGGTGGTCTTTTCGAGGGACGTCGGCCCCCTCGCCATAGCCCCAGGCGGGAGCGTGAGCTTCGAGGCCGTGCTCCTCAATGGTACCGCCAAGCAGCCGGTAGGTAACCTGAGCTGGGAGGTGACCGGGAGCGCGGTCGTCGGCGGGTTCCTGCCGGTGGGGATGACTGTGACCGAGGGGAGGGCCCCGGCGACAGCTGGCCCTGCGGTCTACGGCGACGCCGCCCTGCAGGCCGGGGCGGCAGCCCTGGCAGCGGCGGCTGCTTCCGCCGGAGACGAGGAGCCAGCGGTGAAGGGAGGCCGGGGGCCGCTGAGAGGCAGGGCCAGGGCGGCCGTGGGTGTGGGGGCGGGGGCGCTGGTGCTGCTCGTCCTCGTCGCCGGGCCGAGGCTCGCGGGGCCCTGGGTTGGAGGCGTCGCTTCGCAGGCTGCCGGCCAGGGGACCACCCTCGGCCTGAGCTCGAGCCTCGCCGACTTCGCGCTCGGGGCCCCCTACGCGGCCATGGTCGCCGTCGTGGCCTGCATAGAGGGGGTGCTGAAGGGAGCGGGCTTGGGCCCGGCGGCTGGGGGCGCCCTCAAAGCCGCGGAGGGAGCGGTCCTCGCCCTGCTGTTCTACCTGCTCTTGGGGGGCGGGGTCCCCACGGTCGACGCGACCGTCGCGGGGTTCGCGGCGGACTTCGCCGTCGGGCTCACCCTGACCCTGGCGCTCTTCGAGGCGGCCGCGGTGGTGCGCGCGGTCGAGGGGACCCTCGAGGTGCTGGGGTCGAGACGGGGAGCCTGACGAAAATTGCTTATAGACCGAGGGAGCAGTGGCAGTGAGAGTTGCCCGCTCCAAAGGAGCTCTCCGTCTTCGGCGAGGACTACGGTACTTCGGAGCTGAAGTTCGGCCCGGCGACCCTGGGCAACGTCCCGGACGTAATCGAGAACCGGGGCTACTTCCCCGACACCAGGTCGTCGATGGTGAGGATGACAGGCGGGGCGGACAAGAAGCTGCTGGTGGTCGGCCCCGACGTGTCCAACTTCGTCGAGGCGAAGCGCGACATAGCCGAGAGGATGGTCTATCCGATGCGGAGCGGGGTCATCGACAGGGACGACGACAGGTCCTGGTCGGTGGTGAAGGAGCTGACGAGGTACGCCCTCCTCAGGCACGTGCCTGAGAACCCTGAGTTCGACGGCGTGAAGGCAGTGGCAGCGCTTTCGGCCGCCGCCCCGAGGTACATGTACGACAGGCTCTTCGAAATCCACAGGGAGATCAACCAGGAGGAGGGGAGGAAGCTGGTCAAGGCGTTGTCCATCATCCCTCAGCCCTTCGCCGTCGCCATATCGCAGAAGGTCCTCGCCTGCACTGTGCTCGAGGCAGGCCATGGCAACGCGCAGATCGCACCCGTGAGCAGCGGCATGATCTTCAACGCGCTCATCACCCTGAACCGCGGCGGGGGGGACTGCGACCTCGTCGCCGCCGAGATACTGCGCGACGCCGGCTACGGGGACCTGGCTCGTGAGCCGAAGTTGGTCAAGCTGTTCAAGGAGTCGCTGGGGCTCGTCCCGAAGAGCCTGAAGCAGGTGATGGCGGACAAGAACAACCCGAAGTATGGGGCGGTGTTCAGGGTCCCCAACACCCGGATATCCATCGACCTGGACAAGAGCAGCTGGCAGCGGTTCCTGATAGGGGAGTACTTCTTCGACCCGTCCAACGAATACTACTCGTCCTACTACAGGCGCGGGTTCCCCAAGCCGGCCGACTCCTACTCGGAGGGGAAGGTGGTCGCAGGGACCACCGACCTGGCCGAAGTGATCATCCAGTCGGTCCAGAAGTGCAGCTTCGAGATCCAGCCGGCGCTCTACAGGTCGATTTTCCTGTCGGGGGGCGGCTTCTCCTGGAAGGTCCCCCAGGGGATGGAGAGCTACGCCGTCGACTCTTCTACGAAGCTGAAGGCGATGCTGGAGGAGAAGGGGATCCAGGGGGCGAACGTCACCCTCACCAAGCACCCGGTCTACAACGTCTGGCAAGGGTGCGTCGCCTACGGGCTCTACATCCCGGACGACTTCACCTGGGACTGGGACGAGCGAGAAGGCTGGCAGTACCTCGACCGGTAGCCTCGCCATGACTTTCGACGAGATCGAAAGGCGGAGGGCCGCCCTGCTCGCGCACCCCAAGGTGAGGAAGAGCGGCGGCCGGGTCCTCTTCGCAATCTTTCTGATCGTCAACGCCGCCCTGATCTACCTGGTCGCCGCCCCCTACGCGGGGCTCGTCGCCAACGACTTCGCGCTGACGGCGGGGGTCGGCGCCCTCGGTGGGCTCTTCCTGCTCGCGCTCAGGTACAGAAGCTACAGGAAGGCGCGCGGCGCCTCGGCGTCCCTCTCCCTGGCCTTCCTCGACGTGCTCGCCTGGGTGGGCGTCGTCGGCGTCCTGGTCTGGAGCTTCGTCTTCCCTGCCCTGAGGGCGTTCCCTGCGGGAACCCTGCTGTACCTGTTCTACCTCCCCCAGTTCCCCATAGGGGTCTACTCCCTCACCTTCGTCTGGGCGATGCTGATAGTCCTCAGGGTGGTCCTGCAGCCCTTCACCAAGCCCCCGGCCGAGAAGGTGTACGCCGACATCGAGGCGTCGCTGCGCAAGCTGACCGAGACGGTGAACCAGGTCGGCCAGAGGCCGAAGGGGCCCGACCAGAAGCCGGACCCGGCCCTCGCCGACAAGGTCAGTTCGATAATGTCGGAGATCACGGCGGTGAGGAGGGAGCTCTCGACCATCAAGACGGCGGCGCCCCCCGCCTACGCCGCCGCCCCCGAAGCATCGAGCGTGAGGGTGATGGCGCCACAGGCGAGGCAAGCGCCGGGTCCCAGGCAGGAGGTCGCGGTGATCAGGGCCGACACAGGGCCGAGGCCGCGGAGGGACACCGGGGTCGCAGTCCCCGAGTCCGCTGTAGACAACCCGTGGCTGGGGGTCCTGGGCAAGAGGGGGACCAAGCGCCAGCAGGGGTCCGCCAAGGCAGAGAACGAGTAAAGGGACAACACGGTGGATTCGGGGGCGGTCGGCTGGTCGCTGGCTCCGCGCAGCGGCGCCGCCAACGCTTAAGTCCGGACGGCGCTCCTTGCGCTGCCGATGGGGAACCTGACCCCCTGGGTCAAGCTTGTCCGCTTCGAGGAGTACGGCCCCCTCTTCGTCTTCTGCGGCCTGGTCGGGGCGGTCTACGCCGGGGTCGGGTCGGCCGCCGGCCTAGCGGGGCTGACGGCCTTCATCGCGTGCTTCTCGGCCTCGGCCTTCGTGCTGAACGACATCGCCGACAGGCACGAAGACGCGTCTGCCCCTGCGAGCAGGAACCCGCTGGCGACGGGGGAACTGGGCCTCGGCTCCGGGACCGCCCTCTTCGCCCTCCTTGCCGCGGGGTCCGTGGGGTCGCTTTACTTTGTGCCAGCCCCGGCGCGCTACGCGGCGCCGCTCGTCTACGGGCTCTACTGGGGCTACAGCTGGGGGCCGGGGTTCAAGTCGAGGCCCGGCCTCGACGTGGTCGTGCACGGCTCCGTCCCTGCGCTCTTCGTCCTCATGGGGTACGCGCTCTATGCCCCACTGTCGGCGGGGGCGGCGGTGGTCTCGGGGGCCGTGTTCTGCTTCGCAGCGATGTCCGGAGTCCTTCAGGGGGTGAGGGACCTCGAGAAGGACTCGGCGACGCGGCGGTCGACCCCCCTCGCCCTGGGCTCGGGTCGCTCCGTGGACCTGGCTGTCGGGTTGATGGGGTCGGGGGCGCTGCTCTATGGATGCGCGGTCCTGACAGGGTACCTGCCTCCGATCATGGCCGCCCTGGTCCCGTTCTCGTCCGCCCTCATCCTCCCGCTCCTCCGGCTGAGGTCAGGGAGGACAGGGCCCGAGGAGACGATCAGGGTCGTCAGGTCCCGGGGGATGGCCCTCGCCGCCGGGGCGCTCTGCCTCTACCTGCTGTGGGCGGCCAACCTGGTCCCCCTGGTTTTGTAATAACCTCCGTTAGAATCTGTAAGGGTATTCCGGTCACTACGTGCAGCTAGACCCAGGCGGCTGTCCCTGGGCGGCACCCGCAGGGCCGGCCTGAAGCTGGGAGCGGAGAATGGGGCCACGGCGCCGGCGGTCGTAGAGATATTGCATAGGTTCTTAAGCGGGGGAAGAGACGCGACCCCATGGTCAGTTTCCTCCTGCCTGACCTCTCTACCACGTTCCTGGTGGCGGCCATCGTCCCCCTCATCATCGGCTTCATAGTCGGGATCATAGTGAGGAGCGCCCTGAAGATCGGGATCGCGCTGGCGGTCTTGGTCATACTCCTCATCGCCGTGGGCATCATCTCCCCCAACCAGGTACTGACGCCGCTGCTTTCGTTCGTGAAGTCAGGCAGCAGCCTCACCACCTACGCCCAGAGGGTCGCAGGGTATCTCCCCTACTCGTCCCTCACCTTCCTGATAGGGCTCGCGATAGGCCTGCTCAAGGGCTGAAGCCAGAGACCTGACCCGTAGTCGGTCTGTCCCTGGAGGCGGGGGAGCCCGCATCCGGATGCCTGCGCGGCTCTTATATATTGCGACCATATTGCCATTATATGTTGGTGAACGTCACCTTCTCCCTCCCCGAAGACACCGTCCGGCGGCTCAGGAAGGCAGCGCAGGCCCAGGGTAAAGGACGCAAGGGCGCCATTTCCGAGATGGTCGGGGCGGCCATAGAAGAGCACCTGGCGATGGTCGAGGCCAGGGTCACCGGGGAGCAGTTCCGTGCTGTGAAAGACGGCAGGGAACTGGCGAGGGCGCCGTCGCTCAGGAAGCTCGCTGCCGAGCTGAGGGCACTGGGGGTCGACCCGCGGGATGTCATCGTCCTCGGCACCACCCCGCTGGAGCCTGTAGTCAGGACAGGGCTCAGGGGATAATCTGCTTGAGCGGGCTCCTCGGGCTCGAGCCTGTGGTCCGGTTGAGGCTGGAGAACCACCTTCTCGGCAGGCGCTACCCGGCGGACGGCTTCGTCCAGGGTGTCATCGACACCGGATACCAGGGTTTCATCGCGGTCCCGGCCGAAGTCTTCGCTTCGCTCTCGTTGCACCTTCTCAAGAAGGCGAGCAGAGAACTGCGGCTCGCCGACGGCAGGGGCCTGAAGAGCGAGTCGGCCCTGGCGACGGCCCGCGTCGCGGGGCTCGAAGTGGAGGTGGACGGCCCCGTCGAGACGATACCCGGCCTCGCAGAAGTCCTCGTCGGGACCCGGTTCCTGTCCCGGTTCAGGCTCGAGCTCGACTACTGCCTTCAGAGAGCGTCATTGGCTGCCTGCGGGTAGCTCCCCCCGGGGGACGCACGGTCAACCTTCGCCCCACGGATGTCGAAGGTCGACCACTCCTTGCAGAGCGGACACTGCAGGTATCTGTCCTTGCCCAGCCTGAAGGCGCTGAACGACGCCCCTGGGACCCACTTGTAGTCGAAGGACCTGCCGCACTTCGGACAGGTGAGGGACGAGGTGTAGTGGTAGCGGGACCTGAGCGCCAGAGAGTAGACGACGAAGACGGAGCCGAGTATGAGGATGGGAAGGCCTACGAACAGGCCGAGGTTCACCATGGGCGGCTCTCGCTCCCTCCTATCCGATCAGCCAGGCTTTCGGCGGGCCCTGACCCCCGGCGCAGTCGACCACACCGGTGACCCTGCGGAGGAAGGATGGGCACGCGAAGCAGACCAGGAACGCGACCTCCTTCTCAACGATGGGGCAGTCCACGCTCTCCTTCTTCATCCTGGCGATGGCCTTGGCGCCCGCCGTCCCCTTGAGCTCTTCGGAGACGGCCTTGGGGACCTTCCTGGGCTTGGTGGAGCCGTAGATCTTAACCTTGAACTTGGTATCCTGCGACACGAAGCCTCCCGTCCTTTGGACTGGATAAAAGCCTGAGGGTATGGGTCGGCCGCTCGTCCCCGTCAGGCCGGCGCACCTGAGCCAGCCGACGGCGCGGGGCCGCGCCCAGTCATCCTCAGGGCGACGGTCAGCAGGCAGGCGAGCCCGAAGGAGACGAAGTAGGAGAAGTCGGCCCCGCCGAAGAGGTAGGCCAGGGAGCCGAATGGGAAACCCAGGCTCAGAGCCGGGACCATGTATGGCACGGAGACGAGGACGGCGGCGAAGTACGCCGTGAACGCCTTCCAGTCCCAGCCGAGGGGGTTCGCCACCTTCCCCACGTCCGTCCTCCGGATGACGAAGTAGTCCACCAGCACCACCCCCAGCCAGGGGGTTATCCAGTAGTCGAGGACGAGGAGGAAGCTCTCGAAGTTGTCAACGAAGTTGTATCCGCCGTACAGGGAGAGCGCGAGCCCGACGGCGCCGCCGGCCAGGACGGCTACCCACCTCTTCGCCCTGACGTCCAGGACGAGGGCAGAGAGGGAGTTGGTGTAGATGTTCAGGGCGTTGGCCGCCACCGCCCCGAGCAGGACCGCGGCTATTGCGAACGGGCCGAAGGAGCCGGTTATGTGGTAGAGCCCCTCGAACAGGTTCGCGGTTGGCGCGAGGGTCCCGACTGCAGCGCCGATCACCTCCACCGCGAAGGACGCCATGGCGCCCCCTGCCGTCGCGAAGAGCGCCACCCTCTTCGCAGAGGTCCCCTCGGGGAGGTACCTGCTGTAGTCCGAGGCGTAGGGGGACCAGCTCATTATGTAGGAGAACGAGGAGGCGAGCACCACCCCCACGGCCCCGACGTCCACCCCCGAGTAGGCGGGTATCGCGAACTGGAGCTCCCCCCTGTTCGCGCCCAGCGCGGCGACGAAGACCCCGAGGAAGAGGACGCCCAGCGCCACCGCCATGTACTTCTCGAAAAGGTGGATGAAGTCGTGGCCGAAGACCGCTATCAGGACCTGGGCTGCCACCAGGACCGAGGCGACGACGTAGTAGTTGAGCCCAGGCCAGACCACCTGGAGGGCGTAGACCCCGAGGATGGTGTTGACTGTGAACCAGCCCACCGTGCTCAGCCAGTTCAGCCCCCCGAACAGGTAGTTCCCCCGCCTTCCGAAGGACGCCCTTGAGGACATCATCTGGGGGAACCCGAGCCTTGGGCCCATGGCGGCCGAGAGCCCGAGGACAGCCCCGCCCAGGACGTTTCCCAGGAGCAGGACCGGGAGCGCCTGTGAGACGGTCAGCCCGAAGCTCTCCACGGAGAGCACCCCGACGACGTAGTCGGCGATGGTCAGGTTCGCCGCGAACCAGAGGGTGAAGACCCTCCCTGGGGAGCCGTGCCTTGACTCGGTGGAGGTGTGTTCGATGCCTACTTTCTCCACACCGGCCGGCCTGTCAGGCATCGGTAAGGCGGAGGGACCCTGGCATCTAAGGGTTCCCGGGGGCGGGTCGGACGAGGCCGGCAGCGGCCGTCGCACCAGCCGAACGGGCCTAGGGGCCCGTTACGGACGCTGCAAGCTCGCTTATCTTCGCCCTGAGGGCGCTTCTCCCTGCCAGGGACGAGTACACGGCCAGGAGCTTCAGCTGGCGGACCACGTCTGACTCCGTCTCCTTCGTCAACCGGGACAGCTCCTCCTTCCCCCTCCCGGAGATGATGTAGCGCCTCACGTTCCCCTCGCGCTTGGGGAGCTCGTTGATGAGCCCCTTCTTCCGCAGTTCCCCCAGCATCAGATAGATGGAACCGGGGCCAGGGCTCCACTCCCCCGAAGTGGCCCTGCTGATCTGCTTCGCGAGGTCTGTCCCGGATAGGGAGGACTCCGAGAGCATCTTCAGGGCCGCGAGGCGGAGGACGCCCTTGGGGACGCTAATGACGGGCATGCACGACAGTCCGCGACACTGGTTGCCATATCAAAAGTTTTCATACGCTCCGCGAACGAGGACTGGAGAGACGCCTCTGAAACACTCGATAATCGTCCACGGGGGAGCGGGGAGCGGCAAGTACGGCGCGGGAGACGCGCGGTTCAGGGGACTCCTCAGGGCCGTCGACGAGGGGGTCTCTGCGATGAAGAAGGGGTCGGGGCTGGACGGGGCCCTGGCTGCGGTGACCTTCATGGAGGAGTCGGGGCTGTTCAACTGCGGCAGGGGGGCCTGCCTGACCGCCGAGGGAAAGGTCGAGCTCGACGCCGCGGTGATGACCGCGAAGGGGGCGGCCGGCGCCGGGGTGGGGGACGTGACCTGCACGTATCATCCAGCTTCGCTCGCGAGGTGGGTGATGGAGAACACCGAGCACGTCCTCATCGTGGGGGAGAGGGCGAAGGGCTACGCGAGGCTCGCCGGGCTGAAAACAGGACGTTTGCGCCCGTCGCCGGCGGCCAAGACGAAGTTCGAAGCCCTCGTGAGGGGCGGGCGCCACGCCGAGGCGGTCGCTCTGGCCAGGAGGCTCGATGGAGGCGGGACGGTCGGGGCGGTGGCCCTCGGCTCGGACGGGTCTCCCGCCGCGGCGGTGAGCACGGGCGGCATGTGGATGAAACTCCCGGGGAGGGTCGGGGACTCGGCGATACTCGGGGCAGGGATCTTCGCGGAGCCTGGGCTCGGCGCCGCCTGCGCCACCGGCGTTGGGGAGGAGATCATCAGGTGCGCACTTTCAATGAGGGCGTGCCAGCTCATGCGGGGGGCAGACGCGGCGGCAGGCGCCAGAGGGGCGATCGAGCACATCTCGAGGTCGAGGGGAAAGGGGACCGCGGGGATAATCACGATCGATGCCGGGGGGAGGGTGGCCGCCTCCTACAACACCGAGGCCATGGGGAGGGCCTGGTGGGACCCGGCCAAGGGGAGGGCCACTGCCGCCGTTTGATTCGACGCCTTCGACTCGCTTAACTACCTCCGGCGCCCCATAAATGCCCAGTTGAAGCCCCGGACCCCCCGCGGCATCTGGGCCCTCAGGGTCGTCACGGTGACAGTCGCCCTCGCCGTGGTCGTTGTCGCGGCCACGGTCGCGTACTCTGCCTATGAGGACTACTCCGGGTTCAGGTCGGGGCTCTCCGCGGGGAACAAGATGGTCGTCGGGAACGCGGTCTACGACCAGGCGACGGGCGCGGAGACAATCTCCTTCAACGTCACCGTCCCCAACCGGGGGCTCTACCCGCTCAACGTCTCGATATCGTGCTCTTCGGCCAGCCCGAGCGTCCAGTGCAGGAACGCGACCTCTGACATCCTTCCCGGCCAGCAGGGGGTGCTGCACTTCAGCATGACGGTCGCCGACGTCCAACAGTTCCTTGGCTCGGCGGACCGCCAGATCAACGGGACAGTGGCCATGACCCTGGCGCCCTTCGCGAGCCTGTCGGTGGGAGTGAACTTCACCAGCTTCGTCAGACTTCCGGGAGGGGCCTGAGCTGTCCTTCGGCCAGGTGGTGACCATGCGGAAGCGGGTAATCGCCGCCCTCTGGGCGCTCGCGATCAACCTGGTCCTCTGGGTCGTCGTCCCATACTACCTCGGGGTCTTCCTCGTCAGGTACGTCCCGGCCACGCCGCTTGCGGTCCCGTCCTTCGTCTACGAGTTCGGGGTCCTGTTCACCGCCCTGGACGTCGGCGCGGCCTTCTTCCAGGGGATGGCGGTCTCCGTCCCGTTCCTTTCGGGCGCAGCGCTGCTCAGCGCCGTCTACCTCTGGCTCGTGACCGACGGCGGGGACCTGCACGTCACGACTTCGGGGCTCTCCATCGGCCTGAGCTTCCAGCTCCTTGTCTACCTCTTCGTCCTCCCTTCGCTCTGGGCTGCGGCCAGGGCCCCCCTGTCCTATCTCATATGGAAGCGGGCGGCGGGGGGCGAACCCATCCACGGCGCAGGGGAGGTGGCCGGGGGATCACCTAGGGAGGGAGCCCGACCTTGACGCAGAAGTCCTTGAAGCGGGGGTCCGCGCGGATCGGCGCGAAGGCGGGGTCGACCTTGATGCTTGCGTACCCGGAGTGCCTCTCCGCCATCTTCATGAGCTCCTCGTAGGCGGCGTCCATTTCGCCCAACTCCCCCCTGATCATGACGACGGCGTTGCTGTAGACGGACTTGGTGGGGTCGGCTAGCTTGCGCAGCGATTCTTCCGCCTGCGCCCTGTCCCCCTTCTTGGCCGCGAGCCACCCTTTGTAGATCTCGAATTCCGGGTCCCCCGGCTCGAGAGCCTCGGCGGCGCGGAGCGACTCATCGGCCTTCGCGAAGTCCCCGTTCTGCGTGTAGGTTACCGCGAGCATGGCCAGGGGCGCTGCGGACTTGGGGTGGAGCACCCTGAGCTTCTCCAGCAACTCGAGGGCCTCGGCCGTCTTCCCGTCCATGCGGAGCGCCTGCGCGAGGGTGACTCCGGCCCCCGCGGAGAGGGGGTCGAGGGAGTATGCCTTCCTGAAGGCGGCGGTCCCTTCTTCGGGCATGCCGAAGGCCATGTAGTTCGTGCCCAGCAGGTCGTAGGCGACGGCGAGGTTGGGGTTCAGCTCGATGGCCCGCTGCAGCTCGGCCCTCGCCTCCTCGAACCTGTCCATGGCTGTGTGCACGTCCGCCATTGCCACGTGAGCCTCGGCGAGTTCCGGCGCCAGCTCCACCGCCTTCTCCGCGGCCCGCTCTGCCAGGTCGATGATGTGCCGCCCGTCGGGCTCGATGGGCACCAGGTTCCAGAGCGCGCGGACGAGGCCGGCGTAGGCCCTCGCGAAAGACGGGTCTTTCTTTATCACCTCCTCGAACAGCCTGCGGGCCTCCCTGAGGGTCGAGGGCGTCGACTCGCCTAGGAAGTGCGTCGCCTTCAGGTACATGGTGTACGCCTCCGAGCCGACCTTGGGCTCGGACTCGGCCTCCCCTACGGCGAGGAGCTTGAGCTTGAGGGCGCTGGCGACGTTCTGGGCCACCGAGCTCTGGACCTCGAAGATGTCGTCCAGGTCCCTGTCGTAGCTCTCGGCCCAGAGATTCCCCTCGGTGCTGGCGTTGATCAACTGGGCCGTGACCCTTATCCTGTTCCCCGCCTTCCTCACGCTCCCCTCCAGGAGGGTGCCGACCTTCAGCTCCCTCCCGATCTCCGATGCGTTCTTCTCCTTCTTCTTGTAGTTCATGGCGGAAGTCCTGGCGATCACTTCGAGCCCCTGGACGAAGGAGACCTTCGTGATCAGCTCCTCCGTGAGGCCGTCGGCGAAGTACTCGTCGTTGGGGTCCGGGCTCAGGCTCACGAACGGTAGGACGGCGATGCGGCGGGGGTCCAGCCTGACCCCTTCGGGGGCCCCCTCCTTTCTCTCCCAGGGCATCACCAATCTGAAGACCTCGCTCTGCCCCTCGACGTTCTTCAGGGTTTTGGGGCCCAGCGACACCAGTGGAAGGTCGAACTTGTTGCGCACCTGGTCGTAGACCTGCCTGGAGATGCAGACGCCTTCAGGCTCGGCGAGCGGCTGGATCCTCGAGGAGATGTTGACCGCGTCCCCGAAGACGTCGCCTCCCTTGTGTATCACGTCCCCCAGGTGGATGCCTATCCTGAGCCGGATCTTCCCCTCCTCGGTGGCCGCTTCGTTGTAGCCATGCAGCCTCGACTGTATCTCGGCCGCGCACCTGAGCGCGTCCAGGGCGCTGTCGAACTCGACCAGGAACGAGTCCCCGATGGTCTTCACCTCGCGGCCGTTGAACTCGGGGAAGTAGGGGCGGAGTATTGCGTTGTGCGTCTCGAGGAGCGCCATGGCCCGGGCTTCGCTGGCCTGTGTGGACGCCGTGAAGCCCACGATGTCCGTAAACATGATCGCCGCCAGCCTCCTCCCCTCCTGCTCCCCCGGCACGGCCACCGAGGCCACCGGCTCCGCATTAAACGTATCACGCGGTTCGCCCAGATTCCGTTAAAAGAGCGCGATATCGGTGGGGTCGTCGTTGAAATCATACTGCATAACCCACAGGAAGGACATCGACGGCCTCGCCTCGGGCTCCATGTCGGTCGCCGCCACCGGGGGGGAGCTGCTGCTTTCGGACTACGACGACATGGTCGACAACCTGAGGAAGGTCCCCGACGACGCGGAAAGGGTCGTGGTCACCGACCTGGGGGCCGACAGCGCCGACTTCGCCCAGTTCCTTGGGGAGATGCAGCGGGTCGCAAGGCACGCCAGGGTGACTTACATAGACCACCACTACATGTCAGACCCAGCGAAGAGGAAGCTGAGGAAGGCGGGGGTCCAGGTGGTCCACGACGTCCGCGAGTGCGCCAGCATGCTCACCTACAGGACGTTCAGGGACGTCCTCCCCGAGGGAGCGAGGCTCAACGCCCTGTGCGGGGCGGTCACGGACTACATGGACGACTCCCCCATGGCGAGGAAGCTGATGGAGAAGGGGGACAGGCACTTCGTCCTCCTCGAGGCGACCATGCTCTCCCTCGCCCTCGGGAACCGGGCCGAGGAGGCCGGCTTCCCGGAGATGGTCGTTGCGGAGCTGGCAGCGATGAAGCTCCCGCACGAGATCGCCGGGGTCCCTGAGGCGGCGGTCAGGCAGCTTGGGAAGGAGGAGGCTCTGGGGGACGAGGTCAAGAAGGGAGGGAAGAAGCTCGGTCGCCTGGCCTACATGGTGACTTCGCAGTACTCGACAGGCAACGTGGCGAAGCTCCTCATCGGCGCCTTCGACGTCCCCGTGGGGGTGTCGATGAAGGAGAAGAACCCCGGGTGGTACGAGGTCAGCCTGAGGGGGACCAGCGAGTGCAAGGTCCACCTTGGGAGGACCATAGCGAAGGTCGCGGGGAGCCTCGGGGGGAGCGGAGGGGGCCACAGGAAGGCGGCGGGGTGCAGGGTCCCCACGTCGAGGGCCGACGAGATGCTGAAGGCGCTCTCGAAGAGGGTCTGACGCCGGACGGGCGGCTGAAGCAGGGCACCGGGGACCTACTGCGCCTTCTCGCACTTCACGACTATGGCCCCGCCCATCTGCATCTCGTGGATCGAGGCAGGGCCCAGCCTGCGCACCAGGAGGCCGACCAGGTCGGAGTTGTGGAGCACCAGGTTGTAGGTGTCGAAGAGGGACCCGTAGCGGAGCCCTGACCTCCCGGTGGACGCGAGCCCGATGATCCCCGGCATGACCCGGAGGTACAAGGCGAGGGCGAGGGCCCTCAGAGGGTCGTCGGGCTTCCCAAGGTCGCAGAGCGCGAACTTCCCGCCCGGCTTCAGGACGCGCCTGAGCTGGGTCAGGGCGACGGGGAGGTCGTGGGCGTCCCTCACCGCGAAACCGGAGACAGCGCCGTCGAAGGCGCCTTCGCGGAAGGGGAGGTGCTCGAACACCCCCTGCACCGCGTTCGGGAAGCCTGAAGCCTTGAGCATGACCCTGGACGCGTCGAGAAGGACGGGGTCGGCCCCGGCCCTGGCCACCACCTTGGACATCGTCCCCGGCCCAGCACCGAGGTCCAGGACCAGGTCGCCCCTGGCTGCGGCGAACGCCACCGCCTCGGCCCTCATCCTCCGGTCCTGGAAGAGCGATATCCTGCTCGAGGCCTGCTCATAGGAGGGGACGATCTCCTGGAGCGAGTTTACGACATAGGCCCACTTGTGCTGCAGCCCGGGCCTCCGGTGACTCAATGCTGTCCGAGGAGCAGCCGCGGCGTTCTTATCAACTTCGCTGGCTCTTCTCCAAAGACCGAGCCGGTCCGGTCAGACCAGCACGTCGTACTTCTTCATCACGCCTGCCACGCTGTTGGCGACGTCCGACGCGGTGATGTGCATCCCTGAGCGGCTTGCGGCCTCCACTCCGGCCGCCCCGTTGACGTAGGCCGCGGCGCAGGCGGCGTCGAAGGGGAGGACCCCCTTCGCGAGCAGCCCCGCGGTGACACCTGTGAGCACGTCCCCGGTCCCCCCGACGGTCATGGCGGGGGAGTGCATGCTGTTGAGCGCCAAACTCTCCCCGTCGGTGATGATGTCGGTGGGCCCCTTGAGCAGCACGGTGATCCCCGCCCTCTTGGCCTGGGCCAAGGCCATCTCGGCCTTCCCGGCGGTGTCGCCAGGGAGCTTGACGCCGAAGAGCCGCTCGAACTCCCCCGCGTGGGGGGTGACCACCGCCTTCGCGCCCCTGATCGCGGGGAGTATCTGAGGCCTGAGCGCGTCCGCGTCGACGACGAGGGACCGCCCGTCCCCCTTCAGCTGGTTGATGGCGTGGGCAAGGTCGCCGGGCCTCTGCTCCCCGAGCCCGGGGCCGACGGCGAAGGCGTCCACCTTGGGTACCCATGCCATCAGCTTCGATATGTTCCCCCGGGTGAGCTTGGAGTCGGGCATGGGGACGACGATGAAGTCAGGCGAGAGGGCCCTCACCGCAGTCGCTATCGAAGCAGGGACCGCGATGTACACCAGGTCGACCCCGGACCTCATGGCCCCTGTCCCGCAGAGGAAAGGGGCTCCGTGGTAGAGCCTACTCCCCCCCACCACGCAGACGGTGCCGTTCGCCCTCTTGTGCGCGTCCTTCCGCCGGGGAGGGATGACCTTTGCGACCGTGTCAGCGTCGACGTTGATGGTGGTCAATGGGCTAGCCTAGTAGTTGTAGCGCTTCTGCTTCGGTTCCAGGGTGACAAGCGACTCTATGGGGCAGGTCAGCCCGAGCCTCCCCTTCAGCTTCGGCATCGACTGGTCGATGGACGCGATGGAGAACACACCCACTATCTTCGCCCTCGCCCGTTCGCACATCCTCGTGAGCGCCTCCAGGGTCGTCCCTGACCTCACCAGGTCGTCGACTATGAGTATGTGCTCCCCCTTCTTCAGGGCCGACTTCGGCAGGTACAGGTACTTCACAGAGGAGGGCCCGTAGACGGCCTTCTGCTCGACGAACTCGTCCACCCCCAGGTCCCTCTCCCCCCTTACCACCGCCAGGTTGACGTTGAACTCCCCCGCGACCTCGGCGGCCAGCGGGACCCCGTCCACCTCCATGGTCATGACCCGGTCGACGGACATGAGGCTGAACTCGCTGTAGACCACCTTGGCTATCTGCCTGAGGAGCCCCACATTGGAGACCACCTCGCTCACGTCGTAGGAACCGTCCTCGCCCACCTTCACCGCGTCCATGATCATCTTCCTGAGGAGCTTCTCCCTGAAGGTCGCGATGAACTTCTCGGACCTCGTCGCGCTTGGGAGGACGTGCCCCCGGACATACCTGCTGAGGATCGGGGCCGAAAGCCCGAGGACCGCCGAGAGCTCCTTGTAGCTGTAGCTCTTCTTCAGGGTGGCGAGCAGCTCCACGGACGAGATGCGCGTCTTCACGTCTGCGACCCTGCTCATGCTTCCGCCTTCAGGGAGTTGCGGGATACGTGTAGATTAGTCTATCCCCTAGCGGCGAAAATTGCGTCCCTAGCCCGCCGCGGGGACGGCCCTGGGGCGACCGTCCAGGGCCCGGAGCTCCTTCATCAGAGCGAACCCGGCGGCCGAGGCGAGGAGCAGGGCGCCCAGCGCCTCGTAGACGGGGAGGATCCCGAAGGCGGCCACGAGGAGCCCCCCGGCGACTATCGCCGGCGGCCCCCCGACGAAGCTGAGGAGCCCGTCTATCGCGAAGTAACGGCCGCGCATGGGGGATGGGACGAGGTGCTGGGCGGAGGTGAGCCAGACGTTCCCGGCGAACCCCGTCCCCACCCCCATGACCAGGTTCGCGGCCACAGCCATCCAGACCGAAGGGAAGGCCCCCTGGAGCAGGACGGAGCCCCCGGAGAGCCCCCCATACATGAGCACCCAGACCTTCCCGGCGTGTGCCTGGGCGTTGGTCCTCCCCACCGCCAGGGACCCCGCCGCCCTCCCGACGACGTAGGCGGCGAGGACGACGCCGAAGACCAGGGCGTCGGCTCTGAGGGCGACGCTGACGTAGACGACCACGAAGAACCCGGGGACGGACGCGAGGAAGTTGAAGACCGCGGCGGAGACCGAGAGTTGCAGCAGCCCCTTCTGGGTCCAGAGCCACCTGAACCCTTCGCGCGCCTGGGAGCCCATCTTCGGGCGGGGGGCACCCGGCCCCCTGGGGTTGGCTCCGGCGCGGAACCTGAGGAGCATGAGGGCGGAGAAGGCGGCGGCCACGGCGTAGCCCGCTGCGCCGAAGGCGAAGGCGAAGGACGCGCCTGCGAAGACGACGAGGGCGCCTCCGACGAAGTTCGAGGCGGAGCTGGCAAGCATGTAGCCCGAGCGGGTCAGCCCGTTGGCGTCCGTCACCTCCTCGGGGGCCACCAGGTCGGGGAGGACAGAGTGGTCTGTGGAGCGGTAGAGTTCCGTGGCCCCGTTCCAGGCGAATACGATGGCCACCACGGCCACGAGGGAGAGCCCGAAGGCGGCGGTCATGGCCGCGAGGAGGCCAAGGCTCGCTACGCGGACCGAGTTTGCGACGAGCAGAAGGCGGCGTCTGTCGTGCCTGTCGACCCAGACCCCGGCCGGGAGCGAGAAAATCACCGCCGCGAGGGTCTCCGACGCGCCGACTATGGTCACCGCGAGGGGGGAGTTGGTCAGGACGAAGACGTACCAGATCACCGCCAGGTTCCCCACCTGGCCGGCCATGGACGAGGCGATGTTCATCCCGAAGTAGTCCCAGAAGTTCCTGTTTCGCAGGAGGCCCCGGCGCGGTGTGGCTGCCAAGCGGCCGGCGTGGTCGGGGGCCACTACTAATCTTGACAGGTGCCCTCTCAGCGCTTATAGCGACCGCCCCGGCGGCGCACCCCTGATGGGATTCACCTTCGAGGTCAAGGAGACCGACCTCCTCGGCAGGGTGGGGGAGATCGGCGTGGGAGGGAAGACCCTGGAGACCCCCTACATGTTCCCCGTGATACACCCTGTCAGCCAGCTGATCCCGACCCAGGAACTCGCGTCCATGGGGTACCGGGGCCTCATGACCAACTCCTACATCATCCGCTCGAGGCGGATGGAGGAAGCGCTCGACAAGGGGATACACTCCCTGCTCGGCTACGACGGGGTGTTCATCACAGACTCGGGGGGGTACCAGGTGCTCGAGTACGGCGACCTGGAGATAGGCTACAGGGAAGTGGCGGAGTTTCAGGCGCGGATCGGCTCGGAACTGGCGGTGACCCTCGACAGGCCGACGGGGTACCCTCAGAGCAGGCCGGTGGCGAAGTCGACGGTGGACTACAGCTTCCAGAACGCGAAGGCGACCCTGGAAGAGTACGGCGACAGAAAGACCGTCTGGGTGGGGCCCATCCAGGGGGGGCTCTATGGCGACCTGGTGAGGAAGTCCGCGAAGGCCCTGGTCGGCGCAGGGTTCGGGTTCCTCGCGCTGGGGAGCCCGGTCCAGGTGATGGAGAACTACATGTTCTCCGACCTGGTCGACATGATAATGGCTGCGAGGCGCGCCATCCCCTACTCCACGCCGCTCCACCTGTTCGGGGCGGGACACCCGCTCACCATGCCGCTGGCCGTGGCGCTTGGGTGCGACACCTTCGACTCTGCGAGCTACGTCCTCTTCGCGAGGAGCGGGAGGTACATGACGAGGAGCGGGGTCCTCACCCTCCAGTCGATGAAGTACCTCCCCTGCAGCTGCCCCGCATGCGCGGCCACCAGCGCGAGGGAGCTGACGGAGATGGAGCACAGGGAGCGGACGCGGGTCCTCTCGCTCCACAACCTGCACGTCCTGAGGGAGGAGATCGAGGCGTGCAAGGAGGCGATATCGGAGGGGAGGCTCTGGGACCTCGTGGAGGAGAAGTCCATGGCGCACCCCAGGCTCAGGGACGCCTTCGCAAGGATGGCGAGGTACTCGAAGGACCTCGAGGTCGGGACCCCAGCGATCAAGGACAGAGGGCTCTTCGTGCGGAGCACCCTGGACCTGCTGAGGCCGGAGTTCGCAATCGCGAAGGAGAAGCTGGCGGGGGCGATGAAGAAGTCGTCGAAGGCCGCGATGATAGTGCAGGGGGAGGGAGCCGAAACCGAGGGAGGCGACGCCTACGGGGTCCACCCGGTGCTCGGGCCGTACCCGGCGGAGCTGCGGTTCCAGTATCCGTTCAGCCAGACAGAGGCCGCGCAGGCGCAGAACGTCCCCCCGGACCCGAAGAAGGTCCTGAAGGCGATGGGGTATGACCGCGTGACGGCGCCCCCGAGCGGGCAGAGGAAGCCGGCTAGGAGTAGACGGACCCGGAGGGCCGCTTCTCCTTCTCCTCGAGCATCTTCAGCTCCCCCTCGATGACCTCGGCCCCCTTGATCAGCGGGGCCGTGTTGGCCGTGAAACCGTACCTCTTGGAGAGGAACTCGACCGCGGCTGCCGCAGCCCTCGGGTCCACCCTCTCGGTGTTGGAGTAGGCGAGGACCGCGACGGCAGGGAAGGACTTCATCTCGAAGGCGTTGAGGAGCGACGCCACGGGCCCGACTATCATCCGGTCTTCCTCGAAGACCGGCTCCCCGGGCGCGCCCCCGGCGGCGACGAAGGCGCTGGTCATCGCGAGCTTGTAGCGGTGGTCGTCGTTCTTCAGCCCCTCGTCCAGGCCGCCGACGAGGGCGACCTCCTTGACCCCCGACTTCATTATCCAGTCGGCCAGCTGCCTGTAGAACTCGTTCTCCTTCTCCCTGACGGGGGAGACCTCTGCCTTCAGGAGTGTGAGCTCCCCGGCGGAGAAGATCTCGTAGGGCGTGGATATCCTCCCGTCCTGCTGCGACGCGACCGCGGGGGCGTGCTCGTAGTCGATGAAGCACCTCCTCTCTGCCTTCAGCTCGGTGATGAGGAACTTCACGCTCCAGTAACCGGTCGCCCCGATGCCGTGGAAACCCGCTATGAGCGAAGTCCCGTCGAGCCGCGAGCCCTCTGGAATGACCTTCAGGACCATCGGTTCACCCTCGCCCCTGGGGGCTCTTTAAGCAGGCGGCGCTGTCGCCGGGCTCGGCGACGGGGCGGGCGGAGACGGCTGGGAGGTCTGCTCTGCCGGCTTCCTCCCCCTGACCTGGAGGACCAGGCCCACGACCAGCAGAATCAGCGCGGCCAGGATGAGGTAGACGAGGACGGAGAGTGTGGAGCCGGACCCGGTCACAGCCGGCCCGACCTTTGCCTGTAGGGACTGGATGGACGCGCCCAGGGTGGCGCCTGTCCCGGTCACCGTCGAGCCCAGGGTGGAGAACCCGTTGCCGACGAGGCCGTCAAGCGAAGCGAGCGAACCCTGGATGGTCGAAAGCGCCCCCTGGATCCCGCCCAGCGAGACCTGGCCGACCCCGAGGGTCGCGCTGGTCGCCAGCCCCGTCCCGTCCCCTGCCACCACGGAGTAGACCTGGCTCTGGAGGTTGGGGACGGTGAAGTTCCCCTGGGCAGTGCCGGCCTGGGACACGGTGACGTTGGCGAGCGAGACTGTCTCCCCCTCCCACCTCAGGGTGAGGGACAGGGTGGAGGTCGGCGTGAACCCTCCTGCGACGAAGCCGACCGTGTCACCCGGGGCCGCGTCCTTGGCGTTGGAGGTCAAGTTCAGCGACGTCGGGACCTCGCCTATCATCGTCAGGAAGGGGCTGTCCTTGTATGTCCCCTGGACCTGGGCGTAGTTCCCGGTGAAGAGGACCCAGACCTTGCCGTTCAGAGCCTCGGCGGTGAAGTAGTCGCCGTACTGGGGGACCACGAAGCTCCCCCCGAAGCCGTTGGAGGTGATGTAGTCGTAGAGCGAGGGGTCCGAGTTGGGCTCGTTGGACACGCTCGTAGCCCTGACGAAGGAGAAGGTGCTCCCCCCGTCGTGCGATATGTCGACCCCCACGTCGAGCCTGTGCTCGAATGGGTCGAACTGGCTCGTGTAATAGGCGAGGACCACCGCCCCGGTGCTCTGGTCGACCGAGAGCGTCGGCTGTATCTCCACTCCCTGGGCGGACACCTGTGCCGGGCTCGACCAGGTCGCGCCCCCGTCGCTGGAACTGGCAAAGAAGATCGCCGACGTCCCGCAGTTCCCCGGGTTGTCGGAGGCCAGGGCCGGGTCGTTGGTGAACCGGTAGTAGAAGCCGGACACGCAGAGCGGGATCGCGAAGTAGAGGTCACCTCCGCCCCCCGCCGCGAAGGTCGGCTCGGACGCGGTCCTGAACTGCTCGGTGGCGAAACCGTTGACCACAGTGTCGCCCGCGAGCTGGGTCCCCGCCCCCATGAAGCTGAGCACCGTGTGGGCCGGCCCGAAGGACGCCCCTCCCGGCGGCGAGGAGGCGACGCTGCAGTAGACCGGACCGTAGGTGGTGGGGGTCCCGAAGTTGCACCATGTGACGTAGACGTGGCCGCTGGAGTCTACGGCCGGCGTGGAGAAGGCCACGAACTTGTCGGACCCGGAGACCACCGGCTTGGACCCTCCCGACAGCATCGTGCAGGAGAGGGTCGGCGAGCAGAGCGCGAGGTAGGTCGAGCTCTCCCCGTTGGCGAAGAAGTGGTCCCAGGCCACGTAGACGTAGCCGTAGTAGGGGGAAGAAGCGCTGTTGTCCACGGCGATGGTGTCCTTGTCCTCGAAGGACGCCTGGCCGCAGCCGCCGAGGCCGCACTGGAAGCTCAGGTTCCCGTAGACCAGATGCGCCGTCCAGCAGGGATTGGTGTAGGAGGTGTTGAGCGGGGTGGAGCAGTCGACGGCCGGATTCCAGAGGTTGGAGTTGGACTTTTGGATCATGACCCCGCTGGCCCCGCTGTTGGGGTCTATGGCGAGGGAGGCGAAGTAGAAGGTCCCATCGGGGGCGGCGGCGACCGACGGGTCGCCCCAGGACGCGAGGAACCCGGTGACGTCGCGGCCGGAGGTGAGGTTCGCCTCGGTCACCTGCAGGCCGGGGAGGTCGTTGCTCTTCGCCACAGTCGCGCCTCCGTCGGCGGAGGTCGTGAACCCGGTCACGGACTCTGTGTAGCCGTCGGGGCAGTCCTGGGCGAGGAGGACAGGGCAGAAGAAGTACCTGCCGTCGTTGTACCCGCCGACCACCTGCTGGGTGTTCGCGGGGTTCACCGCGACCGAAGTCTCGCTCTGAGGGGCGTAGCTGGAGTCGTTGATGAACCAGGTCATCCCCGCGGGGACCCCCTGGGGGATCGCCGAGGTGGCCGAGGGGCTAAGGGTGGAGGGCGTCCCCTTGGCGCTGGGAAAGTCCTTCGACAGGGCCACGAGCCCGATGCTGGACACCGGGGCGTGGTACACCGAGGCGGCGCCCGAGTTGTAGGACACGGGCGGCGTGGCGACGGGGGTGGCCCCGCCCGCAAAGATGGGAGCCGCGGTGCCCAGCAGCATGATGGCGACCACGCCGAGGGCGAGCGGTCCCGCTAATCTCAACGTCGGCTCGGCCCGACGGCCCTCATTTAAGGACGATTGGAAAATCCCGGGTTTTACACGACCCCGGGAGCCCGCGGAGAAAGGCTTAACTACGTAGCGAAAACGGTTTTTTCAAGAGTTTTCGAATCGTTGGAAGTCAAGGTACTGGGAGCCGCCAGGCAGGTCGGCCGCTCCGCGTTTCTCGTCTCTCACAAGGACACCAAGATCCTGCTGGACTACGGCGCCATGACCACGAAGGTGCCAGGGTTCCCAATGCACGTCCCCCCCAAGGGGATACAGGGCCTGGTGTTGAGCCACGCCCACCTCGACCACTCGGGGGCGGCCCCGCTCCACTTCCTCAGCGGCACCATGAAGCTCCACGCGACCCCGGTGACCTCCGAGCTGTCCAACCTGCTCATTCAGGATTTCATCAAGATCTCGGGCCAGTACCTGCCCTTCGAGTTCCTCGACCTGATGGCGATGAACTCCAACACCGTGAACCACGGGTACCTGGAGCCGTTCCAGATAGGGGACTTTACGATCCAGTTCTACGATGCTGGGCACATACCGGGCTCCGCCGTGGTCTCGGTAGAGGCCGGGAACAAGCGCCTGCTATACACCGGAGACATCAACGGTGAGGAAACCAACCTCCTCGCGGGCTCATGGAAGAACCTCGGCGAAGCCGACATGGTGATCACGGAGAGCACCTACGCCACCGCCGACCACCCGGGGAGGAAGAAGGCGGAGGACGAGCTGTTCGAGTTCGCCAACACGGTGGTGGAGAGGGGAGGGGTACTCCTCGTACCTGCGTTCTCCGTCGGGAGGGCCCAGGAGATCGCCATGACCCTGGTGAAGAACGGGTTCAGGCACCCCATCGCCATGGACGGGATGGCCCTGAAAGTGAACGGGATTCTGCTCCGCTACCAGGAGTTCCTGCGCGACCCGACTGCCCTCAGAAGGATGCTGGAAGGCATCGAAGAGGTGACCAGCTGGACCCAGAGGAGGCGGCTGGTGAGGAGGCCTGGAGTGATCATCTCGCCCGCCGGCATGCTCGTGGGCGGCTCGTCGATATTCTACAACGAGCACCTCTCCATGGACGAGAAGAACGGCATCGGGATAGTCAGCTTCCAGGTCCCCGGGACCCCTGGGAGGACCCTCATCGACAAGGGGCTCACGATATACAGAGGAAAGCCGACCAAGGTAAAGGCAGAGGTCAAGCGCTTCGACTTCAGCTCCCACTCGGGGAGGTCTTCCCTGCTCAGCGACCTGAAGGGGGTCGGCGGGAGCCCGAAGTTCCTCACCGTCCACGGCGAGGAGGAGTCGTGCCTCGCGCTGGCCAAGGAGCTCCACGACGGGTTCGGGGCCGAGGCCACGGCCGCCACCCCTGGTCAAGAGTTCACGGTCTGACCGGGGCAGGGCCCCCAGGCGGCGTCGAAACTAAATACTCTGCGGCGCCGGCAGCGGACAGATTTGAGCGACCAACCGCAGCCCCTCCCCGAGAAGAGGGTCACCCCGAAGAACCTCCTCACGGCTGCGGCCGTGGTCGCTGCCGTCCAGCTCGTAGCCCTCTTCATCACGAGCCAGAACCTCCCGATCTACAGCTCCATCGTGAGCTCCACCGGCCCCAGCTACGCACCCGCCGGGACGTCGGTGGAGGGGTCGGTCATCAACGCGATCCTGCTGGTCGGCTTCGCCTTCGCCCTGACCGTGGGGCTGGTGTGGCTCCTGAAGCGGAGGATGGTCATGTCGTTCAAGGTCCTGATCTTCGGGTCCGTGGCCTTCTCCGCGTTCGTGCTCACCATGGTGACCGCCGACGTGTTCGCGGTCAACTACCTGCCCCCCAGCTTCGAGCTCCCGGTGGCGTTCGGGGTGCCGGCCCTGGTTGTCGCTGCCGTCGCCTACGTGATCTTCGTGAAGAACGTCTCCTGGCTGGCGACCGTCATCCTCGCATTCGTCGGCGCAGAGGTGGGGAGCTTCTTCGCGGTGACCCTTTCCCCATGGACCGCGCTCGCCCTGCCGATCGCGTTCTCGATATACGACATCTACGCCGTGTTCAAGGGCCCGCTGAAGGCGCTGATCGGGACCGCCCCCAACGTGGCGCTGGTCGGGATGTCCATCAAGGCAGGCGAGTTCACCATCGGGCTGGGAGACGTGGTCTTCTACACCCTCCTCCCTTCGCTCGCTCTCTTCCAGTTCTACCCTACGGCAGGGCTGCTCCCCGCCGTCATGACGATCGCAGCCATCGACGTGGGGATGGTGATCACCCTCTTCTTCCTCTCGCGGAAGAGGCTGCTCCCCGGGCTCCCGATCCCTATGCTGCTCGGGGTCCTGGTTATCGCACGGTACCTGATCTAGAATTCGACTATCGGGGTCTTGGTCCCCTTGATCAGGGCGTCCGCCTCGTCAGAGGTCGTCTTGAAGGTGTAGAGCGCGCCTCTGGTCCTGAGCTTGACCTTGGCCTGGTCCCCGGAGCGGAAGACCCTGATCTCCGTGGCGCCCTCAGACAGCTTCTCAAATTCTTCCTTGGAGCCGATCTCCTTTGGCATGGGGGTCCCCCTCCAGGTGGCGCTTATCAACTAATCCCGGTGCGATGGCTGTCCGAAGGCAGCCAGGTCACCTGTTAGGTTCCGGCCCCGCAGAAGGGGTAAATAATACGAAAACGCATAGCACGGGCGAAAACCAGTATGATATCTGCTAAACTTTTCGTTACCACAATCTTCCTAACAACCGTACTTGCCACCAGCAGCGTATACATCCCGGTCGCGGCTGCGGTGTCGCCGTCGCCGTCGACCGCCTACACCTTCCCGTCTGCTCCTCCGACATACACAGGCTCTGCGGCCCCGTTCCTCAGCTCGCCGGTCACAGTGAGCCTGTCGGCAGGCGCACCGGCGCCCGGGAGCCCGGCCACACTGAACCCGTCGGCGCTCCCATCGACCAAGGCCCTCGACCCCAACCCCAAGCCGTACGTCCCGGCGTCCGACCCGCCCACAAGCTCGTCGATACCTCCAGCGGTTAGCTGCAGGACCGGCGGCGGAGGAGGGTCAGGGTGCTCCCCGGTCAGCGTGGGGCCCGGCGGGACCAAGACCAACGGCCTCGCCATGAACGCGGTCGACACGGCCCCGTTCGTAGTCGAGCCGCCCGACCAGGGTCTCTGCGCGGGCGGCGGATACGTGATGGAGCTGATGAACCAGGGCGAGATGCAGGTCTTCAGTTCAGGCAACCTGGCACCGGCAAGCGGGGTGATCTACCTCGACACCCTCATGGGCCTCAACACCTTCCCCAACGGAGGGTGGAGCAGCGGCGGGGACCCCATGTGCCAGTACGACCCCGCCAACGGGGGCCACTGGATCATCACTGAGATAGTCTCCGCAAGCAACGAGACTTCCGGCGGCCCGTTCAGCGGCTGCTTCTTTGCGGTCCCCGACACGTGCTACGAAGGGATCGCGGTGAGCGCCTCCAGCGACCCGATCGGCACCTACCGCACCTACTTCCTCGACGCGAACACGGTCAACGGAGACCCAGGCTCTGACGCCAACGCGGCGCCGGTGGCCGGGGTGCTGTTGAACGACTACGCCAAGACCGCCCTGACCAGGGACGCGTTCCTCCTCTTCTACGACGAGTTCAACCTCTACGGCAACTTCAACGGCGTGCAGGAGTTCGCCTTCGGCAAGACCGGCCTGGAGACGGGCGGCCCTGTCACGGTGGCCTACGAGAACATGGGGACGGCTCCGAACCTTTCTCCCATACCTGCCAACGGCATGTATCAGCCCGTCGCACTTCCCAGCAGCGCATTCTACCAGGTCATCCCGGCCCAGACCACCGACCCGTCTCAGTATGACAACGCCAACGGCGGGACCGGGTTCATGATCGGTACCCTCGACTTCTTTGGGAACGGAGACAACCGGACCGCGGTGTTCGACTGGACAGACCTCTCGGCCCTCAACACCCCAGGGTGCGGCGCATGCTCAGGGATCGCCTTCGGAGGACAGCTCCTCACGGGGGTGGTGACCTATCAGGACGAGGGAGCGCCGTGCCTCGCTGAGGACTACTACACCACGAGCACCTTCTGCGGCCTCGGGACCCAGAAGGCTGGCCCGATCCCGCTGGGCAACTTCTGCAGCGCCGTCGGTGACGGGGAACCCGTCCAGGGCTGCCCAGAAGGCGGGATAGCGTCCAACGGCGACGGGGCCACCCAGGCGTTCTACGCCGGCGGCACCATATACACGGCGGTCAGCACCATCGTCTTGCAGACCTACACCCGCGCATCGCCCGAGACTCACCTCGGCGCGACCTACTGGGGGGTCAAGGTCACCAACGGCGACGCTGGGGTCACCTTCGCCATAGCATCGCAGGGCTACATCAGCGCGGCCCACGAGGACATCGAGTTCCCGGCCATGGCGGCGTCGGGCGGCACGGTGCTGGTGTCGTTCACCCTTTCGGGGGTCGACTACTACCCCAGCTCCGCCTACATCGTCCTTGGGGCAAACAACGTCATCCACATAGCCGCCCTTGGGCAGGCGCCTGAGGACGGTTTCAGCGAGTACCAGTTCTACGGCACGTCGCTGTCCTACCTCTACAGGCCGCGCTGGGGCGACTACGGTCAGGCCGTGTTCGACCCAGGGACCGGCAGGTTCGTCTTCGCATCAGAGTACATACAGTCGCCGAACTGCATCGGCAGCGCCTTCCAGAACGACCCCACTTGCGGCGGGACAAGGTCCCCGTACGCGAACTGGGGCAGCTCCATCAACTCGCTACCAAGCTAGAAAAAATCGCTCCTCGAGGGGTGCCCCTCAGAGGAGCCTCCCCGATTTTTACGCAGCGCCGAGATCGAAGACGGCGTCTATCGCCAGGGAGCCCGCCGAGCCGCCGGAGACGCTCCCCCAGGAGAGGTCAAGCTGCACTTCGACGGGTCCCGAGCCGACCAGGGAGTAGTAGAACCCGCTCCAGCAGCCGGGGGACACAGAAGTCCAGGACCCCCCGGGGGCCACCGGTACAGGTGCCTCCGCGATCTCGCACCTTGGGCTTGCCACCTGGGTGACGACGGACCCGCCCGACAGGATCGCGGAGGCGAGGCTGCTCCCTCCCCCCTCGAGGACGGTGATGTTCCCGGTCCCCGTGTTCTGGGCCACCACGCTGAAGCTCACGGTCCGGGCGCCGGCCCCTCCCGACACGACCGCCGAGACCGACAGTACCCTGACCTCGGAGGAGGGGGCGTAGGTGTAGGACCCGTCGGCGCCGCTCCCGGACGCGGTCGTGGTCCCCGTCGCGCTGGCAGATGAAGTGGAGACGGTCGTCGTGCAGCATGTCGCCACGGTCCCGGCGAAGGTCGCGACGTAGGTCTGGATTCCGCCTCCGAGCGACAGGGCCGAAGTGGTCGCGTTCTGCGGGGCCCCGGCCCCCGGAGGAAACATCGCCAGGACCGCTGCGGCGGTCAGCACGACCACCGCGAGGACGGCCACCGCACCGTATGCGTAGGCGTTCCTCAAGTCACGTCGGCGACGGAGGGCAAGCGGGCCCGGATAACTCTACGATTTTGAACGGCGGGTGCCGTGAGCCATAGCTGACTCTTGGTACCCGTGGACTGGCGGGACGCACGTATCCTGCTTGGGGGTGAAGAGTCGACAGGCGCCCCGGGTGGTTGACGAACGAAAGGCGGCCGCCACTTTTCACGTCCGGAAAGTCGGGGAGGCTGCGACGCGGGGAAGTCTTTTAAGCCCGAAATTTGGGCCCTTTTTTCGGCGGCACCGAAAGCAGCTAGGATGTGAAAAGACGAGTTTCGGACGAGGAGGCTACGGGCGGAGCAGCGGCGGAAGCGGCGGCTTCAGGTCCTTCAAGCCAAAGCCTGTGGAAGTAGGAAAGGAGTACGACGTTACCATTTCCGAGATCAGCAGGCGCGGTGACGGCATCGCGAAGATTGACGGTTTCGTCATATTCGTGGCCGGCGCCAAGCAGGGCTGGCAGGGCAAGATCAAGGTGACCCAGGTAGCCAACAGGTTCGCCACCGGCGCGGTCGTTGGCGGAGCTGAGGGCATGTCTGGCTCCGAAGGTCAGGCCTCCACAAGCGAGAGCGAAGAGCAAGGAATGTAAGGTCCGCCAAGGGCCTTCCTTCCGGACTGGCGGCTCGTCTTTTTACCGACGGCCGCTCCGTTTTGTTTTGCAATTGGACCCCGCTGGTCCCCCTTTGACGAACTATGCTGGTTGTGAGGAGACGCGGAACACGCAGTGCTTGCCGCCGCGGAGCCTGCACTCCACTTCCTCGACCTTCGGCCTGGCGCCCCTTGCGGTCTCCACCGAGCCCTCGTAGAACCCGCGGAGGAAGTCGCACCCCTTCCGCATCTCACCCTTGCCTGAGCACTCGAAGCAGTCGGTCACGGTGACCCGGAGCTCGGACGTACCCGCATTGGTCGTCGACTCGTTGACCCCCCACCCCTCGGCGGCAAGGACGCGCCCGAGGTACGCCGCCTCGTTCGCCACTGTCTCCTCTCCGAGCTCCTTTGCGAGCCTCTCGGCGTTGTCGCGCCCCAGCGCCTTCCCCTCCTCGTAAAGGAGGACCTCCCCTCCGGTCCCGAAGAGCTTCACGATGTGGTCGAAGACCCCCGAGAGGCCCTGGCGCCGCAGGAGCAGGTACTCGTCGTCTCCCACCAAGATTCCTGTGTGGAACGTGTCGACCAGGAGCCCGTCCCTCCCCTCGGAGACCTCGGTCTCCAGGGCGGCCTCCAGCCCGCCGATGGCTTCCTTCAGCGAAGCGGCCGTCTCCTTGGAGGACAGCGCCTCCGCGAAGGCGGTGAGCATGGCCGTCCCGTCGCTCAGGGTATAGGACGAGGTCCCGATCATGTTGACCCTCTTCCTCAGGGCCTCGAGTATCTCGCCCATGGAGCCGGGTGCGTCAGACATGTGGACGATGATGTTGTAGAGTTTCTTCCCCTTCGCATAGTGGAGCGGGAACTCTCGCTTGCGCGTGTCTTTCAAAAAGTCGACATTCGACGGTCTTCGCGGAGCCAGATAAGGCTTTGAAGAACCCGAGAGGATAAACACAGGAAAAGACTAAATCGACTCTGCTTTCCCTCGTCGCCATGGTCCTCTATGCCAGGGACATCGTCGAGAAGGATTTCCTCTCGCTCTCGGGCGGGACCACGGTCTTCGAAGCCGCGAAAGCCATGAAGGCAGGGAGGCGCGGGTTCGCGGTGATCGGGACCCTCGACGCGCCCGAGGGGCTGATCACAGAGTGGGACGTCCTCGCCAAGGTGGTCGCGGAAGGGAAGGACCCCCAGAAGGTCACGCTGAACGAGATAATGACCAGGGAACTGGTCAGCATCGACGCCGGGGCGGGCCTCGCCGAGGTCTCCCAGCTCATGACGGAGCGGGGGATCCGCAGGCTGCTCGTGAAGGACGGGAACAACGTTGTCGGATTCATCACCTCGCGGACGATGCTGGCCAGGATGAACGACTACGTGGACAAGGTCTCTTCGCAGATAAGCAGGCTCCAGACCCCCTGGTTCTGAGGCTCAGCTCGAGAGGTATCCCTGTCCTCGTAGCGGTTGCATGGGTGCTTTTCAGTCGCTCGCGACTGACATTGCGCGACTCGCCGCCCGACAGAAACCGAAGAGGGTTGGATGGCAGGTTTCTTGGATGGAGAGGGTGCCACCGCAATCAATAGGCAGACCAGAAGAGACCCCCCCTTCGCCCGCCTGCCGCGCCTATGTCACCGTCGGCGACACTGACAGGTGAGCCCTGACGACCTAGTCGAGGTACAATGGAGGGAGGACTTGCCAAGCCCACTAGCACAGACGGGGCCCCAGGTGGAACAGATGGGCCGGCGCCTGCAACTGGTTTCGCCCTGTTTCCTCGACCAGGCAGCCGCTCCTGGACTTGCTTCCCTTCCTTGGGCTAGAGACGAGGCAGGCAAGCCTGGCCCTTGAGTTCATCGGCAAGCAGGAAGCTTTCGCTCGTGGAAAGAGGATGGGAGGGGAGGCTCGTCTCCCCTGACGGAAGAAGAACTAGGATTCCGCGAAAGATTAAGAAGGCAAGTGAGACTCCTGAACAGGAAGGGGGAATATGCCCGCACCGAAGGAGGTGGTGGATTTGGCCATTGAGGTATTCATCGACGGCCTCAGTTAGCCAACCGCGCAATCCTGGCACCGGGACCTATGGGTACCTGATCTACGACGGCAGAAAGAAGGTCGCCGAAGGGTCTGGGGTGGCAGGGGAGGAGGTCACGAGCAACTTCGCCGAGTACACGGCCCTGGTCGAGGCGCTGAAGAAGCTGAAGGGGCTGGGGATGGAAGGGGACGTCCTAGTCCGGTCGGATTCCAAGCTGCTGGTCGGCCAGATGAGCGAGGGGTGGAAGGTGAAGGGGGGGATGTACCTTGAGAAGCTGAAGGAGGCGAGGGAGCTTTTGAAGGACTTCGGGTCCGTGAGATTCGAGTGGATCCCCAGGGAGCGGAACCAGGAGGCGGACCTGCTCACGAGGATCGCCTACGATAGGAACGGAAGGGGACGGCCCTAGGGCCGGGACAGAGAAGCCTTCCTAAATACTGCGGCGTCGTTCGACCCCTCCGTGTCGCGGACCAAGACCCTCGCGGCGCTTGCGCTGCTGGTCCTTCTTGGGCTCGCCTCGGCGCTCCGCCCCGCCGCAGCCGGCGGGCCTCCGCAGCCGCACCTGGTCCCCACCAAGCTGGCCGCAGAGGCCGCGGCAGGCGCGGAGGGGACGCACGCCCGTGCCCCTCCGGCTTCCCCCCAGTTGCAGCCGGCCACGAACCCGTCCTACGACGAGCAGCTGGGGAGCACCTTCACCCAGAGCTTCACGTCCATGCTGTACAACGTGACGGCTGTGCCGCAGAGCGACCCTGTTTCTCAGGTCGGCCCCGCATACCTTCTCAACGGGCTCACCGGCAGCGGCTACTGGTACCAGGTGGGGTTATCCTGGAACTGGATCTTCCCCTTCGGTTTCGGGATGAACTACGAGGTGTTCGGCCCCGGGGGGAACTCGGTCTTCCCCTCCAACGGGGAGGGGGGCCTTGACTCCTTCTCCGGGATAGTCAACCCGGGAGACAATGTGTCTCTCAACCTGTACTTCGGCTCGGGCCAGGTCGTGATGCTCGCCGAGGACAGCAACACGGGCGCCTCCGCCGAGCAGACCTACGGCGCCCAGGGAGCGTCGAGCTTCGTCGGGCTCCCGACACAGACTGCGGACTCCAACGGTTACTTCACCGGGCTCATGACAGAGTGGTACCACCCGACCCGGTACCTGGGCGACGAGCAGAAGGTCACATACACCACATCCCTCGCCCTCAGCTCGTCGTGGATGTGGGCGGACGAGTTCGAGTGCGCGGACGCGAACTGCACGAGCCAGTCGCTCGTCTTCTCGGACACCACTCCGGCCCCGGTGGCGTACAATCCTCCCGACGTCCTCGTCCCCTTCTCCTCCAACGGGGCCCACATGTACAGCAGCGCCTACCAGTTCATCACAGGGTCCGTGACCCTGGTCCCGCTCACCCTCAGCTACTCGGTACAGGGAGGGGGGACTCCGGGGGCCCCCACCGTCAGCTACTACCAGGGAGGGGTGCGGAAGACCGGGACGCTCACGGCGGCCGGGTCGACCTTCTACCTAGACCGGGGGAGCAGCTGGAGCGTGTCAGGGACGCTTCCCGGGGCCGCCCCCGGGGAGCGCTGGGCGACCGACCAGCAGACGAGCGGGACTGCGACTTCGCCGTTCAGCGCCGCCCTTGACTACTATCACCAGTACTTCGTGAACTTCACCATCGGAGTCGAGGGAGGCGGCACCGGCTACTCGCTCCCGACTGTCTCTTTCACGCAGTTCGGAAGCGCCAACGGGACCGTGGCCGGGACCGAGACCTGGGCCGACGCCGGGTCTGCCGCGACCTACCCCGCTTCGCTCCCCGGCTCGACCGCGACCGAAAGGTGGACGGCAGTCGCTTTGTCTGCGGCCGTCGACGGCCCGGGTCAGGTGCAGCAGTCATACGTCCACCAATACTACATCAGCGTGAGCCTTGCCCCGTCGGGCGGCGGCCATGTCTCGGCTTCCTCGGGCTGGCTAGACGCCGGAGAGGAAGCGGCCTTCGACGCCACCGCGACCCCAGGCTGGGCGTTCGGGCTCTGGACAGGGACCGGCGCCGGGTCCTACAGCGGCAGCTCTTCAAGTGCGCCCCTGCAGGTGGTCGGACCCATCAACGAGAGCGCGGTGTTCTACCCTGGACTGACAGTTGCGGTCGTCGGGAGCGGGTCGGTGAGCTACTCGTACGGCGGCGCCGAGGGGGTGGTCTCCTCAGGTTCCCAGACCATCTTCGCCGCTGGCGGCACTCCGGTCACACTGGCTGCGAGCCCGGCGTCGATCTTCTACTCGTTCACCGGCTGGAAGGGAGCCCTGCAGGGGACCGGCGCGAGCCGGCAGGTGGCGACCTCGGACCCGGAGTCTGTGACGGCCACCTTCGGATACAACATCGAGACGCTGGGCGGCGCCCTGGCCGCTGCAGTCGCAGTGGGGGTCGCTGCCCTCGCCTTATCGAGGGCGGCCAGACGGAAGCCGGCGGCAGCCGGAGCCCCTCCGGAAGCATAGATGGGCCCGCCCGGAGTTGGACCGGGGATTCTGGCGCGCAGCTGAAACCAGCGATTCGCCGTGTGAGAGCGACGTCATAACCAGGCTAGACCACGGGCCCACTATGCCCGCCATCGCCGGTCGTTAAATAAGCTCGGCTGTTCCGGGCCCGGGCGACTCGCGCCAGCGGCCGCTCACTGAATCGGCTTCGGCCAGATCCTTGCGGCGGACCTGAGCCCGAGGAGCAGGACCGCCATGATCGCACCCGTGCCAAGGTCCCGGATCGGCACGACCAGCGCATCCGCGTCGATGGAAAACACGTCGAGGAATAGGCGCGCGCCGAAGGCGGCGCATGCCATCGCCACGGCGACGGCGAAGTAGTCGAAGGCCCTTGAGATTGTGCCTCCCTTGAACACCGACCTCACCCTGTGGAGGTAGAAGAGGAGGAATAGCCCCACGACCAGGACCAGGCCGTCCGAGGCAAGTGCGACCGCGAGCACCAATGCCCGGGCACCTGTCGGGTTACTTCTTCAGCCCGACCGAGCGGTTCTTGAGCCTGAGGTCGCCCGACTTGCACTTGCGGCACCTCTCGGCGTTCAAGGGGTTCCTCGCCCCGCACCTGAGGCACACCTGGAGGAAGAGCCTCCGTTTCTGAGCGATCTGCTTCTTGGCTGCGTCGGCTATGGGCATGGCGGGCTTTTCCTCGCCTTCTGAATCCCGACTATAAGGTTTCGGTGACCCTCATGTTCATGGAGCCTCGGCGGCGCCTGTGGCGCCCAGGAACGTCGACGAGTACATCGCGACCGCCCCCGCCTCGGCGCGGCCGAAGCTCAGGGCGATGAGGAGGGCGATCCTCGAGGCGGCGCCGGGAGCCAGGGAGAGCATGAGCTGCCGGATCCCCTTCTATGACCTCGGAGGGAGGCTCGCCTGGTTCGGGCTCTTCAGGGGGCACATCGGCCTGTACGTTCGCCCGCCGGTGCTCGAGGAGCACAGGGCAGAGCTCAGGGGGTACGTGACGAAGTCGTCCCTGAACCTCCCGCTCGACGGGAAGGTCCCGGGAGCGCTAGTCAAGAGGCTGGCAAGGGCGGCGGCCAGGAAGAAGGAGGAACGGGACCCCTAGGGCAGGCTCTTCTTGACTAGGGACGGGACTTCCATGGGGGTCTTGGCCACCATGACGCCCGCGGCGGTGAGCGCCTTGATCTTGGAGTCGGCGGTGCCGTAGTCGCCGTAGATTATCGCCCCGGCGTGCCCCATCTTCTTCTCCTTTGGCGCGTGCCTCCCCGCTATGTAGGACACGATGGGCTTCTTGTACCCTGACCTCTCTATGTGCCTCGCGAGCCGCTCCTCTGCGTCTCCGCCTATCTCCCCCACGGCGACGACCACCTTGGTCTCGGGCATCCCCTGGACGAAGTCCATCCACTCCATGGGGGTGGAGCCGTTGATGGGGTCTCCCCCGATCCCCACCGCGACGGACTGGCCGAACCCTGCGGCGGTGAGCTGACCCGCGATCTCGTAGGTGAGGGTGCCGCTCCTCGAGTAGAGCGCGACGCCTCCGGGGGCGAAGGATGGCGCGGGCATTATCCCCAGCTTCACCTTCTGGGACGGGATTATGATCCCCGGGCAGTTGGGCCCGATGATGGTGGCTCCCCTGCTCTGGGCCAGCTGCACCAGTTTGAGCTCGTCCCGGACCGGCACGTGCTCGGTGATTATCACGAGCAGCTTGATGCCGGCGTCGAGGGCTTCCTCCCCGGCGGCCAGGGTGAACTCGGCCGGGACGAAGCAGACGGAGGCGACTGCACCGGACTTCGCAACCGCTTCGGCGACTGTGTCGTAGACCGGGACCCCCTCCACCGACTGGCCTCCCTTCCCCGGCGTTGCTCCGGCGGCGACGTTGGTCCCGTAGTCGAGCATGAGCCTGGTGTGGAGCCTGCCGTATCTGCCCGTGATGTTCTGGACGACGACCGGGGCGCCCATCTTTGGGAGGTTCATCCCGCCATCACCACCGCCTCCACGGCCTCGGGGGCAGTCCTGTACAGCCTCACCGGCGAGCCGGCAAGCATCTCCTTCGCCGCCGCCTCCTCCGCCCCGCTGACCCTGGCGAATATCGGCTTCGACCCCCCTCCGGAGATGACCGCCAGGAGCCCGGCGGCCACGTCGGTGGTCCTTGTTATCCCCCCGTAGATGTTGACAAGTATCCGCTTCGCCTCGGGGAGCCTGTTCACCAGGCGGAGGGCGGCCTCGATCCTCTCCTGCTGGGCACCTCCCCCGAGGTCGAGGAAGCACGCTGGCTTCCCTCCTGCGTCCCCCACCAGGTCGAGGGTGGAGAGTACCAGCCCGGCCCCGTTCCCGACGACGGCGATGTCCCCGCCAAGCCTCACGAAGGCGAACCCCTGGCGGGAGGCCTCCCCCTCGAACTCGTCCTCGGGGTGAAGCTTTGCGAACTCGGGGTGCCTGAAGAGTGCGTTGTCGTCTATGATCACTTTGGCGTCAAGGGGGATGAGCATCCCATCCCTCCCCACTGCGAGGGGGTTGATCTCGGCCAGCTCGCATTCCTTCTCCCTGGCGAGGCGCTCGAGCGAGAGCAGGATCTTGGAGAACTGCCGGGCCCGCTCCCCGTCGAGCTTGAGCTCCGAGGCGACCTCGTCGGCGAAGGGCTGGCTGATCCCATCGAGCGGAAGCTTCCTGATGACCTTGCCTGACATCGATTCGACGTCGACCCCTCCGGCCTGGGCAGCGATGACGACGAACGACCTGTCTCCCCTGTCGAGGGACACCGAGACGTACATCTCGGCATCGTGGGGGTATGCCTGCTCCAACAGAAGGGAGCTGGGCCGCTCGCCCCCGATCGCGAGTTCGAAGATGCGCGCCGCCTCCTTCTCCGCCTGGGCGGGGTCGGAGACGAGGGCGATGCCTCCCGCCTTGCCTCTGCCGCCGGCGAGGACCTGGGACTTGATCGCCACGGGGGGACTGAGAGTCGCGAAGGCGCCCCGGACCCCTGCGAGGCCGCTCACCAGGACAGACTTCGGCACAGGGAGCCCGTATGCCTTGAAGAGCTCCTTGGCCTGGTACTCGAAGAGGCGCACAGCAGGCGCGCGAAAGCATCGGGATTAAAGGTAACTCCCCTAACGTGCATGAGCGGTCGGCCGCCGAGTTCTCTCGGCCAGCTTTCGGGGCGTGCAGACTTCTGGGACAGGTCAGAGCCACTACTCGAGTCGTCCAACCCGTGGGGAGTTTCAAGCACGACCTGGCCCAAACGTGTCTTCAAACCAGGTTCGTCCCCACGCCGAAGCCCAGCCAGCAAGAAAAGGAGCCCGGTCTCGGCCCCAACTGGAAGTCACTCTGTCCACAGCGATTAAATAGGTCAAACGGAGTTGTGGCCTCAATGGCCATCCAACCAGAACACGAAGAAGCGCCAATGCAACCACGCGAACCAAACACGATCTACGTAGGGAAGAAACCCACCATGAACTACGTCCTCGCAGTGCTGACGCAGCTCAACAACGGGTCCGACGTCATCACCGTGAAGGCTCGCGGAAGAGCCATCTCACGTGCGGTAGACGTGGCCCAGGTGCTGACGAAGAGGTTCGCCACAGACGTCCGGGTGCAGAACATCTCCATCAACACGGAGCAGGTCAAGAGCACCATAACCGGCGGCATGAGCAACGTCTCCTCCATAGAGATCAAGCTCGGGAAGTAGAACGCCCGGGAGGCGGCTCATCGGCGGCGCGCAGCAGCGCCCACCCAGCGTGAGCTGGGGAGAGCCGAGTGGAAGAGCTGCGGACTCCCCCCCGGCCGACGGACCCTCCGATGGGCGAACATTTTTTATGCGTGTAGGAACCCGCGGTCACCAGATGCAGCCGAAGCTCCCCATCTGCTACTTCGACGCGAGGACAGGGATCCTCTGCGGCAACTGCGAGTCCAGGCTCGCCAAGGGGGAGATAACCCAGGCGGACGTGGACGCGTCGAAGGCGGTGGCCCACCTCTCTGACAGGGTGGTCGAGCTTCAGAAGGCCACGCTGAAGCGTGCCTTCGAGACCAAGGGGAGCTACGTGCTGGAGTTCGAGGCTTCCGACGTCCCTTCGCTGAGGTCCAACCCGCTCCTGCTGGAGGAGCTCGAGAACGCGCTGAAGGGGAGGGCCTACGTCGTCGGGGCCGGAGGGAGCGAGAGGAGGTTCCTGGAGGACGTGTTCTTCCCGGCCAGGGTGCTCACAGTCAACACCGTCTACCTCCCCGACGGGGAGAAGAAGACCAAGGTCATCGTCCCCGCTCGGAGAAGCGAGCGGAGGATCGGAGACTTCGACAAGCTGAGAGAGGCGGTCAAGCGCGCAAGGGGGATAGACCTCCTGGTGGAGACCGAGCGCGAAGTCGCGGCGAGCCTTTACAGCTAGGCGGAAGGAAGAAGATAAGGCGAGGAGCGGCGCTCGCCCCCAGAGTGACCCGCCACGGCAGCCTATGACAGCATCGCAAGGTACTACGACTCGACCCGGACCCCTCTGCCTCAGGAGGCGTTGGCGGGGATGACCAGGGCGTTCGCGGCGCATGGTTGCAGGTCGGTCTTCGAAATCGGGGTGGGGACCGGGAGGGCGGCGGCACCGCTCGCCGCGGCCGGGTTGGAGATGACCGGGCTGGACATTTCGAGGAAGATGCTGGAGCGGGCCCGCTCCAAGGGGCTCGCGCAGCTGGTCGTCGGGGACGGCGCGGCGCCCCCGTTCAGGGGAGGGTCCTTCGATGCGGTCCTCATGGTGCACGCGGTCCACCTGTTCAGGGACCAGGTGGCACTGATGCGCGAAGTGGCGCGGATCAGCAGGGTCGGGGCGTTCGTGCTCCTGACGAGGACGGAGAGGGAGAGGGGGCCGGGGGGGCGGTCAAGGTCCGGGGGGGCCCGGCTGGGGATGAGGCTCAGGCGGAGAGACATGATGGTGAGGTTCCCGCCCGACGAGGTCGCGGTCGTGAGCGACGTCATCGTCGACGGCTCGTTCCGGCAGAAGGTCAAAAACGGGAGAGGGGCCCGCTGGTGGCGGACCTACATCCGGTCGGTCTCGGACGCCTTCACGGAGCTTTGGCGCATGGCCGGGCTGGGGCCGTCCGGGCCAACCCACGAGGTCTCGCTGCTGCTCTTCTGGAGGTCTGAGAGGTTCTCGGCGCCCCGGGCCCCAGCCTGAAGGGGCAGAGCGCGGCCGCCTAGGGCTGCAGCCTTTCGGGGTCCCTGGGGAAGAGGGCGGCTTCCTTGATGTTTTCGATCCCCAGCAGATAGGCGGTGAACCTTTCGATGCCGAAGGAGAACCCGCCGTGAGGGGGGACGCCGTAGCGGAATGGCTCCGTGAACCACTCCAGCGCCTCGGCGCTGTACCCCCTTTCCTTGATCTGCGAGACTATCTTGTCGTGGCGGTGCTCGCGCTGGCCCCCGGACGACAGCTCAACCCCCCTGTAGACGAGGTCGACGGACCTGGCGTACTCCGGCTCGGCGTCCACCCGCATGACATAGAAGGGCTTCACCGCGGAAGGGAACCGGTTCAGGAAGAAGAAGTCCGACCCCGTCTCCCTCTTCACTTCTGCGGCGAGGGCGCGCAGGGAGGGGTCGTCGATGTCCTGGCCCCGCGGGAGCTTCCTCCCCAGCTTTTCGATGGTCCCGTAGACCTCAGGGAACGAGACCTCGGGGAAGGGGGTCTTTGGCAACACCGGCTCCTGCTTCAGGAGGGCGAACTGGTCGGGGCAGCGCTTGATCGCCTTCTCGACCCCGTGCACTATCATCTCCTCCTCCAGCCGCATGGTGTCGCGCTCGTCGGCGATGAACCCGACCTCCGGGGCGATGGTCCTGTGCTCGCTGAGGTGCCGCGGAGTGTGGGAGACCTCGGCCCTCCAGTTTGTGCCGAGGTCGTAGATGCGGTCGAACCCACCGGCGATGGTGAGCTGCCTGTGGAGCTGCGGGTCCTGCCGCAGGTAGGCCTCCTTTCCGTAGAAGTCGATCTTGAAGACCTCGGAGCCGCCTTCGGACACCCCGCCGATTATGCTCGGAGTGAAGGCCCTGATGAAACCGGCCCCCTGGAGATACTCTTCGAACCCCTGCACCAGGGCGTTCTCTATGTTGAAGACTGCGGCGGTCTCCGGGCGCCGGAGCTCCAGGGACCTCCAGCCGAGCCGGGTGTCCAGCGAGGCGGCCGTCACCCCCCTGGGGTCGAGCGGGAGGGGGGACGCTGCCTTGGCGATGACCACGATGGAGGAGGGGACGACCTCGAAGCCCATGCGGGCGGCCCTGCTCTCCTTGACCTCCCCCAGGCACGATATCACGTCCTCCTGGTGAAGCCCGGACACCGTGGCGTAGAGCTCGGGGGTGACTGACTTCTTGGGGACCGCCAGCTGCACCACCCCCCTCGAGTTGCGCAGTATGACGAAGCTGATCCCTCCGAGGGCCCGGACGTCGTGGACCCACCCCTCGAGGCGGACCTCGCGGCCGATCCTGGCCTTCAGCTCCGCGGGTGTGAACGGCTCCTGCATCGACATGGGGTCCGTACGGCGTGGGATAAGAGCTTGGGGACCTAGCCGAAGGTGCGGCTCGGCACCGCCCTCTCGAGGGCAAAGTAGGTCGAGGCCGCCTCGGGGGCGAGGATGCGCATGTCGTAGTGCAGGGCCAGCTCCTTGGCGGCATCCGACACCTTCCCCGCCGGGGAGACTATGCTCACGGAGCAGCCGGTGTCGAACTTCTTGGCGTAGGACTTCACCACCTCGATGTCGGTGACCGACTCGTAGCAGTCGAAGGCGTAGTTTCGGAGGCCGTCGGTGAAGAGGAGGTCGAACCTGTGCTCGACGCCGGAACTCCCCTGCAGGACGTGAGGTGTGACTGACTTCAGGCCGGCCTTCTGGGCGCTCACTTCGAGAGCGAGCTTTTCAAATTCCATGCTCGCGCACCATTGGCGGCCCGAAGTTTGCTTATAAGCGATGTGCACTCTGGGTTTATGATACAACGGCTGTGCGGCGGGCGAGCTTACCTCGGTTCCGCCCGAAGGCGTCCTTCATGAAACGCGGCGGCGCGCACGAAGCGGTCCCCGGGGGCAGGGTTTTGCAGCGCGGATGAGAGACAGGTCGCGGGCCGGTCGGCACTAGAGGGCGCTGTATGTGTTCGTCCACTGGGTATAGGCCCGGATCATGTCGGGTGAGACGGACGGCTTCCTGGTCCTCATTATCTCCTTGAAGTCGGCGAGGGTGATGGGCCTCGTGGTCGAGTCCTTGTCCAGGGCGTTCCCTGACTTGAAGAGCTCTCTGACCACCCTCAGCTGGACGCTCTGGCAGATGTCCTTGATGTCGCTTCCCGAGTAGCCTTCGCTCAGCTTGGCCAGGGTCGTCAGCTCGACGTCGTCGGCGAGGGTGAGGGGTGCTGTGTACAGCCTGAACTGCGCCATGCGCGCTTCGTTGTCGGGGAGCGGGATGTGTATCCTCTTGCCGAACCTGCGCAGGAACGGGGGGTCCAAGGTCCACGGCTTGTTCGTCGCCCCGATGACGTACATGTGGAGGTTCTTCCCCTTGTCGTTGATGCCGTCGGTCTCCTTCAGGAACTGGTCCCTGACGCGGACCTCCCCGCCGACCTCCTGGCCTCTCGTCCCCAGGAGGGAGTCGATCTCGTCGACGAAGACTATGACCGGCTTGTTGTCTGCGAGCATCTTCCGGGCGTTGTTGAAGAGCTTGGCGACGTTCTTCTCCCCCTCTCCGAGCCACTTGCTCATGATTGACGCGGCGTCGACGGAGATGAAGTACCCGTCAATTTCGGCGGCCGTGGCGGCTGCGATCATCGTCTTTCCGCAGCCTGGGGGACCGTAGAGGAGGATGCCCCGGGGCCAACCGAGCTTGAACAGGTCGGGGCGGAGGAAGGGGAAGACTATTGACTCTCGGATCGCCATCTTGCAGTCTTCGAGCCCTATGACGTCGTCCCACTTCACGTCAGGCTTCTCGGTGATCACGAGCTCGTTGAACGACGCCTTCAGCTGCTGGACTACCTGGGGCCCCTTGGGCGAGTTCGCCGTCGAGCTCGTGGCGCCGTTGCCGCCCGCCGACCCTCCCTGGGTCGCCTGGGGGGTCCAGTCGGTCTCGGGCGCCTGGTCCTGGGGGAGGAGGCCGTGGGCAGCCTGTATCGCCTTCACCCTCTCCTGGTAGGCCATGGCCCGCTCAGTGTACTGCCTGTTCAGGCGGTAGTCAGGGTAGAGGTGGACGAGCTTCACCAGGGTCGAGATCGCCTTCTGGTACATCTGGATCGCCATGCCGTGGGCCCCCTGGGAGTCGAGCCTGATGGCTTCCGACGCGTACTTCTTCGCGTCGTCCTCCAGCTCCTTGGCCGCCACTACGCTCATTTGCCCGACCCTCCGTTGTCGTTCAGCTTCACTTTACCCTGGGCGATGAGCGTCAGCATGGCCTGCTCCACATCGTCAGGGGGGAGCTTCAGCGCCGCGGACGCGTCGGTGACGTCGACCCTGCCGTTGTTGATGTTGGCGTACTGCAGCACCCTCTCCTCGGCGTCGTCGGGCTGCTGCGACCTGTAGATGGTCCCGAGGATCTGGGACTCCTCGTCTTCGTCGTCTCCCATCGCCAGGAGCGGTATCCTCTCCTGTATCTCAGGGGCCTCCCTCTCGATGAGCCTCGGCGAGACCTTGAGGTTCTGCCTCATCTCCTCGGCCCTCTGCTCCGCAAGCTTCCTCGCCTGTTCCACCAGTTCCTCCCCGCTTTCGGTGTTGATGTTAAGCTGTATGGTTGGCGAGATGTTGCTCATCCCCACCATGGTCTCGTTGAGGGCGTTGCTGATGTCCTCGGACGCCTGGTCCAGGGAGGGCATGAGCCCCGTGACCGCCTTGTTCACCTTCTGCATCACCTTGAACGCCATGCTCATGTGGGCCATCACGTCTCCCACGTCCACTATGCTCTCGAGCCTGAGGACGACCTGGGTCAGTGCGAGCTCACTGGCGTAGACGACCTTCCCCACCTTCCGCAGCTCGGTCCACTCGTTGGCGTAGATGGTCGCCTTGGTCTGGTCCTTGGACATCATGGCCTTCACCGTGGTGTCGAAGAGCCCCTTGCGCCTCTGCTCGAGCCGCGCCCTCAGGTTTTCCAGCTCCTTGCGGTGGTACTCTATCTGCTTGATCGTGGAGGATATCTTCGGGCGTATGTTGTCGTCTTTTCCGAGGTGAATGAAGCGCAGTGGGGCACGGGCGGACAAATACGTCGTTCCAAGGCCATCATGTCTATAATCACGGGCTGAGTCAACAGTATCAAGACCAATGGGTGAATTTAGCGTCATGGACGGAACCGACTCGGCTCCCGTGGAGGTACCGCGCTCGGCTGCGTCATGGGGCGCCCCTTGTTGACGAACGCGAGGGAGCCCGCCGGCGAACCCCCTGCGCCCAGGGCCGACACAGAGATGACGAAGGCGTCCGGGTGGCTCCCGGGGAGCGGCTCCCAGTGGGGGCCAGGGCGCGGACTCCCGCGGTCTGCAGGACGAAGCAGCGGGTCTGAGCGCCGTGCGATGTGCGCAGGATGCCCCCCAGGCTGACATGCGGAGACGGCCGCGCCGTTGGGGACGCCGGCTGCCATGCCGATTGGGCGGTCGTAGGACGACAGGAAGTCGGGGAGGAGTCTGATGCGCGCTAAAACAAAGGAAGAGGGTCCTCGTTTAGTACGAGGTGCCCTCGGATGACGTAGCCTCGGCGGACGGAAGGGATGTCGGGATTTCTGGGAACTTCTCGCGCATGCGAGTCTCCGCCACTGCGGAGGCCTCTGCAAGGATCTTCTCTGCGTCCTCGTTGGCCGCTTCGAAGTTCAGCGAGTACCCACCGACCGTCCCTGCGTCTACCAGGATGCTACTCAGCAAACCAGAGATCTCTCCGATCTCGCTCTCCGCCTCAGGCAGCACGCCCACCAAGCCTTGCTTGACGTTGCGTATCACTGCCATTGCGGGGGTCAGGGTGACGACGATGTCGCCCAGTTCTGTGATGGTGTTGAGTCTGAGCACTATCTGCTCGAGAGCGAGCTTGGCCTGGGTGACCATCTTGTTCATCTTCCTGATCTCGGCCAGCTCGTTTGCGAAGACAGACGCGTGCTGTGTGTCGTGTTTCTGTAGAGAGCTTACGACCTTTGCGAAGATCGAGTTGTCCCTCTCTCTGAGTTTTGTGGATGTGGAGTCGAGTTTGGCGACTTGGACTTGGATTTGTCGGACTGCGAGGTCGAGCCTAGGCTTCAGGGGTCCGGGGTTCCTTACGGAATCCTTGACCCGAGTGCCGAGACTCTGGCTGTTTTGCTTTTCCCATTTACCTGCGAACGCACTCATAGGTAGCTTCGAATATCACGCGCTCTCAAATTCCCTAAGTGGTGGGTAGTATAATCATCTTCACCAATGCATAAACTATTGTTCTTTGTTCTTGACCTGCGGGCCTCGGCCAAGAATTTTAACGGACCGCGGCGGGTCGGAGCGGTTTGAAGATCGCGGTCATCTCCGACGTGCACGCCAACCTCGAGGCGCTCCGGTCTGTGCTCGGCGAGATCGACGCCGAGGAGATATTCTGCCTGGGAGACCTGGTGGACTACGGCGCCCAGCCCAACGAAGCGATACAGATGGTCAGGGCCAGCGGCGCGAAGTGCCTGCTCGGCAACCACGACTGGGCGGCCCTGACCGGGGACACGTCGATGTTCAACGCCAGGCCCGCGATGGCCTCCATCTGGACGAGGAAGGCACTGACTCGCGAAAGCGCCGACTACCTCAGGTCGCTCCCGCCGGAGCTGAAGACGGAGCCGGGGGTCGGCGCCTACTTCACCCACGGGAGCCCTGACGACAGGCTCTGGGAGTACGTGGAACCGCGGACCCATTCAGACCTGTTCCCCCACTATCTCGACAAGCTGAAGGTGCGCCTGGTGGGGCTCGGCCATACCCACCTCCCCTACGTCTGGAGCGAGGGCGGAAGGACGGTCTTCAATCCGGGCTCGGTGGGCCAGCCCAGGGACGGGGACCCCAGGGCTGCCTTCGCGACGCTGACCATCGAAGCAGGGGCCTGCCGGGTGGAGGTGAAGAGGGTGGAGTACGACGTCGGAAGCGCCTCGAAGAAGATCCTCGACGCCGGTCTCCCACGGTCCTTTGCCGAGAGGCTCCACAGCGGAGTCTGACCGTCAGGGAGTGGCGGCGGGGGCGGGCGCAGGCGAAGCCGGGGGTGCGGCAGGCGGAGGCGGCGAGGGTCCGGCGCCCCGGAGCTCCCTCGCTTCTCTCCTCCCATCCCGGAACTCGACCAGCCCCTGGGCTATCTTGAGCCCGGCCGAGACCTCAAGGAGGGCGAGGAGGATGATGAGCGTGAACTCGAGCTCGAAGGTCCCAGCCGCGGGCTTCGCGATGCCGATCGCGAAGGTGATGACCCCGGCGGCGAGGATGAAGTAGTAGAAGATCCCCGTGAGTGCGCCGAGGACCACCTTGATCGGGCCCCTCACCTCCAGGGGACCCCTGACGGTCCTGTGGGCGATCTTTACCGCGATGAGGGCGACCACCAGGGTGATGTAGAGGCCCCCCTGCAGGAAGGCGATGAGGTTGGAGGAGAGGGTCAGGCCTATGCCGGATCTGGACGACGACGCGAACCCGCTGACCAGGCCGGCGCCGATCCTGGCCGCGTCGGCTATGAGGAAGGTGATGAACCCCAGTATCAGCCCTATGACGAACCCGGTCTTGCTTATCTTCCAGCGCGAGAACTCCTCCTGGGTCGCCATGCAGGTCAGCCCTAGGGTCCTCCCGGGGTCCCGCCCAGCGAAGTGGAGTTGAACAGTTGGCTTACGGAGAGGTCCGCGCTGGCGGAAATCGGTATTATCCCGGCGAGGTTCGCGGAGGCCGTCGCCGTGATGCTGACGTCCGAGAACTCGGCCTGCAGCGCCTGGGCCTGGGCAGGGGTCGTGACGTTGCCGATGTCAGGGAGGGTGGCAGCGATGTTCACAGTCGTGGCCTGTCCCGGGGCGAGGTCGACGGGCCCGGCGGTCAGGGAGAACAGCTGCGACCCGTTGGCAAAGTGCCCGACCACAACGAGCTGGACGCCGTCGATGGGGAGGAAGCCGTGGTTCGTGATCACGTACCCTGGGGGGATGCTCAGCTGGACCCCCGAGGGGGCCCCGGCGTTGCTCAGCGGGGTGACGGCCAGGGCGCCCGGGATCATGACAGAGGCGACCGGGACCGCGACGGAGAGTATGGCGATGAACCAGAACAGGGTGGAAAGGACCCCGAGCAGGGTCCGCAGCCTCAAAGCGGGCTCCTCCTTCCTTGTGGCCTGGTAGGGCGAGTCAGCAGACACGCCAGCAAAGCGTGCAGATATAATCTGTGGCCCGGCTCCCCCGAACGGCTCCGGGGACCGGGCCGGCACGAAGCTAAAATAACACCCCCAGAGACGGAATGACGGCTTGAGTGGTCGTAAAATTATCTCGACGCGCTAGACGCAACACACTCAGCCAGGCCTACGACTGGAAGAAGCTGGAGGCGAAGGTCAGGAGGTTCTACGATTCGCCGGCCACAAGGAGGCGGATCGCCGACGCCGTCTCGGGGAAGAAGCCCCTGGGATACGTCGAGGGGCCCCCGACGCTGAACAACCAGCCTCACATCGGCCACGTCAGGGGGAGGATGATGAAGGACCTGTGGTACAGGTACAAGACCCTCAGCGGGGAGAACATGGTCTTCAGAGGGGGGTGGGACACCCAGGGGCTCCCCGTCGAGCTCCAGGCAGAGAAGGAGCTGGGGCTCTCCGGGAACAAGTGGGAGGACCTCGAAAAGGTCGGGGTCGAGAAGCTGGTGGCCGAGTGCAAGGCCATCATAGGGAAGTACAGGGGCGACTGGGTGGAGGCGGACAGGCTCCTAGGGCTGATGATGGACCAGAAGAGGGCCTACATGACCTACAGGGACTCTTACATCGAAAGAGAGTGGACCTACCTCGAGACTGCGGCGAAGCGGGGGCTCCTTGGCGAGGGGTACAAGGTGGTCCCCTACTGCCCGAAGTGCCAGACTGCGCTCAGCGCCGGGGAGGTCTCCCTCGGCGGATACGAGAGCCTAGAGGACCCCAGCCTCTACTACAAGGCGAGGACGGAGGACGGCGCCTACCTGGTCCTATGGACCACGATGCCGTTCACCGTGGTGACCGACGAGCTGGTGGGGGCGAAGCCCGACTCGGACTACGAGTACGTCGCAGTGGGGGACGAGGTGTGGGTGGTCTGCTCCGGGAGGAAGGAGGCGCTGGCGAAGGAGCTCGGGGTGCGGTTCGGCGAGACGAAGAAGGTGGTGAAGGGGAGGGACCTCGAGGGGCTGAGCTACGAACACCCCCTCCTTGACCAGGTCCCGGGCCTCCAGAAGGAGGAGCTCAGGGGCAAGGTGCACCGGGTGGTGGCCGAGGGGTACGTCGACGTGACCACAGGGACGGGGCTGGTCCACATGTCCCCGGCGAACGGCGAAGAGGACTTCGCAGTGGCCCAGAGGAGAGGGGTCCCTGTATTCGCTCCCTTCGACGACAGGGTGGTGTTCACGTCGGAGGCGGGGAGGTTCTCCGGGCTCTTCGCAAGGGACGCCGACGCGGCCGTGGCGGAGTCGCTTAGGGCCAAGGGGGCTCTGGTGAGCCTGGGCAGGCTGGTCCACGAGTATCCGGTCTGCTGGCGGTCGGACGACAGGCTGGTCTGGCTGGCGAGGAGGGAGTACTTCTACTGGGTCGACAAGATGCGGGCCGACGTGGTCAGGGCGGCCGAGGGGGTCGAGTACTTCTTCGAGGGGCCGAGGAACAGGTTCCTGGCGGGCCTGGCCGAGTCGCCGCCCTGGTGCGTCACCAGGGAGAGAGTCTGGGGGACGCCGCTCCCCATCTGGGTCTGCGAGAAGTGCGGGGAGAAGACGGGCGCCTACTCGAGGAAGGCCATAGTCGACATGGCCGTGGAGCTCCCCGACGGGCCGAAGTTCGAGCTGCACCGGCCCTGGATCGACAGGGTCGTCCTAGGGTGCCCGAAGTGCGGTGGCAGGGCCGTCCGCGAGCCCTTCGTCCTTGACACCTGGCACAACAGCGGCGCGTCACCCTACGCGTCGTTCTCCGACCAGGAGTTCAAGGAGTACGTCCCCGTGGACTTCCTCACGGAGGGGATCGACCAGACCAGGGGGTGGGCCTACACGCTCCTCCTCCTCAGCGTCATCCGCTCCGGGAAAGCCCAGTCCCCCTACAGGCGGTTCCTCTTCCAGGGGCACGTCCTGGACGAGAACGGGAGGAAGATGAGCAAGCGCCTCGGGAACAACGTGTGGGGCCTGGACGTCCTCCGCAACTACTCCGTCGACGTCGCCAGGTTCTACATGCTCGCCAAGGGGTCGCCCGAAGACTCCATCAACTTCGACCCGAAGGAGATGAACGGGAGGGCCTACCAGGTCCTGAACACCCTCTATCACCTGCACGTCTACCTCCGGCAGAACGGGGAGGTCGACGGGTACAGCCCGGCGAGGAACACCCTCGCCTGGGCGGCGAAGCGGGGGCTCCTCACCACCGTGGACAGGTGGCTGCTGCAGAAGCTGGCCTCGGCCGAGAAGGCGGTCAGGGAAGGGTACGCGGGAGCAAGGTTCAATGAAGCAGCCAAGGCCCTGGACGACCTGGTGATCTCGCACCTCAGCCAGACCTACGTGAGGCTGGTGAGGAACGAGCTCTGGAAGGACGACCCCGAGGGGAGGAACAGGCGGCTCGCGATATACGCCGTCCTTGGCCACGCGCTGGCGGAGGCCGACGAGCTCATGCACCCCCTGTCCCCCTTCGCCACCGAGTACCTGCACCAGGAGGTCTTCGCAGAAAGGGTCTGGGAGACGCCTCTGCTCGCCAAGGGGTGGGGGAGAAAGGCGAAGTTTGGGTCCAAGAGGGCCGAGGCGGCTGTGGACTTCGCGCTGCAGGTTGAGGAGGCCTGCAACTCCGCCCGGACCAGGGCGAAGCTGAAGAGGCGCTGGCCCCTCCGCTCCGTGCAGGTGCTGGTCCAGCCTCCGTCCCTGGGAGTCGCCAGGAGCGCAAGGAAGATCACGGCTCAGCTCTGCAACGTGAAGGAGGTCTCCGTGGTGACCGCCGCCCGGGACTTCAGGGCGCGGTTCTCGCTGAGGGCGAACCAGTCGAGGGTCGGGGCGCTGTTCAAGGAGAGGACGCGCGATGTGCTGCGTGCGCTGGAGCCCATCGAGGGGGACGCGGCGCTGGCGGCCTACCTCGGCGGGAAGCCGGTGAAGGCCGGGGGCTTCGAAGTCCCCATGTCGGTCTTCGAGCTTGTCACGGAGCCGTTCGAGGGGTTCGAGGCGGCGGAGAAGGGCGGGGTCTTCGTCGCGCTACCTAAGGAGAGGGACAGGAAGCTCGTGGCGGAGGGGCTCGCCAGAGACCTGGCGAGGAGGCTGCAGGCGCTGAGGAAGGAGAAAGGGTTCGTCCCCACGGCGATGCTCCGCTCCGCGAGCGTGGCGGGCCTTGAGGAGGAAGACCTGGAGCTGGTCACCCCCCTGGCGAGGGAGCTGGCTTACCTGGTCCGCGTGAAGAAGGTGGAGCTCGCCTCGGCCAGGGGCGGGAAGAAAGGGTGGACGGAGGGGGAGCTCGACGGAAGGCCCATCTTCCTCAGGGTAGGGTAGGGGACGACGGACCGGTCGGCCCCATGGGGGTCACCGACTCCTCTTCCTTCTTTATCCAGGCGAACCTTACGCTCAGCCAGTACCTGAGCAGGGCAGCCACGCCGATCCCGACCAGGTTGGAGATCGTGTAGTGGATGTCCACGTAGGTGGTGAGCCCGTAGAGTATCAGGAGGTTCGCGACCAGTCCGATGAGCATCAGCCCGTTGAACTTCAGCAGCCTCACGGCGATGTGGCCGTGCCTCCGGTCCCTGAAGGTCCAGAAGTCGTTGAGGACGAAGTTCGAGAGTATGGAGACCTCGATGGCTACCACGCTCGCGTCGACGAGAAAGTACCCCTCCGCCTTGAGGACGATGAGGAGGCCCTCGTTGACAGCGATGCCGATTATCCCGACGATGTTGAACGGGATGAAGTGACGCCAAAAGTCGAAGGAGAACAGCTTTCCAATTTCCAGGCTAGCGCACCCCGACCTGCTCTTTGTTCAACGAATCCGCCGCGAAGTGTGCCCTATTTAACGGGGCCTAACCGTCGGCGTAGTCCGAAAGGGACGACTGGTATGCCCCCAGCGGCCTGGCCGAGAACCCCAACTCCCTCAGGTCCCTGGCGAACTCGGCGGCGAAGCCGTGGACGGTGTAGACCATCTCGGGAGAGACCGCCTGCACCAGCCTGACCAGCTCCTCGTAGTCGCAGTGGTCGCTCAGGGGGAAGGAGTAGTCTGCCCCCATGGTGTGCTTGTACCCCCGCCCCAGGGCCCAGCCGCTGAAGGCGACGAGTATCGCGCCGTACTCCTTCTTCAGGTGTGCCATCAGCCTGCTCCTGCCGCTGGACATGGGTGAGACCATCACCCAGGGGCCCCGGGGGAGCCTGTCCCTGTCCTTCGCGGGGTCGAAGGTCATCCCAGGCTTCAGCGGGACACCGTGCTCGACGTGGATCCTGTTCATGGCCGCCACCCTCTCGTGGTAGATGATAGGGTCCCAGCTGGAGAAGAAGTAGGAGAGGAGCTGGGCTTTGCCTAGGGGGTACCCCATCAGCACCACAGGCACCCCCCGGTCGTAGGCAGAGGCTATGAGCGAGTTGACTTCCTTCACGAGCTTGGCCGTCGCCGGAAAGACGTACTCGGGGCTCCCGTAGGTGGTCTCCATCACCAGGACCCTGGCCCGCCTGGTCCTGCACTTGCCGAGGAACGCCCTGGTCCGCCCCGAAGCGTCGCCGGTGTAGTAGACCTCGTCCTGTATCCTGATCGCCCTGGAACCCAGGATGTGCCCCGAGTCGAGGAGCTCCACCCCGTCCACCTCTTCCGTGGTGGAGCCGAGGTCGTAACCCCTCGCCTTCGCCAGCTCTCCGGTCACGGACGAGGCTATGACCCGCTCGTTCTTCGCCGGGGTGTGCATGTGGTCTATGTGGGCGTGGGAGACGAAGGTGTAGTCTGCCTTTACGCGGGCGCGGGGGTCGAGCAGATAGCGGGTCTCCCCCAGCTCGACCTGGATGCCGCCGTTGGCTGTGACAGAAGCGCCCAAGTCGTGGGCCCGAGCCCCTGCGCCGCTTTTAACCTGTCGAGACCCGATAGGCCTTCCACCCGTTGGGCCCGAGCGACGCTTCGAAGCCCATCGCCGGGGAGACCCTGAGGTTCCCGACCTTGGTCCAGGCGCCCCTGGCCGGGTCGTACTCCTCGAGCGGCGAGCTGAGGCGCTTCGCGAACTCCGGTGCCCGCGGCGGGAAGCTGACCTGGAACCTGGCGGGCGCGCCCAGGGTGCTCCCGACGCACACCACCTGGCCCGGGTTGTAGAAAGTGACGGCGTAGGCGCCCCGCTGGGCGGGCTCGACCCGCTCCGACTTTGCGAACTTGCTCCCGGCCCTGGAGTCGAGCTTCTCCCCCGAGAAGAAAACGTGGGCCTTTCCGGCTCCCCTCCCGACGAAGGCCGACGCCGGCCCGCCCGCCCAGAACCCGGAAGCCAGCAACCAGCCGAGGGTGGAGCCCTGGGCGGGGGCGAGCGCCGCCTTCTCAGCCCCCTCCGGGACCCCGAGCTCGCCTTCGAGGAAAGTCTCGATGAACCGCGCGGCCGCCACCTGGTCGGTGCCCCCATGGGCCTCCTTCCTGTCAGGGTCCACCCAGAGGGGGAACTCCCCTGGGATCCCGCCGAGCTTCAGCTCTTCTTCGACCGCCAGCCGGGCGACCTTCGCCAGAGAAAGGCTCCCCATGCCCGCGAGCCCCGTCCGGTAGCAGAGCAGGGCGTGGGCGAGGGCCGCCCTGGTCCAGACCCCCCCCAGCTGCCCTTCGCCGTAGGTGCTGTTGAAGTAGGCCGCGTTTGTGGTGGGGACGCACCTCGGGCCGTAGGGGGTGTCGAAGTCCTTCTCCATGAGCCTGCGGGCCGCCGCCTGCTCGGCCGAGTCCATGAACGGGTGCCTGTAGGCGGCCACGGCCATGTCGACCGTTTCTTCGCTCCTCAGCCGCCCCCCGGTGTCCCTGCAGAGCGAGACGAACCCCCGCTCGTCGAGGAGGCCCCTCCTCACCCGCTCTGACACCACCTTCGAGCGCTCCAGGAACCTTCCGGCATCGTCTGACTTCGACGCCAGGCGTGCCGCGGCCGAGGCCGCTTCGAGCGCCCCGGCGACGGCCAGGGCGACCTCGGGGATCTCGCCGGTGGGGAAGCCGCTCCCCAGAGACCTGCGCCACCCCTGGGGGAGGGACGTGTCGGTCCGTACCCCGGGGCCCAATGCCATCAGAAACGCGGCGCACTTCTTCACCAGCGGGTAGGCTGCCTTCGCCTGCTTCCTGTCCTGGGAGGCGGCCGAAGCGAGGGCGAAGCTCCTGAGGAAGACGGCCGTCTCGAGGACCCCCGGCCTGGAGAGGTCGAGGGTGTGCGGGAGGGAGCCGTCCTTGCGTAGCGACGCCCTGACGTCCCCCGATATCCTTGCGGCGAGGGCCGGGTAGAACATGGAGACAGCCCTGAGCGACTCGTACCTGTCAAGTCGCTCGTCGGCGAACGGAGCCCCCTGGACCGAGGCGAGCGCCCAGGCCGCGCACTCGGTGACGGCCCAGTCGGAGCATGCGAGCTCCGGCCCGGCGGGCTTCTCAGCCTCGTCTCCCTTGAGGCGCCCGAACTCCGAAAGGGCCTCCTCCAGCTTCCCCGGGTTGTAGATCGACGCGAAGGTGACATCTCTGGACTCCCCCGGGGCGAGGTCGAGCTCGTGGCCAGAGACGACGAGGACCTGGCCGGACATCCCGGCGGTGGGGTCCGGGAGCTCACCGGCGGAGACGACCTCCTGGGCCCTCTGGCGCGAAGTGGTCATGTAGAACTTCGACGGCGCCGGATAGGAGCCCACCACCCTGGCCGAGGGGGGGTCCGAGACCTCGTCCATGGCCACGTGGCTCTCCCTGTTGAAAGCGTTGACTCCGAGGGACCCCCAGGTCGCGGACGGGTCGGGGAAGTGGGCCGCCGTCGGGTCGAGGAGCTCGAGCACCCTGAGCCTGAGCTGGGACTGGCCGCCGTTCTTCACCCCCACCTTCCTGACGAACCCGGCCGCCTGCGAGGGATAGAACCCCAGGGACTGGAGGACTTCGGCGTCGAAGACCTTGCCCGAGAGCCGCGCCCGCCCGGGAGCGAGCCTCACCTCCCAGTCAGGCCTCTGGGCGTGGACCACCACCCCCGCCTGGACCTTGTAGAACAACACCTGTTCGAAGCCGAAGAGAGCCCTCCTCTCCTCCATGGAGTAGAGCGACCTGACCGAGCCGTCGGGGTCGACAGTGAGCCTCCGACCGGTTCCCTGCAGCTGCAGGGGGCGCTTCATGGCGGAGGACCTGAACACCATGGGTTTGGGGACGACGGACTCGGCAGCGGCAGTCAAGCGCCCTGGTGTTGGCCGGGGCGGCTAATATCGAGGAGATTTAGCTAATTTGAGCTACTGGAGCCCGGGCGTTAACCCCGGACCCGCTTCCATACGGTGCCAGCCGGGGTGTCCTCCACGGCGACCCCTGCGGCGAGGAGCTCCTTCCTCAACCGGTCGGCCTCGGCGAAGTCCTTCCGCTTCCTGGCCGCTTCCCTCCGGCTGACCAGGGCCGCGAGCCCGGGTGCGAGGGGGTCCTCGAAGTCCAGGACCCCAAGGACCTCGTTGGCCTTCTCGAGGGCCTCAAGGGCTGCCGCGGCACCCGCCTCGCCCAGGGTCCTGGAGTCGATCATTGTGTTCAGCTTCTTGGTCAGGCCCAGGGCGGCGGTGATTGCCCTCGGCGTGTTGAGGTCGTCGTCCATGGCGTTCTCGAACTCGGAAAGGAAAGCCCCGACCGACCCGGGGACCCCGGCGGGACCCCCCTCCACCGACCTGAGCCTGGCGGCCAGTTCCTGCAGCCTGGCCCTCTGCGAGCGCGCCTGCTCGAGGGCGGCCTCGGTAAGGTCTATGGCGTCCCGGTACCGCGCAGAGATCAGGAACAGTCTGACGTCGAGCGGGTCCCATCCCCGGTCCCGGAGCTCCCTGAAGGTGATGAAGTTCCCCGCCGACTTGTGCATCTCCTCCCCGCTGACCATCAGGAACTCAGAGTGCAGCCAGTAGTTCACGAACTTCTTTCCGGTGGCGGCCTCGGACTGGGCGATCTCGTTCTCGTGGTGGGGGAACTTGTTGTCCATCCCCCCCGTGTGGATGTCGAAGGTCTCCCCGAGGAACTTCATGGACATGGCGGAGCACTCGACGCTCCACCCAGGGCGCCCCTTGCCCAGGTCGGTCGTCCAGAACACTTCGCCGTCGTCCGGGTCCCAGGCCTTCCAGAGCGCGAAGTCGGCGGCCTCCCGCTTCTCTTCGTAGTGGTCGCTGGATACCCTCCCCGCAGGTTTCAGGGCGTCGAGCTTCACCCCGGAGAGCTCGCCGTACTTCTTGAACTTCGATATGTCGAAGTAGACCGAGCCGTCGGGGGCGCTGTAGGCGTACCCCTTCTTCTGCAGCGCGTGGATGAGAGCGAGCATCTCGTCCAGGTGCGAGCTCGCCTTCGGGTAGAACTCCGCCTTCTCGACGTTGAGCGCGGCCAGGTCTTCCATGAACGCGGCGGTGTAGAACTCGGTCAGCTCTTCCCGGGACTTCCCCGACTCCTTGATCCCCTTGATGATCTTGTCCTCGACGTCGGTGATGTTCATCACCTGCGTCACCTTGTATCCCTTTAGCTTCAGGGCGCGCCTGAGGATGTCTTCGAAGACGAAGGTGCGGAAGTTGCCTATGTGGGCGTAGTTCCAGACGGTGGGGCCGCAGTTGTACATGCGCACCTCGCCGCTCCTGATCGGCTCGAACTTCTCCAGCTTCCTCCCGAGGCTGTTGTAGAGCTTAAGCATGCTTGGGTGGCGCGACGGTCGCGACTCGCTTGATAAAAAAGGAACGGGAGAGTAAAGCCTACTTCAGCTTACCAATCCTGAAGATGGTCTTGCCGCAGGACGCACATGTCCCCTTGACTGCGGGTCGGCCGTTCTTCAGTTTGATTTGCTTGGGATTCTTTATCTCCCTGTTCTTCTTCTTCTCGTAGACGCAGTATCCAGTTATGGCTGCCACGTCGAATTCCTCGGCGTCCAATCCGGGCTGTTTGCTATATAAACCTGAGCCAACGGGGTTCAAAATGGGGTTTTTCGGGGTCGAGGGCTGTTTTAGGGGCGAATTGGGTTTCCAACGCCTTGGTTCCTCAGTAGACAGGTTCCTGATTCCTCAGGATTCGGGAGATAGGGATATGCTTCACCGTATTCGATTGCTCCTTTTGTAAATCAAAGGAAGCTCGATGCAAGAGAGCTTATGTCCGCAACATTGCAAATTGGTGATTCGCCTAGAAGAGGCAGTTTCCGGCCACAATCAGACGCCTGGGCTAATAGAATCCTTCCCACCATTCGCAGTTGAAGGTGATGGGCTTTGCGAATCCGAGCTTGCGAACGTCGCGCAATGCCGCAGGAAGAATACCAAGAGTCCCCGAGGGGCTCGACAGGAGGTAGAAGCTTCTGGGCTTGGCGACCCCCTCCCTGAGCAGGCGCTTGGAACCAAAGAAACGTGTTCCACCGAAGTATTCGAAGAGGCCCACCTTCACTTCAGAGAACCACGGTCTCTTCCCACGACCGAAGTGTGCGATGTCGACGGGGACGTCCGATCCGCTCGTGGGAAATAGAATCTCCATTGCCGAATCGCCTACCGCACTGTCACTCGTAAAGGCAGGCTGCCTTGCTAGCTCGCCTGCGTAGAACTCGAAAGCTCCCCTTTCATCTGATGCCAGCTTGTTCCATCCCTGTGCCGGTCCTAATATCGCCCAAACGGACCGGTCGTTCGAAATCAGAGGCGAGCCGTCCACCACAGAAGGGGACGCCGTGCATCCCGGAGCGGACAAGAGCGATCAGTCCCAGTTACTCCTTCGGCCATTCAGACTACGTCAGCTCAAGTCTGACCGCGCCCTTGCTTGGTGGACTGATGCAACGAGGCGTCCATGGGCAAGTTATGGAGGGCCCAATGGGAGGCATGGCCACTAGTCTCAGAATCAGGCTGGACTGCGGCGATCAAGGCCGGAGACCGCCTTACTGACAGTGCAGGGAGTCGTCGTCGGAAGTAATCTAATCGTTATTGGAACTGAGGCAAGATAGGCCAGCCGATTGGGATATAATCCAAGGTCGTGGGCACTTGTGAGTCGACTTGTTAAATTCGGTAAGTGACGCAAGGGCGCTCTCCTCGCTGATCTTCGCGAGGATCGTCTACGCCGTCAACTGGATGAACTTCGCGGCCGTGTTCTACCTGACGGGGACCCAGTTCGGCTCTGACGTCACCGGGCTGGGACTCCTCAACGCCGCGTTCTACCTCGGGATCGGGATCATGCAGGTGCCCGGCGGCGTCCTCGCGGCGAAGTACGGTCCGAAGAAGGTCGTCAACGTCGGGATCCTCCTCTCTTCGGTTGCGGTCCTGGGCACTGCGGCGGCGGCGACAGCCCCGGAGATGGCGGCCCTCAGGTTCGTCGTGGGCGCTGGGATGGCGTTCGTCTTCGCCCCCGGGGTGGTGATAGTAGCGAAGCTGATACACGGAGGGAAGTCGGGCATCGGGGTGGGGCTCTTCAACTCCGCCTTCGACCTTGGAGGCCTGGTCGCGCTCTTCGGGTGGGTCCTTGTGGCTACGGCCATCGGCTGGAGGGAGAGCCTGGCCGTGAGCGGGGCCCTGGGGGTCGTCACGGGCGCGCTGGTGGTCCTCTACGCTCCAGGCGACGAAGTTGACGACGAGTTCAAGGTCAGCGGCGCCGCGCTGAAGTCCATACTCGGGGACAGGCAGCTGGTCCTCCTGGGGCTGGGGACGCTGGGGTTCGGCATCGCGAACACCGTGATCTCCGGGTTCATGGTCTTCTACGTGGTGACGGCCCTGGGGTTCTCCGGGACCCTGGGAGGCGCGGTCGCCAGCCTCGTGACCGTGGTCCCCATCTTCACCGCCCTCTGGGGAGGGAGGTTCTACGACAGGATCGCCCGGCACCGCAAGATAATGATACTCGCGCTCCTTGGCAGCGCCGCCTCGCTGGCGGTGGGTGCGGTCCCCTCGATATTTGCCGCGGCGGCCTGCTCTGCGCTGGGAGGGGTGGTCGCGGGGATCGGGTACACCTTCGCCTTCGCCGGGGCGAAGGACCTGAACCGGGCGGGGGCCGTCTACGACACGCTCGCCATCGGCTGGGTCAACAGCATATCACTCACGGGGTCGTTCATCCCTCCGATCTTCTTCTCCTACGTCGTCCAGGCGATGGGGTACTCGCAGGGGTGGCTCTGGAGCGGCGCGCTGACCCTGCTCTTCCTGGTCCCGGTGGTGCCGATGCTGGAGACCTGGCGCCGCTAGAGCGGCGTCGCGATTATCTCGTCGCCCTTCTTCACGCTGACCTCGAGCCCGGCGAGGCCGATCTCTTTGATCTCCGGGACCGGTATCCCCAGCTCCTCGATCTTCGACCTGTGGCGCGAGATGGCCTGCATCCAAGCCTCTGACCTCTCTTCCACCTTGGGGACTCCGAGCCCGGACTTGGCGGCGAGCTCTTCGAGCTTCTGGTCGTACTCGAAGAAGTCGTCGGGGAGCTTCCAGAAGTCGGCCATGGGCTTGAAGAGGAGCGGCGAGAGGTAGATGAAACCGTGCTTGAGCTGGCGCGATATCATCGCCTTCTCGTCCTTTGACATCCGCTCGGCCAGCCGCTCGAGCATGGCCAGGGTGCCCGTGAGATGCCTCGACTCGTCCTTGGTTATGTTCCTGAAGGCGCCGGCGTAGACCTTGTTGGTGGAGCGCTCCCCGACTTCCCGGAAGATGAGCTGGGCCCCTATCTCGGCGAAGAAGAAGCTGGAGAAGATGAGCTCGAGCGGGTACTTCCCCCAGGCCTGGTTGAAGGCGCTCCAGTACCGCGCACCGTTGTCATAGAGCGCCAATATGTTCCTGTGGGCCTTCTCCTCCAGGGTGGTCCTTGGCTTGAACCTGTAGGGGAAGTTCGGGCAGACCCTGGCGCAGGCCCTACGGCAGACTTCGTCGTGCCTGCACTCATCGAAGGCGACCGCGGTGAGGAACTTCTTCGTAGGGTCTTCGAAGTTGTGGGTCGCGGCCTGGACCGCCGCCGAGCCGAAGGCCCCGATCCCTGACTTCTCGAAGAGCGCCAGCTTGGAGAGCCAGTACGCTTGGGCCACGGCCTCGTCCGAGGAGAAGTTCTTGGAGTCGCACTCGTCCCAGGGGAGGTCGACGGGGCTCCAGTTCTGCGGGAACCAGAGCTCGTAGGTGCGCAGGAGGGTCTCGGAGACCACGTCCCAGTTCCCGGGGAACACGTTGGGTTCGTCCTTGCTCATGGCACGCACCTAGGAGGCCAGCACGATGACCTGGCCCTTCATCCAGGCTGAGTGGTATATACAGTAGTAGGAGTAGGTCCCCGCCACGCTGAAGGTGTGGGTCCAGCTGGCCCCGGGCTTTATGTCTCCGGAGTTGAAGCTCCCGTCGGTAGCCGTAACCGTGTGGGTGAAGGTGTCCTGGTTCTTCCAGGTGACGGTGTTGTTCGTGCCTATGATGACGGTGATCGCGGGAGGGAAGAAGTTCAGCTTGATGTTCCCGCCGACCCCGGCCGGCATCACCACCGTCCCCCCCGCCACCGGGCCCGTGCTGCCGTTGAGGGGCGGCTGGAGCGGCACCCCGAGGCCCGCGGCGATGCCCACGAGCACTATCAGCCCCACCGCCAGGAGCCCCGCGAGGAGCCACTTCGGGGAGTACTCCTCTTCCTGCTCTAGGACGCTCAACCCTGGGAGGCCACCACCGTGATCAGGAGTCCGGAGATGAACATCAGCGGGATGATGACCATGAGTATCAGGGAGCCAGGCTCCTCCTTCAGGTTCATGTAGAACGCGACGACCGCCGCGGCCTGGCTGATGGCGAAGGCTATGATCGCGGCCGCGGAGTAGAGGAGGTGGGTCGGGTCGTAGGCCAACCCCACGTAGACCTCCGCCGCGACCGCGACAAGCGTGTAGATCCAGACGCCGACGAGGACTGGTGTCTTCAACTCAACTCGCCTATAGCAGGTAGAAGAGCGGGAAGAGGAAGCACCACACCAGGTCGACGAAGGCCCAGTAGAGCGCGAAGTTTTCTATCGCGGAGTAGTTGTCCTTGGTGTATGCCCCAGAGAGAGTCTTCTTGATGAGGATCACCATGACGATGAGCCCTGCGGTGACGTGGGCGCCGTGCAGTCCCACGAGGAAGTAGTAGGCGCTGGACGCGAGCTGGTTGATGGGGCTCGAAGAGGTCAGGGTGAACCCGGTCCCGGCGAGGTTGGTCCACTCCGCCACCTTGACCCCCATGAAGGTCGAGCCGAGGACGAAGGAGGCGGCGAGCCATCCGAGGAGGGCCCTCTGGTTCCCCTTCTTGATGGACAGGACCGCCATGGCCATGGTGAACCCGCTGCTCACGAGGACCATGGTGTTGAATGCCCCGAGGGGGACGTCGTGTATCGAGGTCCCCAGGGGGAAGCCGGGGACCGACTCGATGATGAACAGATAGGCGCCGATGAAGGTCCCGAAGAGGATGACCTCGGACGAGAGGAAGATCCACATCCCAAGCTTCACCTTGGGGACCGCGTTGAAGGGCCACCTCTCGTGCCCCTGGTCGGGGACAGAGAACCTGCCCGCCATGTCGTCCTTCGCCCATCCGACGAAGGTGTAGACTGCGAGTATCCCCCCGGCCGCCATCACGGCGAGGCCCGCCGGCGACGGATAGAAGGGGACGCCAAAGAAGAACAGCAGGGCGCCCAGCCCTAGGGAGAACGGCCTGATGGTCGTGTGCCCCGGGTGCACCTCGGCAGGCGCGGGGTGGGCCGCGGCTGCCGCTGGAGCCGCAGGCGCTGCCGCCAGCTGGCCGATCCAGCCGCCCCTGGGGGCGGCTTCAGGCGGAGGCGCCGGGGCGGGGGCGGAGACGGGGACTGGACCGGGGCCAGCGGTGCCAGCCGACCACTCAAGGTCTGTCGAGTTCCACGGGTTGGGGCCCGACGGGGGTCCCCGGTACCAGGTGTGGACGACGTTGTAGGCGAGCAACGCCTGTGAGAAGACGAAGATGAAGGCGCCCACCGACGCTATCCCGTTGTAGAGGGGGAGGACCCCTGAGTTGGGATAGGTGAACACCCTCCTGGGCATGTCGGAGAGGAATGCCATCGGGAAGTAGAGCACGTTGAACCCGATGAAGGAGGCCACGAAGTGGATCTTCCCCAGGTTTTCGTTGTACATCCTCTTGGTCATCAGGGGGAGCCAGTAGTAGATCCCCGCAATCAGACCGAAGATGGTGGCGCCGACCATCACGTAGTGGAAGTGGGAGACCACGAAGTACGAGCCGTAGAACTCCCTGTCGAGGACGGGCGAGGAGAGGAAGACCCCCATCAGGCCCCCGAAGATGAAGAGGACGACGGTGCCAAGGACGAAGAGGAACGGGGTCTTGAACTGTATCCTCCCCCTGACCAAGGACAGGATGAACGCGATGACTATCACGCCGAAGGGGATCGATATCGCCTCGGTGGATACGTCGAAGACGTCCTGGAGGGAGAGCGGGATCCCAGTGAGGAACATGTGGTGCATCCAGACCCCGAAGCTGAGCGGGAGGACCACCAGCGCCGTGGAGATGATGATCCAGTTCCTCCCGGAGAGGGGCCTCCCGGTCATGGCGGGGAGGACGTTGGAGATGACCCCGAACGCCGGAAGGAGGACTATGTACACCTCGGGGTGCCCGAAGAACCAGAAGAGGTTGTCCCAGAGGATCGAAGGGTCGATGCCCGGGACGCTGAGGATCGCGGGGCTGGTGAAGAACACCGTGCCGAGAATCCTGTCCGAGACGTTCAGGGTGAAGGCGGCGATGAGGGTGGGGAAGGCATAGAGCATCGCCGTGGTGGTCAGGAGCGCGAACCAGGTGAACATGGGGATCTTCGAGAACCCCATCCCCTTGGTCCGCATCCAGAGGACCGTGGTGATGATGTTTACGCTCCCCAGGGTCACCGAGACGGCCAGGAGGAGCAGGCCGATGTACACCAGGCTGGGGCCCGGGCCAGGCTGGTAGGCCAGGGACGAGATGGGCTGGTAGGTGGTCCACCCAGACTGCGCCGCGCCGCCTGGGACGAAGAAGCTCGCCACAGCCATCAGCCCGCCGCTCAGGAACAGCCAGTAGCTGAGTGCGTTGAGCCGGGGGAAGGCGAGGTCGTCGGCTCCGATCTGCAGGGGGACGACGTAGTTGAAGAAGGCGATGGCGAGGGGAGAGAGGAACCAGAAGATCATGATTAGACCGTGCATGGTGACGGCCTGGTCGTAGTACAGGGCGCTCAGGAAGGTGTTGTTGGGGACGGAAAGCTGGACCCTCATCAGGAGGGCGAGGGTCCCCCCGGCCATGCCGAAGTAGAGCGACGTGAAGAAGTAGAGCAGCCCGATGTCCCTGTGGTTGGTAGTCGTCAGCCAGCGGCGCACCCACGCGGTTGTCCCCGTCTAGGTCACCCTGATCCCATGAATGCGGCCCAGGCGGAGTCGCTGACCACGGTAAGATTGGCCTCCATGAACGAGTGGCCCACCCCGCAGAGCTGGTAGCAGCGGATGGCGTCGACGTAGGCGCCAGGGGTCGGCATCTCGAACCAGGCCTGGTTCACCTTTCCTGGGATGGCGTCCTCCTTGACGGCGAGCATCGCCACCCCGAAGGTGTGGTAGACGTCCTTGCTGGTGATGTTCAGGATTATCACCTGACCGGCGGGGACGGTGAGGTTCCCCACGGCGAAAGCCCCGTTGGGGTAGGTGAAGTTCCATCCCCACTGGAACCCGGTCACCATGATGGTGATGGCGTTGGGGTCGTGGGGGACTTCGATGTTGCTGCTGCTGGCGAAGGTCTGATACCCTGCGGCGCCGAGGGCGATCGCCATTATCGCCACGACCCCGACGACTATCCAGAGGTTCTCCGGGCCCTTGGTCGGAGGGGGAGCGCCGGGCCTGTCCCGGTACTTGACGGCGAAGAAGAGCAGGAGCCCGATGACGAACCCGCCTGCGAGTATCGCGGAGACGACGTACCAGTTCAGCAGAAAATCGAAGGTCGCGGTCGTGGGGGGAACAGCAAGTTGTCCCGAAAGCATTAGGGCGCCCGTAGGCCCGCGGCCCTTAAAGTGGTTATAAGCTTTGGCGGCAAATGAGCGAAACCCGGCCGCCTGGGGGCATCTTCGAGGACTCGGGTGCAACGCATAATTATCGTAAAAACCGAAGGCGCCTTCGCGGTGGGGTGGCGGAGCGGCTACGCGTACGCCTGCAGTGACCCGCGTCAGTGAGCGTATTCACATGGGTCCGAAAGCGGCCGAGGCCGCCGGGGCTCCCATCCCCACCTCATAGAACTCGCCAGCGTGGACTCTGCAGGAGAAGCCGAAGTCTGGGTGAGCGGCCTAGATGAACAGGGCGTACAGGACTATGGCTGAGATGAACACGATGGATATGGTGTTCACGACCTTGATCAGCGAGTTGATGGCCGGACCCGCAGTGTCCTTGAACGGGTCGCCCACCGTGTCCCCCATGACGGCTGCCTTGTAGGCGTCGGAGCCCTTGCCGCCCAGCTGCCCGGTCTCGATGTACTTCTTGGCGTTGTCCCAGGCTGCGCCTCCGTTGGTCATCGTGAAGGCGAGGAAGACCCCGGAGACGACGCTCCCGATGAGCAGCCCTCCCAGGGCCAGGGGCCCCAGGACGAACCCCACCACCAGCGGGGTGACGACGGCGAGGGCGCCGGGTTTGACGAGCTCCTTGATCGCCGCCGACGTGCTGATGCTGACCGCCTGCGCGTAGTCGGGCTTGCCTGTCCCCTCCATTATGCCGGGGATCTCCTTGAACTGGCGCCTGACTTCGTTGACGATGGTGAAGGCCGCCTTCCCGACCGCCTTGATCAGGAAGCTGGAGAAGTAGAAGGGGAGCAGACCTCCGATGAGGAGGCCGATGACCACGTAGGGGTCTGACAGGGTGAACTGGAGCTGGCCGTTCACCATGTGAGAAGAGTACCTGCTCAGGAGCGAAGGAGAGGCGGATATGATCCTGGATGCTTCGTTCTGGAACGCCTCGAAGATCGCGACCGCCGCGAGGGCCGCCGAGGTAACCGCGAAGGCCTTCGTCGTGGCCTTGGTGGTGTTCCCGAGGGCGTCCAGCTCGTCGGTGACGTCCCTGACGCTCTCGTCGAGCCCCGCCATCTCGACTATGCCGTTGGCGTTGTCGGTGATGGGGCCGAAGGAGTCGATCGACATGATTATCCCGGTGAGCGAGAGCATTGACATCGTCGCCACCGCGGTGCTGTAGACCCCGGTGAGTATGTCCCCTCCCGAGCCGTAGTATCCGAGGGAGTAGGAGGAGATTATCGCAACCACCAGGACGACGGCAGAAGGCGCGGTGCTGGTTAGCCCGTTGGCGAAGCCTGAGAGGAAGTTGGTCGCCGCCCCCGTCAGGCTGGACTGGGCGATCTCCTTCACCGGCCCGTAGGAGTATGAGGTGAAGTAGTTGGCGACGTTCTCTATCACTACCACCACCAAGATGCCGACGATGGCGCTCGCGAACAGGTAGTAGCTCAAAACCGAGCCGCCGAGTATCATGTTCCCGAAGACGAAGTCGAGGGCAGCCGCCACCACCGCCGCGATGACCAGCGTGACGTTGAGCGCACGGAGGGGGTTCGACTTTATCGACTTCCTGACGTATAGGCTCCCGACCACGGCGCCGATTATCCCTGCGCCTCCGAGGAGGAGCGGGTAGACCAGCAGCCCCATGGACAGCCCCCCGGGGATGAGGGCTCCGAGTATCATGACAGCGATGGTGGTGACCACGTAGGACTCGTAGACGTCGGCGCCCATCCCGGCGCAGTCGCCGACGTTGTCGCCGACATTGTCCGCTATGACGGCGGGGTTCCTCGGATCGTCCTCGGGGATGCCAGCCTCAACCTTCCCCACGAGGTCGGCACCCACGTCGGCCGCCTTGGTGTAAATGCCTCCGGAGACCCTCATGAACATCGCGATGAGCGAAGCCCCGAACCCAAGGCCCGCCAGCGTCGCAGGCGAGCTCGCTATGGTGTTGGAGAAGAGGACATAGAAGACGGAGAGCCCGAGAAGGTCGAGGCCCACCACGGTCATCCCCATCACCCCGCCGCCCCTGAAGGCCATGGTCAGGGCGCTCCCAAGGCCCGACTTCGCGGCCTCGGCCGTCCTCGAGCTTGTCCTGACAGTGACGGCCATCCCCACGTACCCCGCCAGGGCGGAGAAGAAGGCGCCGATGGCGAAGCCGATGGCGGTGGCCCCCCCGGTGGCGTTCGGGTAGTCGATGAGCCCGAAGATCAGCGCGACTATCAGGACGGCGACCGGGGCGATTATCCTATACTCCCTGCTGAGGAAGGCCCCTGCCCCCTGCCTGACGGCGTCGGAGATCTCCACCATCTTGGCGGAGCCTCGGTTCTGGCCCCTCAGATACGCCCAGAGGCCTGCCCCGTAGAGTAATGCGACGGCGGAGAGGCCCAGGGCCAGGTAGGCGCCTATGCTGTTGGGGGCGATGTAGGGGTCTGGCGAGGCCATCGAAGGGACCGTCTGCAGGAACCCCTGGACCTGGAACAAACGTTCGCAGACGCCTCTGAATTCGCTTTAAAAGAATTGGGGAGGCGCTTCACTAACGCTTCCGTCTTGCCAGCACGTAAGATGCTATCAGGGGGAGGACGGTGGTCACCTCTGCGTAGAGGCTCGCCTGCCTGGCCCGCTCCTTCACCTTCCCCCACGATATCGCCTCCCTGACGTGGGCTCCGCTCAGGGACCCGTCGAACTCCGACGCGGTCGTGACGTAGCACGCCCAGTCGAGCCCCCCCCTGAAAAGGTTCCACCAGATGAGGTGATGCTTGGAGATGCCTCCCCCGAGCACCAGGGCTCCGGTCTCCTTCGCCTCGGAGGTGATGTCCGAGAGCCTGCGTTCGTCCCCCAGCAGGTCGACCTGGAAGTCTCTGTGCCGTTCTCTGAACAGCCAGAGCTGGCTCCCCACCGCCCCATCCGTGATGCCAGGGACGAAGACGGGGACCCCCTTCTTCTGGGCCCAGTATAGGAGCGAGCGCTCCGAGCCCAGGTCGCGCCCGATCTCACTGCAGAGCCCCTCTGTGGTGATGGATTCGGTGGACCCGTAGATGCGGGAGAGGAGGGGCTGCATCCTCCTTTCGATTAGCGGTCCGTAGCCTTCGAGGGGGACCAGGACGTTCCCGAGCCGGTGGTAGCCGTCCCTCCTGAGCTTCACGTCGTCCATCTCGAAGCCTCCCTGATAGTAGTCGCCCAGGGTCCGTGCGATGTCGTGGTCCAGGGTGCCGCAGGTCGTGATGATGGCATCGACCATCCCTTCCTTCACCATGTCGACGAGCACCCCTCTGGCCCCGGTGGCCATGATGGCGGCTGGGAAGGAGAGGAACTTCACGCACCCCTGCCGCGAGCACATCGCGTTGAAGGTCGAGGCGACGTCGAAGAGATTCTTCGCCATGAACCCCCCGCCCTGGCCCATCGCGTCCACGAGCGAAGCGATGTCGTCGGAAGGCGACGCGTGCAGGTCCCGGACCTTCTTCAGCCCGGAGATCTTCCTCATGAGAGACCCCCGCAGGGGCGGGGCGCGGTATTAACCGTTCCGAGCTTCACTTTTGCGCAAGGGGTCCCTCACCTCGACGCGGCCGTCCTTGTGCGACCCCCCGCATGGAGCGCCATGGGACGACTCTGGCCCGTCTCGGAGATATGGCCCGGCCCGCCGACGGGCCGCATGCAGGCCCAAGAGCTGGAAATCTGTCAGGAGTGCGCGTCTCCCCTCCTAGACTTGGAGGAGGAGCTGGTCTGCCCGAGCTGCGGGCTGGTGAAGGAGAAGTCGACGGTTGAGCCGGCGAAGATGGGAGACGGCAAGCTCCCTCTCTTTGGGAGGCAGCCGCTGGGGAGCTTCATGGGCGCGAGGAAGCCAAGCATCGAAGAAATGCGCTCGAAAGTCTCTGGGAACAGCACCAGCTACGGTCGGATGAAGATGCTGTCCGACTTCGCCGCGAGGGAGGGGAGCTACGCAGACTGCGGCAGGCTCATCGAAAGGGTCGGAGAGAGGCTGTTCCTCCCCCGGGTGGTCATCCTCCAGGCTGCCACGATTTCAAAGAGGGTGACGCAGGCGCCGCACAGGGGGCGGCTGACCGTCGCTGAGGTGTCCGCCTATTCGCTGGTGGCGGCGTGCAAGATAGAAGGGGTCGCGTCGGCGAGCATCAGGGAGATCCTCGTCGCCTTCGCCGACCTCGGCAAGAGGGTCTCTTCGTCGGCCATATTTCGTCTGGCCCTCGAGTCACCGGTCAGGACCTTCGCAAGGAGGCCCGAGGAGTACCTCCCCAGGGTCCTGGCCAGGCTTTCGATGAACCGGAGGCTCTCGGTGCGGCTCGCCAAGGACGGCGTCCCGTCGTCCGCCTACCTCGGAACGCTGCGCGGGCTCGCGATGGAGATCCTGGCGCGGTGCGACCAGGTGGCGCTCGAAGGGAAGCGGCCCTGCGCCCTCGCGGCTTCGGCCGTCTACTCGGCGGAGACGGTGCTCGCGGCCCAGGAGGCCAGGAGCCTCAGGGTCACCCAGAGGGAGTGCGCCGCCTGCGGTGACGCGGCGGAGTATACGGTCAGAGAGCAGTGCGCGGCTATCTTCGGGGGCCCGGCCGCCGCGCTCAGGTCCCAGCGTAGGCTGACCCTGGCTCCTCAAACTGCACGCTGAAGCTCCCCCCTGGTCCCTGTATCCCCGTCTGCTCGAGGGTGACAAGGAAGTCGACCCTGCAGGATGCGCCGCCGGAAGTGGAGTAGCCGACCGCGAACTTGAACCCGCCAGACCTTGCCAGGGCCCCGGGCCCCTGTTCGGCCTCCTGGATGACGGCTCCGGCAGCTGCGGGGGTGCAGCCCGGCAGGGTGGACCCGTTGAGGGCCGCGCCGATGGCAGCCGCTGCGACCGCGCAGTCTGCTACCCCGCTCGCGAGATGGACCCCCAGGTGGGCGTAGTGGGTCTCGGATCGGTTGAAGGTAACCGCTGCGCCCGCGGAACCGGACCCGTTGTAGCGCAGAGCCAGGTCGAGGTCGCCCGCGACCGAACCGTTGTAGGGTCGGAGCGCGGAGAGGTTGTCGTCCACCCCCGTCTCTTGGACGAGGACGGCGTTCGAGGCGACGGTGAGGCCCCCCTCCTTCTGCAGGTCCCCCAGGGCCCCCACCCCCTGCGCCACGTCCGCCATGGCGGATGAGCAGACCAGCGGCTGGGAGGCGACGACTCCCTGGGCTCCGAGAAGGATGTCGACGCCTTCGGCCGCCATTAGGACGTGGAACCCATCGGCGAGGTAGTCTTCGCCGTCGGCGACGGAGTAGAGGGCAGCGCGCCCCTGGGCGGCCGAGTAGACGGCGAGGCCCGCTATCAGTATCACCGAGAACAGTATCGAAGCTGCCATGGTGGCACCTACGCCGCGGCGCCTGACCAAGCTACCAGAGTCACCTGCTTTGATGCAACGGAGAGCGTCAACTCGACCGGAGTGGCGCCTGCCGGGGGAGGGAGCCCGCAGCTTTGAGGGCCTTCGATGGCCGAGATGTCGGCGGCCGGGCTTGAGGCGGCATAGGCTGCGGCGCAGACGTCGGGGAGGGGAGCGGAGAAGAGCCATGGGACCCCCTCCCTGTCCACGAAAGCCACCAGCGCGTCCCTCAGGGCAGACTTGGTCCGGAGGCGGTCTGCTGCGAGGTCGGCCGCTCCGGGGCTCCACACCACCATCGCGGCGATGGCCGTCAAAGCCACCATCGCGGCAACTGCGATGTCCAGGTACCTCATGGTATCGGCAGCTCGGGGAGGAGCAGGGCCAGGGCGACCAGCGCAAGGCAGATGAGGACGGCGTACATCACGGCCACATCCACGTAGGTCTCGACTTCAGCCAGCCGGCACCACCGCAACCCTGTCCCCTGAGACATATGCGAGGTAGGCCACCGTCGGGTAGATGGTCTCGTCTGGGAGCTCCGCGACGGTGTGCGTCTCGACGAGCCCGCTCCCGTAGGAGCAGACGAGACTATGCTCTCCAATCAGTATCGGGTCCCCCGCCGGCGACGTGCCGAAGGAGAATCTGGCGCTGACCCCGGGCCTCAGGGCGGATAGCACCGCCGAGACCCCGTCGAGGCTCCTGAGGTCGGCCCCCTCGCGAGAATCGCTGCTGACGGCCGAGAGTGCCGGGCTCAGGACGAGTAGCAGGGCGAAAGCCGCAACGATGTAGAGCCCCCACGAGTTCAGCGCGGCTATGGAAGACGCGGGCATCCTATGACACCGACACCGTCAGTTGCTCGGCGGCGTACCTGAACCCCAGGGTGTGCGCCCCTCCCTGCATGTTCAACGCGAAGTCGCAGGTTGCGGCGACCGCCTCCTGCTGTGACCGGCTCCCAGAAGTGAAGCTCATGGTGCCTCCTCCGCACGAAAGGGTCGAGGGCGGGATTGTGACGACCCCTGCCGAACTCCCGTTCGCCATGGCTTCGTTCACCAGCCTGGTGATCGACGCCGACGCGAGTCCGAACTGGACCCCGGAGATGAAACCCGCGAATGACTCGTAGACGGCCACCGAGCCGGCCACGAGGAGAACAGACACCGCGAAGACGAGGCAGTACTCGAGTAGCTCCGCCATCACCATGCAGGGCCCCTCTGCGATTTAACGCCCCACGTGGCGGCTTTTATCGAAAGCCCGCACTTCTGTCGAGAGTTGAAGGTTCGCTTCTCTGAGACGCTCCTCGGCCTCGTGAAGAAGAGGAAGAAGGAGCGAGAGCCTCAGCCGCTTCTGGTCGAGCTCCTGGAGCGGGTTTCGGACGGCGGAGGGTGGCAGGCGCGCTCATACCCATTCTGCTACAGGGTCTCGACCGTGGGCCCCGCACCGTTCTACGAGGTCGGGTGCGAGCTCCTGCCGTCGGCGGTCGCGGCGCTGAGGTCGACGGTGCGCGATGTCTCCGAGGCCCTCGACCCTGGCGACGTTGAGCCTCTGACTTTCGGGCGGCTCGTCGAGGTGCTGGTGCAGCAGTCGGCGGAGCAACTCGCCACCCATGGCCTGAAGAGCAGAGTGAGGGAGGTGTCCGAGCTCGCTGCCTACGAAGCCATCGGGCTTTCCCGCATACTCGCGCTGGCCAAGGACGAAATGGTGACCGAGTTCTTCGTCGACTCGGAGGCCACCTCGGTCTACCTCGACCACGCTTCGGCCGGCAGGTGCGAGTCGGGCCTGGTCCTCACGCAGCGCGAGAGGGACGCCATCCAAACGCACGTCGACACCTTCAGCGGATACACCCTTGACTTCAGGACCCCGTCCCTGAAGAACGACCTCCCCATCGGCGGCGCGATCCTCAGGGTCTCACTCGACCTCGAGCCCCTGGCCGTGAACCGTTTCGCGCTTGACGTGAGGAGGCTCAACGTAGCCTCCCTGGGCCTGGTCCAGCTGATGGCGCTGGGCGTCCTGAGCGAAGAGGCTGCGGCCCTGCTGGTGGGCTGGATCGAGGCGGGAGGGAACGTGACCGTCATCGGCGAGACGGGGACAGGGAAGACGACCCTCCTGAACGCACTCGACGAACAGGTGGACAGGAGGCTCAGGCGCCTCTACATCGAGGACGCCGTCGAGACCAGGGACCTCCTGGAGCGTGGGTATCATCAGCTGAAGGTGAAGGTCGACCCCTACGAGCGCGGAAAGGAGTCGGCCAGGACCAAGGAGTCTGAAATCGTGAAAGCTCTCCATCGCTCCCCGGACATCGTGATACTCAGCGAGATCCAGTCGGAGGAGCACAGCAGGGCGTTCTTCCAGGCGCTGGCCTCGGGGGCCAGAGGCATACAGACCTTCCATGCTTCGACGGTCGAACAGGCGGTGAGGCGATGGGTGAACCTCCACCGCATCTCGGAGCAGAGCCTCCTTGACCTTGGGCTGATCGTCCAGATGACCAGGCCTGACAGGCTGAAGCAGTCAAGGTACGTCCAGAGGATTTCCGCCGTGACCCAGGAGGGAGGGGCTCCTCGGATCAAGGAGCTCTTCATGCGCGACAGGGCGGGGAGCCTCGGGAGCGTGGCAGGGCCGGGGTGGCCGTCCCCGCCCGAAGGGTCCGACCAGGCGAAGCTCAACGGGAAGGTCGCCCTCGCGGCTCAGAGGATCGGCAGGCTGGCGAGAAGGTGAGGTTCTCCTCCCTGGAGCACTTCGGGCTCAGCGCGTGGCGGCTCGCCTGCGTCGGGATAGCTTCGGCCTCGGGAGGGTGGCTGCTCGGTGACCTCGTACTCGGGGGAGTGCTGGGGCAGGCGAAGCCGGGGATCCTGCTGATAATCTCAGCCCTCGTGTTCTACCTGGTTGTCTCCGTCCCGAGGAGGATGTTGGACGGCCGGAGGGTCTCCGAGGCGAGAGAAGCGGTGCCGCTCTCCGCGTCGGCCAGGGCGTGCCTGGAGGTGACAGGGTCGAGGCCGAGGACCTTGATGATGGTCAGGCCAAGGGAGCCCTCCTTGGCCAGGTCGCTGGAGGCGGCCGCCAGGATGGTGCTGCTGGGGACCAGGGTCGAAGACGCCCTGGCGCACGCCGCGGAGGGCCTCGCGTCCTACTCCTCTGCGGCCACCCTGAGGAGCCTCGCGGTGCTCAGGCCTGAGGGGTTCGAGTCAGGGGACGAGGAGGCCAGGGGGCTCGCAGCTTCCGGCGACCTGAGCAGGGAGACCAAGGTCCCGATGTTCATGACCGTCTGTTTCTTCGCGCCGATATTGACGTTGCTCTATGCGGTGTTCTCTCATTCATACAGTGCCGCGAGCATGTCGGAGCTGACGGCGCTCGAGTTCATCATAGTCGACCTGACCTACTACATGAGTTCGGCACGCGGGGGAGAAAGATGAACCAGGCGGTATCGATGATCCTCTCCCTGAGGAGGGTCCTCGAGTCGGCGGGGGAGGGGTCCGGGATGTCTCGCTCGATAGTCCAGGAGCTGAGCGGGTCCGACGAACTGGGGAGAGAGGCGGCCAAGCTGCTCCTCCTCGGGAACCCAATCCGGTCGGCCATGAGGCCGATGCTCGACAGGGGCGCGGAGGAGGTGGCTCTGCTCGCGTCTCTAATCGTGGCGGCGCCCAAAAGCAGCGCCCCTGAAGTGGGGAGGAGCGGGAGCGCGGTTTCGACGACCCTCGAGCGCTGGGTGAAGGCGAAGGAGGGGAGGGCGCTGGAGCAGAAGGTGATGAGGTTCAGGAGCCTAGTGACCTCGGGAATCCTAGGGGCCGTCATGGGGATGGTGGCCACCCTCGGACCGCTGCTGGGGTCCCTGGGCGCAGGCGCAGGGCAGGGCCCCGACGCAGCGGCGCTGGTTTACGGAGCCGCGGCCATGACTGCGATTAGCTCGGGGATGCTCGGAGCCTACATGTCAGGAAGGGGGTTCGGCATCAACGTGGCTGTGTCGGTGACGTCCTTCGCCGTAGTCTGCGCGGTCGCCTCTCCCCTGGCAGCCGTCCCCTCCTTCAACCTCTGGGGCGTTAAATAGAGAGACCGACCTATACGCCCATGAAGTCTCGCCTGAGGCCCTCCAGGAGGAAGGGGGCGCAGCTCATCGAAGAAGCCCTCCTGCTCTCTGTCGCCCTGGTCACGCTGTCGCTCCTGGTCGGGGGGATAGAGTCCATACTCAAGCAGAGTTCCACCTTCACTTCCGGCGTCTGGACCTCGATAACGAACTCGCTGAGCAGCATCTTCGGGTCGCTCTTCCACTGGTGACCGGGGCTGGGCACCGGGAGAGACCTCGCGTCGCAGGTAGCATGGAAGCTTCGGCCCCAGACCGGCATCGGGCTGGAGGACATGGGGATAGGGGACGGCAAGTACATGGTAGTCTCAGACGGCGCCAGGGTGAGGAGCATGGCGCTCTTCAGGGTGGGGGTGCCCGACGTCGCCGACGACCCCAAGGTCGACTACTCGGCAGCCCTGAGGACGACCCTGCAGCAGCAGAGGATGAAGGGGCTCTTCGAGGGGCTCCGCAGGGCGGGGGTCCCGTTCATGTACGTGATGCTCATGGACCACCCCGGCGAAGCTGGGGACTCGCCCCCGGTGCTGGAGTTCGACCTCGTCGTCGGCACCTGGGTGGACATGAAGAAAAAGGAGGACAGCGCCCCGGTCCTCGAGCAGCGCGCTAGCGTCCTGTCGGCCACCCTGAGCGTCGCTCTCCCGACCGCGAAGGTGGTCAGGCTGTTGAGGAGGGACCTTGCCGACTTCATGAAATCCGCCTTTCTTCCTGGCGGGAGGGCCCTCCCCCAGGCGGGTTCCCCGGCCGCCGCCGGGGCCCTCTGCACCTTCGATGAGATGTCCCCGCTTGCGGCGGGGCTGGAGAGGACCCCGGACTTCTACATACCGAACGCCTCCGAGTCCGGCCAGGAGGGGATACTGATCGGGGCTGTGCGTTCGGCCGGGAGGGAGTTCCACGACTTCCGGCTCCAGATGGAAGACCTGAAGAGGCACGTCAGCGTCCTCGGGATGACCGGCTCCGGGAAGTCGACCACGACCTCCCTGATCGTCAGGCAGGTGGCCGAGGCGGGACTCCCCACCCTTGTCCTGGACTGGCACAACGAATACGCCGCGGCTGTGACCGCCGCTGGAGGGAAGGTGGTCGCCCCCGGGAAGGACGAGTTTGCCGTCAACCCCCTAGAGGTGGGGCCCGGGGTGGACCCGGCCGAGCACATCGCCATGGTCTCTGACATATTCTCCGATGCCCGCCCCGCATGACTGCAAACCGCAAATCAGAGTGCGTCAAATCTGACTGCCATTATTGCAACTGTCAGCCAGGCTTGGCCGTTATATCCGCCGAGGGGGTGGTGTCCCGTTGAGCCCCCCCATCGTCTACGAGTCCCCGGAGTGGGCGAGGTTCGAGGCTGCGGTCCCGAACCCGGCCACCAGGAAGGAGTACTTCCTCTGCATGAGGCACTTCCTCCAGCACGCAGGGGTCAACAACGTGGAGTTCGCCGAGGTGGCCAGGGGGGACCAGGGGAGGGCCGAGGACCTGGTCCAGGCGTACATAGCGCACCTGAAGGGGCGGGCGGAGAGGAGGGAGCTGGCACTGGGGTCGGTGAGGAACAGGGTCAAGCCTGTCAAGCTCTACTGCACGATGAACAGGCTGAGGCTCGACTGGGACTACCTGTCCAGGACCCTCCCCAGGGGGAGGAGGTACGCCGACGACAGGGCCCCGACCAGGGAGGAGATCAGGAGGATACTGAACCTCTGCACGCTGAGGATGAAGGTCGCGGTCGAGATGATGGCGTCGGGGGGGATCAGGGTCGGGGCCTGGGACTACATGGGCGTCAGGGACGTGGAGCCGGTGACGAGGGGGGAGGCGCTCCTGGCGGGACGGGTGACGGTGTACAGGGGGGAGCCGGAGCAGTACGTCTGCTTCGTGACCCCGGAGGCGTACCAGGTCTTCTCCGAGTACATGGACTACCGGAGGGCCAACGGGGAGGACGTGGCGGCCGGGGCGCCCCTGATCAGGGACGAGTTCGCCGTCTCCCAGGGGAGGAAGGGGACCGCCTCGGTGGTGAAGAGGTTCCCCTCGAGCTTCGTCGAGAGGGAGCTCTGCAGGGTCCTGGGCAGGTCGGGGCTGAGGGCCGAGCGGAAGAGGAGGTACGACTTCAAGGCGGCCCACGGCTTCAGGAAGTGGTTCAAGACCCAGGCCGAGCAGGTGATGAAGCCAGCCAACGTGGAGGTGCTGATGGGGCACTCGATCGGGATCTCAGACTCGTACTACCGGCCCACCGAGAAGGAGCTCCTGGAGGACTACCTCAAGGCGGTCCCCCTGCTTTCGATAACCGAGTTCAGGGACGCCGGCGAGGCGGAGGAGAAGCTCAGGGCGGAATTCGAGGCGAGGCTCGCGAGACTGGAGGGGGAGGTGAGGGAGCATGTGCGGAGGCAAGCAGCAGCCGGAGCGCTGTGAGCTCGTCGGCCCACTTCTCCAGCTGCCTCCGGGGGACGGGGACGCACTCCTCTTCGGTCAAGGCTCTGGTCGCAGCAAGGATGGGGCCGCCCATTTAACGGGGCTTCAGCCAGCCCGGGGACAGGGTCGGCACGGCGCAGCCGGGCAGGGCGGGAGGACCAGGAGGCGTGGCCGGGGCACAGGATGCCCTACTACAAGCCGACTGTGGAGCACATGGAGGAGGAGTGCCTGAAGGCGTGGCCTAGCCCAGGGCCCTCTCTAGATCCGAGAGCAGGTCTTCTATGTCTTCTATCCCGACGGAGAGCCTCACGAGGGAATCAGAGATGCCGAGCTTCTCCCTCTCGGTCCGAGGGACGCTCGCGTGCGTCATCGACGCCGGGTGTTCGACCAAGGACTCGACTCCCCCCAGGCTCTCCGCCAACGAAAAGACCTTGAACTTGCGGAGTGTCCGTTCCGTTTCACGCGCCCCTTCCATGAAGACGAAAGATAGCACTCCTCCTGGCCCCCTCATCTGGCGTGTCGCCAAGCTTCTCTGTGGGAACGAGCGAAGGCCGGGGAAGTTGACGCCCTTCACCTTGCTGTGACCCTCCAAGTATTCGGCTATCCTCTGCGCATTGTAGGCATGCCTTTCCATCCTTAGCTCCAAGGTCTTGATGCCCCTTGATACGAGGAAGCAATCAAAGGGCGAAAGGACGGCGCCGACTGAGTTCTGATTGAAGCGGACCTTCTTGTGCACATCGTCGTCAGAAAGCACAAGTGCGCCTCCCACGACATCGCTGTGCCCGCCCAAGTACTTGGTGGCGCTGTGGACGACGACGTCGGCGCCGAGCTCAAGCGGGTTCTGGAAGTATGGAGAAGCAAACGTGTTGTCGACCACAGTTACCATGCCCTTCTCTTTTGCTATCTTTGCAATCCCTCTGATGTCACAGAGCTTCAAAAGAGGGTTCGTTGGAGATTCTAGCCAGACCATCCTCGTATTCTTCCTGATGGCTGCCTCCACCGCACTCGTCCTCCTAGCGTCCACGAAGTCGAAGTCCAGTCCGAACTTGAGTAACGTCTCTGTGAAGAGCCTCCTCGTCCCCCCGTACAGGTCGTCGAAGGCGATTACATGGTCACCTTTCTTCAACAAGGAAAGGCAGAGCGTGGCCTCAGCTGCCATCCCAGAGGAGAACGCCAGCGCGTGCTTGGCGCCTTCAAGCGACGCGAGCTTTTCCTCCAGGGCCCTTCTCGTGGGGTTGGAGGTTCTGGAATATTCGTAGCCCCCTGTGGGCCTCTTGACTTCTGCCCTTGCGAAGGTTGAAGAGACGTGGACGGGGACGACGACGTCGCCCGCTCCCCCCTCCTTCAGGTTGGGTTCTTCCCCCACGTGAACCGCTCGGGTGGCGAACCTCAAACCTGATCTCCCCGCCTCTTCTTGGCTATGATGAATATGGAACTCTCGGTGGTAAGTAGCCCCATACCGCAATTCCTTTCGAACTCTCGGAGGAGCTCATTACGGACTTCGTCCCTCTCCGCCATGGGGACCCCTTCGAGGTAACGCTCCCATGTGATTGCCTTGACCCTGTCAAGGCAGACCGCTGCGCTGAGCCTTTCCCTCAGGTTGAGCTCGAAATCCTTCTCGACCTCGAACCCTGCCGACTTCAGGGCCGGCAGTACCTCCTCTCTCCTCATCACCCTCAAACCTACCATCTCGCTAATCCGCCGGCTACCGTCCTTCTCGCAGTAGCGGCTTACGACTCTGCGGAATGCTTCCCTCAACTCGCTGTACCTCGCCAGCGATGGGACCATGATGCCTAGCCTACCATCGTCTTTAAGCACCCTGCGGATTTCGGTGAAGCACCTATTCATGTCGGGGACCCAGTGCAAGAGGTAGGACGACACTACCGCATCGAAGGCACTGTCGGGGAGATCTAGGCTCATGGCGTCCCCCCGCATGAACCTGAGGTTGCTAAGCTTGAGGCTGTGCGCCCGCTGGCTGGCCAGCCTTACCATGCTGTCCGAAAGGTCCACCCCTACGACTTCGCCGTCGTCGAGCAGCCTGGCAACGTGCGCAGAAAGGAGACCCGGACCGCTGCCGAGATCGAGCACCTTTTCCGACCCCTTGAAGTTCATCTCGTGAGCCAGCACTAGGAACTGGCATACCCTGCACGGGCTCACGAACCTGTCGTAGTCCTCCGCCGTCCTGTCGAACATGCTCTCGACGCCATTCATCTACTCTCATCGCCAATCAGGGAACGGTTCGCTTTGCCGAGGTAACTGACCACATCCGATGCTGTGATGATGTCCTGGACCATGCCGTCGCCAATAACGACGACGGCACCATTCTCCTTTAAGAGCGAGTAAGGGTCTAGTAGGAAGTCTCCTCTGTCGACGGCGGGTAGCGGGTCCTCCATCACCTCACCCACCTTCTCGTCTAGGCTTGCCTCCTTCGACGCGAAGGCTTTCACGATCCTTAGTTCCCTCAAACAACCGACGTTCACCCCGCCCTGCAGAACTGGGAGCTGAGAGAAGCCATTACGCTTCATCAGCCGGATTGCCGTTCCTATGTCGTCTTGAGGCGATACCCACACGAGGGCGCGCGAACTCTTGGATCCGATTATCTCGGATAGCGGTATCCCGACCTGGCCGGCTCCGATGTAACCGTGTTCTGTCATCCACTCGTCCGAATAGATACGGTCGACGTAGTTTCTTCCAGTATCGGGGAGGATGACGACCACCGTCTTGCCGACAGGGAGATCCTCGGCGACCTTCAGGGCTGCTACCGTCGCCGCACCGGAAGAGCCACCTGCGAAAATACCCTCCTCTTTGGCCAGCCTCCGCGCCATTAGAAAGGACTCTTTGTCGCCTACGGTGACGACTTCATCCACGACACCCAGGTCGAGCGTGGATGGCATGAAGTCTTCGCCAATCCCCTCCACGCTGTACACATGGGATTCTCTAGCTGTGCCTTCAAACGCATGATGGAAGATGGAACCCTCCGGGTCCACTCCGATGACCTTGATTCTCGGGTTCTTCTCCTTAAGGTAACGGGCGGTCCCTGTGATGGTCCCGCCTGTTCCCATGCCAGCGACGAAGACATCGACCCTCCCCGCTGTCTGTTTCCATATCTCAGGGCCCGTGGAGCGATAATGAACATCAGGGTTGGCCGGGTTGGAATACTGGTTGAGCAAGAACGCGTTAGGTGTCTCTTGCGCTATCTTCTTGGCTAGACTGACATTGCCTGAAGGGTGGTCGTAAGGCACCGCTGTCGGGGTAACAATGACCTTCGCCCCGAGGGCGCGCAGTACGTCGATTTTTTCTCTGCTCATCTTGTCTGGGACGGTGAAGACCAAGCCGTAACCTTTGACTGCCGCAGCCAGCGCGAGACCGATGCCAGTGTTCCCCGAAGTCGGCTCAACGAGGGTGTAGCCGGGTCTGATTGCTCCTTCCCTCTCTGCGGCCTCGATCATGGATATCCCAATCCTGTCCTTGACGCTTCCTCCGGGGTTAAGGTATTCGAGCTTCGCGAAGACGCCGCATTTCAGGCCGGCTGCGACCTTCCTCACTTTGACCAGTGGGGTGTTGCCGATGAGCTGGAGGATATTTTCAGCGGCGTCTACAGGACTAGGTTGACTAGGAAGCGTGCCGAGTGCCGAGTCTGGAACCGCGGAGTCCGAAGCAAATGCCGCCACCCACTTCTATTTCACGCAGGTTTAGTCTCCACAGGACTGGTATTAGTGCTTTCCGTCTTCCGGCTCGGCAGTGTAAACTTAAGCGGTATCACCTCCTAGGAATCCGATCAATTCGCCAAACCTCATGCGCCTCCTTCTGGCATAGTGCATGTCAACGAACAAGCTGAGCCAATTCTTGACGTGGGCCAGATCGCACCCCTCCCTCATGCAGGGATAGTAATCGTCGAACTCTTCCACCCTGTCCTTCAGGTACTGGTTGGCCCTCTCCATCAGGCTCTTCTCGTATGGTGAGTGCAGCCTGTGCTCCAATCCCAGCGCCCTGCACGCCTCCGGATACCAGGTTCCTCCATCGGAATAGACGACGTGCTTGCCGTGCCTCTCGACAAGGCTCTTCAGGAAGAGTTCCGCTACGATGATGTTCTGGTGTCTCGATAGGTACACGCCGAGGATGTATCTGTGCACCGGCTCCACAGCGACCCAGACCCACGCTTCGAACGATCCTACCTTCGCGTATGTCTCATCGACCAGGAAGGCCTGGACCCTCTTCACGTCGAATATCCGGTGAGGCTCATAGCGCTGCACCCATTGCCATACGGCCATGTCAGACCTTTTGACAAACGGGTCTAACGCACATGATACGCCCCTAAAACTTAGTCCCAGGAAGTACAGGTAGAGGCCGTACATAACGGCCTGGAGGGGTGTCCTCTCTCTTTGGAATTGGATCATAAGAGGGAGGACGGCCCTTCCACTCGATTCCTAGGAAGAAAAGACGGCTAGACAAACGACTCAATCATTGCTAAGTTTACACTGCCAGCCAGGCGGCGATACCGCTTATTCCCGTGATGGTTCGTTGTTTGTCACGTCACCTCTTGTAGTGATTCCAAAGGATATACCTGCTTTTGATAGTCTGTCCCCATGAGCTCTACCGCCGTCGTCACCGTCGTCCGCCTTCTGTCCTCCTCCCCTGTTCGCTCGCTCAATCCCTGTCATCATCTAGCCCATCACCATTCCGAATGAGAACAGGCCCATCATGTTCGCCAGGCTCTCCCTCACCTTTACCCCCCTGACCGTGAAGACCGAGTCCTTGATCGCTGCGAGGATGCTCTTTCCCGCGGCGGTATCTGTCCTCTGGTGCGCTACCCTCACGGCGTACTTCAGCCTCCAGTTACCTCCCTCCGCGCAGTTGGACGTCACGTGACCGTCGAAGTCACCATCCTTATCGAAATATTCAGGGTGTCCCTTCCTCAGCTCTTCCAGCGTTGAACCGAGAACCTCCTGGTACCTCGCCCTGGCGTACTTTTTGACCTCGTTGAGCTTCTCCTCCACGATTCCACGGGCCTTCTCCTTCTCCTCTGGCTTCGCCTCCTTCGCCTCCTTCACCTCCTCCCTCATCTCCTGGAACTTCTTGTCGTGCTTGAGCTCGTTCCTCGTCTTGTGGACCGGATCGAGCACGTGGTCCTTCACCTGGCTGTAATTGAAGGAGCCGTCGGTCATGTTGAATGACGTCCCTTCGAGCGCCTTGAACAGGGTGTCGGCGAGCATCTGGTTGAACGACCCCGAGGTGCATATCAGTGACGCGTAAGCATCAGCACCAAGGAGATAGGAGAGCGCCAGCGTGAACGATTCTGGGAACGAGGTCTTCCCGTCGTCGCCGTTGACGACCATGTCGCCCTTCGTTCCCCTGTGCACGACACGTTTCTTGCCTTCGAGTATCTCGTCCATGATCTTCTTCACAGCTCCCTTCTTCCTCGGGTAGGTCTCGTCCGTCAGCGATTCGAGGCTCACCTGTGATGGTAGCTTCTCATTCAACTCTCGAGCGTTGTCGACTCCGAATAGGATCTTGAGCATGTTTATCGCGTAAAGCCCGTCCCCCTGCGCCGGAACGAGTGGCGCGAGCTGCTTCGCCCTCTCCGCGAAGAGCCTCACGTAATCGAGTATCGCGTCCGTGCTCACCTGAATCCCGAAGTTCGTGAGCATCCTCTCGGCGGCGTATGCGGGGTGCTCCATCGCGAGAGACAGCGCGATATCGACTATCGGGCCTCCGTACATCGCACCTTTGTAGAATGGGCCTTGGGAGGTGTACGTTCCGCCGCAGTCGCGGCAGATGTATTTCTGCAGCAGCACTCTCACGTCAACGAAGTTACCTTTTGGGGAGATGAGCTTGGCGAACAACGGGTCGTCATGCCCGTTCTTCACGCAGTTGCCGCTCCCGCAGTGCTGGCACCTGCCCGGGAAGTCATCGTATACCCTTCCATCGTACATCTGGGAGATGGTAAGAGTGAACGCCGTCCTGGCCAGCTCCGGCACATACGCGGGCACCTGCTTCGGGTTCGGCTCCTGCATCAATCGCATCCACGAGAAGGGTGTGATGATAACAGGCCGAGACCAACTGCCCTGACAATTTGCCTATCAGCGCGTTAAGCGATACCGCCAATAAGCGAGATGGACAAAAACAGGCTTGACGGAGGAGGTAGAGACGCATGCCCGGTAGTGAGACTCCGCAGACAATATCCCACCAGCGAGACACAGCGACCTCGTGGGGAATTCCAGCCGGCGGAAAGGTCGTCGTGGTTGGACTAGGAAACGTCTACATGAGGGACGATGGGGTCGGAATATATGTCATGGCCGAGCTCAGAAAGCTGAGCCTGCGAAAGGACGTCCTCATATGCGACTACACGGAGATGGAGCTGTCACTTGTCGGGTACTTCAAGGGTGCATCGAAGGTAATCGTCGTCGACGCGCTTCAGTCGGGGAAGCCTGCCGGCACCGTTTCAAGATTCGCGATCAGGATGCAGGAGAGACAGGTTTTACAATTCAGCCTCCACGGCCTGCAGTTTTACGAGGTCTTTGACGTGGCGATACAATCGGGAATCCTCACCTGTCCTGTTATCATAGTTGGAATCGAGCCCAAAGACTGCAGCGTCGGCGAAGGATTGAGCAAAGAACTTGAAGAGGCTCTGCCGAATGTTGTCGGAGAAGTCATGAAGGAAATATAGACACGCGGACGTTCACCCCATGACCGCCTGAAGCACGACGGTTCCGCCACTTCTATCATTGGTGTTGGCGACATAGAACTCCTTGTCACCAAGCTCAACATGTTGTGACCTACAGTCGGTGGGCCCTCGCCGAGCGTTACCTCACGCCCGATTGCTTATCTCCTTAGCGCAAGTCTTCGATAGCCTGATAGGCTTTCAGCGCGTCCTTCTCCTCGACCACAACGATGGCGTCGGGGGCAGATTGGACCATGCTCCAGATCCCCATGTTTCTCGATATCAATTTCCGAATTTAATCCTAGCTGGATATTTGCGGATTTAGGTTGATGGTCTAACCTCGTTGTCGTCCTAGCTGATTGCCGCGGTCATCATCCTGTCTCTCATGCTAGCCGCAGAGGTACCCTCCCCCTTGAAGGGGCTGCTCAGGAGCTTCGCCCCGATGTTGAGCAAGCCCCAGCAGGACAACCTTGCGAGGATAGTCGTGGGATTCATAGCGCACGAGGGCGAGAAATACGTCGCCAACGTTAGCGACTCGTTCGTCCCGCACAAGGACCAGTCCAGTCTGAACCGGTTCGTCACGGACGCCAAGTGGGACTACCATGAGCTGAACGAGAGGAGGATGGGGCTGGTCGAGGACGAGCTGGGCCTGAGGGACTCCAAGGAATGCGTCTTCATCATCGACGACACGAACGTAGAGAGGTATGGTGGCGAGGGAGTCGGATACCACCACGACTCGAAGCACGGCCTGATCAAGGGGCACAACTACGTCACGTCGGTGTCTGTGTGCAACGGCGTTACCTATCCAATCGACATCAGGCTCTACGCATCGGAAGTGACCTCGACGACGAGGCCGTTCAGGACGAAGGTGGAGCTGGCCTGCGAGATGATAGACGGGTTCGAGCCTCCCTCGAAGAGCGTGGTCGTCGAGTTCGACGAGTGGTATCTGTGCGGAGACATCGTGAAGCACGTCGAGGACAGGGGCTTCCACTGGATGGGGGAGGCCAGGAACAACCGCATCATCTTCTACAATGGAGAGAGATTCCACGTCTCGGACATCCTCGACGGGATGAGGAAGAAGTTCGTGGATGTCGAGGTCGACGGCGAACTCTACCAGTGCCTGCAGGTCGACGGCTACATGCCAAAGATCGGCGAGGTCAGACTCCTCATCAACTGCAAGGCGGACACCAAGGACATCCACTTCCTCTGCACGGACACCAAAAGACCCGCCCCACAGCTGCTCAAGAAAGGGCTCGAGCGTGCGAGGATAGAATCGTTTCACTAGGACATCAAGAACACGATGGGGTTCGGCGACTACAGGTTCAGGGAGATCGAAGCGGCGATTGTACACTCGCACCTAGTCCTCCTGACCTATTCGCTACTCCTCATCATGAAGGGCAGGTTGGAGAAGAGAGCGGCGGCGGAACATCAAGAAGAGGAGGAGAAGAAGAGAACCTACAGCCTGGGCGAGGTCTGCAGGATTGTCAGGGACACCTGCCTCGTGTCAGTCTGCAGATGGATTCAGGAGAGCCTCGCAGCCGGTCTGAGCCTGACCAAGATCCTAGGCATGATAAGGCCGCACATTCGAACCTACAAATAACCAGCTAAGACAAAGGATTAAAGGCCGAGCAAAAGCGCGTGGTTTTCAGTTGCCCCTCAAGCTGGACGAGACAGACACTTCGATACTGAAGGCCCTGATGAAGGACGGCAGGCTCTCCTTCAGACAGATTGCG
>JAKASK010000012.1 GCA_021819105.1 archaeon
GAAGAGGGGCGGAGAGGGAAAATACCCGCAATGGCAACCCCGGTCAGGGCTGCGCCGGAGCCTCGTAGATGAGGTCCAGCACCCTCTTCGCCCGATCGAGGACCCGCAGGCACATGCGCCCGACCTGCTGCGGGCTGGCTGACTGGGCCTGGGTGGCCAGGTACGTCCATGAGAAGCTGTCGTCGGGCCTCCCGTAGAGCCTGGCCAGGGTGGCTGCGACGAGCTGGGCGATGGTCTCCGCTTCGGGCTCCTGGCCGTGCCCTGTCTTTGGTTCGTAGGACCTGTGGATGGCGTGCGCGAGTTCATGCCAGAAGACGGTCCAGTCTTCCGTGGCCAGGGTGATGACCTGCCGTTCGTAGTCCGTGAGGCCGTAGACCCCGGCTGAAAGGCGAAGGTAGTTCACCTTCATGCCGTACCTTTCCGCGACGTCGAGCAGCGGGGGCGGGTCTCTTGGCTTGTATGTGGGCAGGTCTGCGCCCTCGGTATCCTCGAGGCGAAAGACGGGGATGGCCCGGAAGCCCACCAGGACCTCGATGTCTTCGCCGTCGTTCGGGTCAGGGCTGTCGACGCGCTTCTTGACGAAGACCGGCCCCAGGATGTAGAACGCCTTCGAGCCCTTTCGGACGTAACGTTTCGCATCCATCCATTGCCGGTACCCCCTGGCGTCCTCCGTCCCCGCGAGGAGCATCAGCAACTGGTTGCCGAAGCTCCACTTGGAGGACGGTTTTTCGGGGGCGATGATGAGGGACTTGGCGCACAGGTCGGGTAGTTGTGTGGAGGAGAAGAGGCGGACTATCTTCTCTAGCTCGGAGTCGGCACGTTCCCTCCAGGACGCCGTCTGGTCGACAGCTTGCGCTGGGTTCTCTGTGGTTTGCACGAGAAAGCGCCTGCCTCTACGCGCTCGGCCCGTTGACGGGGTACCGCTTCAGGAACTTGTCGCGGAGCCGGTACTTGTAGCCGCCGACGACCAGGTCCTCCCCGGCCCTCAGAGCCTCCAGGAAGTCCCTGGCTGGCTCCAGCTCCGCCACCGGGGACCCGTCCTGGTTGACGACGAAGGTCCACTCCCCGTCTCCGTTGTCGTACTTCCTCCAGGGGCGGTTCTCAAGGACGTCTGGGTCCACGTCGGGGACGCCGTGCATGATGTCTGTGGGTTCCTGCTTTGCTGGCTGTGGCTGTGCCGGCTTTTCATTCCCGTTCCCCTTCAGCTTGCCAAGGATGTAGACGATGGCGCTGGACTGCCTCCCCACGGCGTCGGTATCCCTCCTCTCCACGGCCTTGATCAGGACGAAGCCGCTGCCTAGGCACTCGTTCGCCTCGCCGCTGGTCCCGACCTCCCTGATCTCCGTTATGCGGGCGTAGGGCGTCTCCATCTTCCTACGCCTCCGCTTCCCGCTCATGCCCTACAGGGAGGGGCCCGCATTTAACGAGCCCGAACTCCCTGTCTGCGAAGGCGGCGAAGTCGCGGACGGTGTACTCCGCCACCCCCACGATTTCCGCCACCTCCCTCTGCATCACGGCCCTCGGCGCGATTGCCTGCGACGCAAGGTAGACGGACACAGCGGCGATGGTCCGGGGGTTCCGTCCCTCCCCCTTCTCCCGGAGCGAGGCGAGGACGGTCTGGGAGGCCTGCAGGAGCCCCCTGAAGTAGGGCCCTGGCTCGGCCCCTCTCTTCTTCAGCCGCTTGAGGACGGCCTCGTTGGACTCGAGTCCTCCCAGGACTGTCCTGAGTAGTGCCGCCGGGTCCGCCGGCCTCAGGGGGACCGGGGACTCGGTCCCCAGACGGAGCAGGGCCGACTTCGAGACCTTGCGTCCCATGTCGTTGTGCGCCCGGATGACGCTCATGGAGCCGATGTGGTCGAGCCCTGCCGTCCTGCAGGCGGAGAGGATGGAGTAGGCGGATATGGCGGGGATCGATGTCCTCTTCTTCCCCAACTGCCCGTTCCTGCTGTCGGCCAGCATCTTCTCGGACACAGCCACCGCGTTCTCAGCGGCGAAGGCGGGGAGGGACAGCTTCTCCGCCACCCTCCTGACCATGCTGGCGCACTCCCAGGCAGCCGAGTCGACCCCCATGTTGTCTGAGAGGACCTTGGCGAAGCCGACCGTCGAGGAGCCGTTGAAGTCGGCATGGGAGTTCTCGTCGTCCCTCGTCCCCATGTAGGAGCCGAGCCTGCGATTTGTGGTTCGCCCCGCGCGTGCGACCTCGGTAGTTGTTTTCTCCGTCTTCGCCACCAGCCCGCAGCTGGTGCAGGCCCACTCCTCCCCCGCTTCGACGAGGTGGCCCCTGCACTCGGGGCACCTGCGGAGGATGGCGTACTCCTCGTAGGCGGCGGCCTTCGCGCGTACGTTCGTCGGGATTGCTTGAACCCGTTCCATTCGCATCTGCCTCCTGCCTTCGTCCTGGCGCGGGGCCCGTGGTTCGGCTGGGCTCGCTGCGCCTGCTCCTCGGTCTCGACCTCAGAGAGAAACGGCGGATGGCGGACGCTCCACTTGGTCCCCGTCTGGGAAACCCAGGGCGGACAATAACTTGCCCTGAGAGTCCTTCGAGCCGGCCCTCTAATCGCAGTTAGCTTGTGCTACGATCCAGACCGCCAAGGAACGGGGGTGAAGCTACCGCTTCCGTCGTTCTCCCGAAGGTAGATGGGAGAGAAGTTCTTTCGCATCCTTCCGGGTGGACTGATGGCAACTGTCTGCCCAGAGGATGGCCGTAAGGCCCGGATCTTCCCGTCCGGGTGGAGGAAACGGCAATCCAAGACCGCGCTCGTCTTCATCTCAAGAAGTCGGACAAGCCGTCACCGGGTATTCCGTTCTCTCTTGTGAGACTGGTCACTAGGACAGGACTCGGGCGCACCGTTGCGCCGTTACTTCACATTCGTTCAGAGACAGAGAGACAGATAGAATACGCCGATGAAGGGGAGGTCGGTATTTAACGCGGGAAGGGAAGGTTGCCAATTCGCGTCCTGGTTTTGGCAACCCTGGCGCTGTCTTTGGCAACCCCTGGAGGGGTTTTGGCAACCCTAGTGGGGGGTTTTGGCAACCTTGGGAGCAGGGTTGCCAACCGTCCTCGCCGTTATGAACCGCGGTCCTCTACCCACGCGTGGACGTCCCTGGAATCTGGTTCCTGTACACCCCGCTATTCTGCTGGGGCGCCTTCGTCCTGCTTCTCTACAGGCACGACCCGTCGAGGCTGCTCCATCCGTTCAGGGACAGGGACGGCCCTAGAGATTGGTGGACCGTCAAGCTCGGGCTCGGGCTGCTAACCCCTCAACAGGCCGCCCAGAAACCCAGCAGTAGGGGACGTGCTCTTCCCTATGTCGCGTACCTCGTTGTTGCAGCGGCCCTCAGTCTCTCCTGGGCCGTCCCGGGGTTCCCACTCGACTGGTACTTCCTCCTGGCCGCCCAGGCCGCGTCTGGGCTGGTCCTCACGATGGCCACAATCAAGCACCTCGGCCGTCCTCCCCGAAGGTCCTTCGTCGATGTCCTCCGCTATCCCCGGCTGGGGTCGAGGATAAGGCACATCCAGGACCCCGCTCCGGCGGCTCAGGCCGAAGAGCCGGAGGCCAGGCCGAAATGGAGGGCCAGATTCTTCAGCGTCTCCCTCAGGAACGGGACGGTAGTCTCCACCCCCTCCTACCCAGAGAAGCAGGCCTTCTGCGCCTCCCTGATCAGGGAGCTCGAAGCCGCGAACCCGGACTTCGCCTGGGTGCAGTTCCTGTTCGTGAAGTCAGTCCACGGCCCGGCGCTGGTGAGGCTGAAGAACTCCCTGCGGAGGGCCAAGGCGGAAATCGAGCAACCGTCTCTCGACCTCGTAAGCGGCGAGGAACGGCCGAAGAGTGAGCTGAGCCGAGACTTCTACAACAGGGTGGACTCTAGGATGAAGAAGGTGGACGACTTGGCCACAAAGCCGCTGGTCACCCTGGCAATCCAGGGGATGTGGGTCTCCAGCAAGGAGGGCTCCTCGGTCGACGCCCTGCAGTTCGATCAATGCTCCGACGAGCACGACAGCTTGGCGGCGTTCCAGTACCGCGACCCGAGGATGCTCAGGGAGCTGGTGGACAGGAGGATGGTCACGGACATCGGGGAGTACCTGGAACGCTACACGAAGTCCAGGCTCGAGCCCCCGTCCTTCATGGTGACCCCGGAGGGCTTCGCCTCGTTAGTCCACCTGCCGGCCGGGGAGGCGGTCGAATCCCTCCTCTCGGTCCCGTGGGGCAACTCCGCCAGGGGGTACGACCGGGCAAAGATCGAGGAGGGAGCGAAGCCAGACGCCGGCCTGCGCGAAGACATCACCTCGAACATAGTCGAGCTGTCAGAGGTCCCCAGGATGGAGAAGATCCTGGAAGAGGCCTCGATCCAGCCGTTGGGCCACCTCGCATCCGCTACCGTGAGGACCTTCGAGTTGATCTACGCCGCGGGTCATACGGAGCTGGTGCTGTCGGCCGAGACCGTGGACGACATGCGGAAGTACGCCGGCCTGCTGGATTCGGTCTACGGGGACCTCAAACTTGCGACCGCTGGGAAGGTCCCGGCCTTCCTGCGGCAGCTGTAGCCTCTGCCGTCTGGTTATAAGCCGCCGAACATCTCTGCGACGTGCAGGTCCCCATCGACGACGATGACGTGATCTTCCACTCCCTCTTCATAGGCTCGACCGGGGCCGGGAAGACGAACGCGATGCTCTACTGGCTGCGGAGGCTCTTCGTGAAAAGGAGGGACGTGGCACTCGTACTCATCGACCCTCACGGCGACGCCGCCATCGACCTCTTCCGCAGCATCCCGAAGTCCGAGAGGGAAAGGGTCACCCTCCTCGACCCGAACTACGTGACTTTCGGACTCAACCCGCTTTCGCTCCCTCCGGGGCTGGAGGGACCCGCCAGGACGCAGACGATCCAGACACAGGTAGAACAGCTCTCCGTCCTCCTTTCTGACGTGTTCAGCACGGACGCGTCCACCGCGCCGAGGCTCATGTGGATCTTCAAGGGAGCCCTCTACTACCTCTACACCCTCGA
>JAKASK010000007.1 GCA_021819105.1 archaeon
ATTGAAGGAGACGAGTTCGAACGCCAGGCTGCCCAGAGGGCCATCAGGGCCCTCGGGACGGCCGCCCCTTCGGAGATTGTGTACTACTTCGTCCGGGGAAGATACCAGACCTTGAAGAAGACGCTCGCGACCCTCGAAGCTGAGGGCGCCATCCACCGTGTGACAGTCGAAGGACTCGGGAAGGAGGAGCGATATGTCCACGAACAGGACGTTCCGCTTCTCGAGTCGATGGGCGGAAAGGCATGGCAGCCACGCACTGCGCTTGTCGCGCCCTTCGACAACCTGATCGCAGGAAGGCAGAGGACAAACAGGGTATTCGGCTTCGACTACGTGCACGAACAGTTCCTCCCAAAGGAGAAGAGGAAGTTCGGCACCTGGGTGCTCCCCATCCTCCGTGGGGACAGGCTGATAGGAAGAGTCGACCCTAAGCTCGACAAGGAGAAGGGGAAGCTAGTAATCAACTCCGTGCATGCAGAGCCGGGGGCACCGGAGGAAAGGGAGGTAGCGGCAGACATCGCGGAGACCATTCAGGGACTGGCCTCGTTCGTCGGAGCGAAGGAGGTCGAGTACTCCCCACGGGTCCCCGCCCCCTGGAGAGGCGCCCTTCGCTGAAGGTCGTGCCGGCCAGGAGAGCCCTTACCCTGTCTTCATGCTGAACAACGGACCGGCCCTATCCAACAGCCGGTCAAGCGGCTTGGCGTTCGCGGGGGCGAACCCCACATCCTGAACCTATGACCTAGCGCCGCGCCGAGTCAGAGGGGGCCAGCGGCCGCAGGCCCAACTTCATCCTGCTCGCGCCAGAGCGCGTTCTTTCCGAAGAAGAGGAGGTAGCTTATCACGATGAAGTCAGCGATGATAGCTATGTGCATCATCGTGCAGTACACGCAGATGGCGTGGATGACGAAGAACTCGACGAACATCAGATAGGGGACGAGTATGATGCCGATGAAGCGCCACCCGAAGAGGACGTCCATGGTCGCATCAGAGACCCTCTCGGAGCCGAACGCGACGAGGTACACCAGCCCCAGATTTACAAGGAAGTACCCCATGGCGAGAAGCTCGAGGGGCATGCCGAGGATCCTGCTGTAGGGGCTGTCGAGCACCGCACCGCAGTCGAAGTGGATCCCGAGGAAGGTCCCGGTGGGGCACAGAGGGAGCTGCTGATTGAGGGTGTAGAAGATCACGAGCACTGTGCCGGAGGCCCAGAGGCCGAACAATGACATCGCGATCAGGAGAACGAACTTGAGCTTGGAAATCCTCAAGGCTCTCACATGGCCTTCGTCGCGCGCCGGATAACTCTATCCCGGGACGGCACCGGGTCCCGAACCTGATAGGTAACGCTTTTAGTCGAACGGGGCGGCGAAGCGTCGGTTGCCTTCAGAGGGTTTTGTCGCGCGGGAGTACCAGAAGAAGATCGCGGAAGTCGCCACTTCCACGAACACGCTGGTCGTCCTTCCGACGGGACTAGGTAAGACCATCATCGCGATAATGGTGACTGCCGAGATGCTGGCCAGGGACCCCGGGTCGAAGGTGATGGTCCTGGCGCCCACCCGGCCCCTGGTGATGCAACACCTCAGGTCGTTCACTTCGGAGCTCAGGCTCCCGGAGGGCTCGATGGCGGCCCTGACCGGTACGGTCGACCCCGGGGAGAGGGAGCTACTCTGGATGAAGGCGAGGGTGGTCTTCGCCACTCCCCAGACGGTGTACAACGACGTGCGCCACGGCAGGATATCCCTGAAGGACGTGGCGCTGGCGGTGTTTGACGAGGCCCACCGGAGCGTCAGAGACTACACGTACACCAAGCTGGCTACTGCGTACAGGGAGACGGCAGCCAAGCCGCTCATCATGGGGCTCACGGCCTCCCCTGGCGCGTCAAGGGAGAAGGTCAACGAGATCAAACGGAATCTGTTCATCGAAGCGGTAGAAGCAAGGAACGAAGAGAGCGAGGACGTGAAGGAGTACGTGGAAAAGACCAGCGTCGAAGCGATCAGGGTCAGGGTCCCGGACGAATATTACGAGACAACCCTGAGGCTGCGGGAGCTTTACAACGACAAGGTGAAGAAGCTCCTGAGCGGAGGGTTCCTGAGGAGCAACAGGGTCTCGAAGAAGGCGCTCCTCGAAGCCAGGTCTGCGATCTCCGCCAGGCTGAAGTCAGCCCAGGCGACCGGGGGGCAGAAAGGGTACATCTTCGGGGCGATCATCAACCAGGCCCAGGCTGTGGCCATACTCCACGCCCTTGAGATGATAGAGACCCAGGGGTCAGGGCCCCTGCTGAGGTATCTTGAGAAGATGAGAGAGAGGCAGGACAAGGGGAAGGCGATCTCATCCCTCCTCCGGGACGAGAAGTGGCTGAGGATCGAAGAAGAGGCGGCCAAGATAGCGCAGACGCCTCACCCCAAGATTCCGGTGCTGGTCGACGTCGTACGGTCGCAGCTCGCGAGGAAGGGCGACTCGAGGGTAATCGTCTTCACTCAGTACCGAGACACCATTGAGGACATCATCAGGACCCTTGACGGAGCTGGCTTCGCCACCCGAAGGTTCGTGGGCCAGGCGGACAGGGAGGGGAGCAAGGGGATGGACCAGCAGATGCAGACGCGGACCCTCGAAGAGTTCCGCCGCGGGGAGTTCAAGGTACTTGTGAGCAGCAGCATCGGGGAGGAGGGGCTCCACGTCCCGGACGTGGACCTGGTGGTCTTCTACGAGGCCGTCCCCTCTGAGATAAGGTCCATCCAGCGGAGGGGAAGGACGGGAAGGACGACCGAAGGGAGGGTAGTGATACTCCTCGCCGAGGGGACCGTGGACGAATCGTATTACTACAGCACACTGATGAAGGAGAACAGGATGAGAGAGCTGGTAAGGCAGACGAACCAGAAGCCCGCGGGAAGGCGGAAGACGAAGGAGCCGACCCTGCTAGACTTCGCCTAGGCCCTGCTCCCCACAACCGAGACTTTGATCAAGTTGGTGGTGCCCTTTATCCCGGGGGTGCCCGACGTGACCACGATCCGCTCCCCCTTCTTTGCAAGGCCCATCATTTCTGCCGCGTCGTCGGCCCGCTCGAAGAGGAGGTCCATGCTCATGGCCGGCTTGGAGATGACAGGGATGACCCCCAGGTAGAGCTTCAGTTGCCTGGCGACCCTTGGGGCGGTGCATAGGGCCACTATGGGCTGGCTCGGCCTGTACATCGACACCCTCCTGGCCGTGGACCCGGTCTGAGTCGGCGCGACAATCGCCTTCGCGCCCACGTAGTCTGCGAGCCTGCAAGCGGCTCTGGCGATGGCCGACGCGGTCTCCCTCGACCCCTTCCCAGCTGGACTCCCGTCAGGCTTCGGCAGCGACCTTTCAGTTGATCGGGCAATCCTGTCGAGCATTCGGACCGCTTCGACCGGGTACTTCCCCACGGTGGTCTCGTCCGAAAGCATCACCGCGTCGGTGCCGTCATTGACCGCGGTCGAGACATCGGTGACCTCGGCTCTGCTGGGGACAGGGAAGTTCACCATGCTCACCAGCATCTGCGTGGCCACTATGACCGGCTTGCCGGCGGCGTTGCACTTGGCGACTGCGTCCTTCTGTATGACCGGGACGGTCTCGATGGGCACCTCGATGCCCAGGTCCCCCCGGGCGATCATCACCCCGTCCGCCTCCGCCAGGATTTCATCGAAGTTGCTAACCGCCTCCTTCTTCTCGATCTTTGCGATGAGAAGCGGTCCTTCTGCGGGGATGAGCCTTCTTACGGAAGCCATGTCTGAAGCCGTCCTGACGAAGGAAGCCGCGACGAAGTCGACCCCCTGCTGGACCCCGAACTTCAGGTGAGACACGTCTGCCGGGGTGGGATACTCGATCTTCATCTTCACCCCCGGTGCGTTCACTCCCTTCCCGGAGCTAAGGGTACCTCCAGCCATCACGGTGCAGGCGACGCCTGCCGGGGTGTTCTCGTCGACCCTCAGCCTGATCACGCCGTCTGCGAGGTGCAGGGCGTCTCCCTTCTTCACCGAACGCAGCAGCTCCGGGTAGTTGACCGACACCAGAGATGCGGTGCCCAGGACGTCGCCGGGGACCAGGTTCAGCCTGGCTCCACGGACGAGCTCGACCACCCCGTTCGAGATTCTGCCGACCCTGATCTTCGGCCCCGGGAGGTCCTGGAGGATGGCGACTGTCTTTCCCGCCCGCCGTGCCACCGACCGTATGGTCCTGATCTCCTCGAGGTGGCTCGCCCTGTCGCCGTGCGAGAAGTTGATTCTGAAGACATCCACCAGCCCCACCAGCTTCCTCACCATCCGGGCGTCCCTCGTCGCAGGCCCGATGGTGGCGACTATCTTGGTCCTCCTCACGCTGTGCATCCCCGGTTAAGGGAAAGAATAAACCTAGACCCCGCGTCTCAGCGTCGGCGCAGCCCGTCAGTCTGCCGGCTGGGCGGCTTCCTTCCGCTCGGAGGCGCCGACGGTGGTCTCTCCGTGGATGTACGTGTAGCCTCTGAGGAGGGAGGCAAGCGCCGCGGCTATCGAGAGGGCCGCTCCGATGTAGAAGGAAAGGTCCAGCGCCGAGACGAAGGCCGGCGCTATCGCGTTGGGGAAGAATGTCTGCCCCACCAGGTACGCGTAGGTAGCCTTCGGTATCAGGGCCACCACCCCGGAGAGCTGCGGCGCGGCAAGTATCGAGAGCATGGGGTTGTATCCGAGGAATGCGGAGAAGAGTGCGCTGGTCGGAGAGATTGAAGAGAAGGCGCTGGCGAGCTGGGGGACGCCCGCGCTGACCATGGCGCTGGAGAGGGCGCCAGGGAGCCCGCTGGACAGCCCGGCGATGATTATGGTGAAGAAGATGGCGAGGCTTATGGTCTGGCCGGTGTTCTGCAGGGTCGCGCGCATCCCCGACGCAGCCCCCCTGTGCTCGGGCGGCACCGCGTTCATTATCGAAGCTATGTTCGGGGCCGCGAAGAGGCCCCCGGCCATCCCCATCACGAAGATGATCAGCGCGAAGGAAGCGTAGTTGAAATCGTATGGGAGGAAAGACAGCGCCAGGAAGGTCCCGGCGGTGATGAACATGGCCACGGTCGCGAAGGTCCTCGCGCCGTATTTGTCAGATAGGTACCCGCTGACGGGCCCCATGATCGCGAAGCCGGCAATCATCGGGATCATATAGACTCCAGCCCAGAAGGGGGTGTTCTGGTAGCTTATGCCGTGAAGCGGGAGCCATATCCCCTGCAGGAGGATGATGAGCATTATCTGGACCCCGCCCCTTCCCACCGAGGAGAGGACGCCTGCCAGGTTCGCCGCGCTGAACATGCGGTTTCTGAAGAGCCCCATGTGGAACATGGGGTCAGGGACCTTGGTTTCGACGAAGGGGAAGGCGACCAGCAGTGCGAGGCCCGCGGCGAGGGAAGCGATCACCCATGGGTCGAGCCATCCCATGGGAGAGCTGCCGTAGGGCTCGAGGGCATAGGTCACGCCGAGGATGAGGAGGGTGAGCCCGGAGGCGAAGGTGAGGTTACCCCACACGTCTAGTCTCTGCCCTTTCCTGATCATGCCGGTGTCCTTCAGCTTCCAGTAGGACCAGACGGTGCCGAGCGCCCCCACCGGGACGCTTACAAGGAAGATGTACCTCCAGTCGAAGATAGCGAGGACCCCGCCCAGCACCAGGCCCACCAGAGACCCGGCTATCGCGGCGGTCATGTTGATCCCCAGTGCCTTCCCTCTCTCCCTCGGCGGGAAGGCGTCGGTGAGTATGGCTGCGCTGTTGGAGAAGAGGAAGGCCCCGCCTACCCCCTGGACTATCCTGAAGACGATGAGCTCGGACGCTCCCAGGTCGCCGGTGCTGGGGGTCGCCGCGCACAGCAGGGACCCCACTGTGAAGATGGCGAAGCCGAGGTTGAACATCCTGACCCTTCCGTACATGTCTGAGATGCGGCCGAAGGAAACGAGGAGGGTGGAAGTGACCAGGCTGTATCCGAACAGGATCCAGAGCAGGTACTCGAAGGAAGTGAGTGGGTCTATGGAGATTCCCCTGAATATTGCGGGGAGGGATATCAGGACGATGGTGCCGTCGATAGAAGCCATCAGAGTCCCGATGGTCGTATTCGAAAGTGCTACCCACTTGTACTCAACCAAATGTGAAACGCCTCTTGGCCTAGCGCCGGACCCGGGTGGCCCGCTTGGGCGCCTGGGAGACGCCGTCTCCGAGCTCGGAGTCGATCCACTTGGTTTGCGCCTCCATGAAGAGCCTTACATCTTTGAGGTATACCTCGCTTTCTTGCTTTGGGAGCTTCGCCGCCATCTTGCGGAACAGCTCGAACCCGTCCTTGTACCTGGTGACCATTGCAGGGACCATCACCGAAGGCGAAAGTATATCTGAGAACAGCCTGCCGATGACCCGCTCCCTCCTTCCAATGTTGGAGAGGCCCGCGCGCATCCTTGCGAGCTCCTCCCTCCCCTTCGAGGAGATTTCGTAAGACTTCCGGCCCCGTTCATCGGTGGTCTTGGCGAGCCCGTCGGATACAAGCCCCTTGAGAAGCGGGTACATGGTGCCCGGCCCGGGCTTCCAGGCGCCGTCGGTCCTGTCGTCGATCCTCTGCATTATAGAGTAACCCGTCTCTGGCCCTCGTGTGAGCTGCGCGAGTATGTAGAGCCGAAGGAATCCCCTCGGGACCGCCTGCGGGTGCAGCCACCTCCTGTGGAGAGTGCGGGCCATGCAGGTCCGCCAACGCGGGTTTCTTCGCCTTATAAATTAGTATTCCATATCGTATCCGATAATCCTTAAATCGGATGCCTATCGGGCTGACCAAAGAAATTACCTTGGCTCCTTCATTGGAGGCGGTTCAGCTCACGAAGAACTTTGGGAGCTTCGCTGCTGTGTCGGGGCTGAACCTGAAGGTGCAGGGGACGAAGTGCGTTGGATTCCTGGGGCCGAACGGGGCCGGGAAGACGACCACCATGAAGATGTTCACGGGGCTCATCACCGCGACGGGTGGGGCGGCGCTCATAAACGGGGTCGATGTCACCAAGGACAAGAAGGCGGCCCTCGCGTCCTGCTCGACGCTGATTGAGACGCCTGAGATCTACTCGGCGCTCACCCCCAGGGAGGCGCTGTCGATGCTCTGCGAAATCCGGGGAGTCCCCAAAGCAGAGCGGAGGAAGCGGATAGACGAGTCCCTCGGCCTTGTCAAGATGACCGAGTGGGAAGACAAGCGGGTGGGGAGTTTCTCCAAAGGGATGAAGCAGCGCGTGAACGTGGCGTCGACCCTACTGAGCGACCCCGAAGTTATCATCCTGGACGAACCCTCTACTGGGCTCGACCCGAGAGGGATGGCCGAGGTGCGGAGCATCGTGATGTCCCTGAAGGACAGGTTGATCTTCATGAGCTCGCATCTGCTCGCCGAGGTCACCGAGGTCTGCCAGGAAGTGGCGATGATAGACCACGGCAAGCTCCTCGTGTACGACACAATCGAGAACGTCACCGCGAAGTTCGCCGGAGGGGGAGGGGCGGTGGAGGTCGGCTTCACCCGCGCCGTCGACGAGGGGCTCGTATCCCGCGTGTCGCAGCTCTCTGGGGTGCAGACGGTGACACGGACCAACGAGAGGCACATCGTCGTCCGCTTCGACCCGAACCTGACAGCCCGCGACAAGCTCTTCGAAGGGATCGCCGGCCTGAAGGCGGGTGCCGTGTCCTTCGAGCAGTCCTCAGGGCTCGAGGACGCATACCTGAGCCTCATCAAGGAGACCCTCTAGCATGTCGACAAAGGCGCGGGTCGGGAGCCTCTCACAGATCGGGACCATAACACGATACAACTTCCTGAACTACTTCAGGGCGAGGAGATTTTACGTGATGCTCGGCATCATACTGCTCATCTCCCTGCTCCTCACGGTGTTGGTGGGTTACTACCGGCCCGTCAGCTTCCTCGGAATCCCAGGGGAACCGGTCTCTCTGGCAGTGCTGGGGTTCTACGGCGCAGGGTGGGGCGGCTTCATCAGCCTGGTGGTGATAATTTCGGCCGCGTTCTTCGGCGGGGACGCGATATCCGGGGAGTTCCAGAACAGGACGGGCTACTTCCTGGTCCCCAACCCCATCAGACGGTCAGCTATCTACGTCGGCAAGTGGATCGCGGCGCTCGCTGCAAGCACCATTATCGTTCTGATCTTCGCTGCCATCATTCTAGCGAACGGGCTCTACTACTTCCCAGGGAACGTCCCCTGGCAGTTCGAGCAGTCCGTCGCCTTCGCCTGGGTGTATCTGGTGGCGGCACTGTCACTTACGTTCGCCTTCAGCTCGCTCTTCAAGAGCAGCGCCATCTCAATCCTGATGAGCGTCATACTGCTCCTCATCGTATTCGGGGTCATAGACACGGTGTCTTCCGTCGTCGTCGGGATCGAACCGTGGTACTCCATCACCTACGGCGCGGGGATCGTGACGAACATACTCAGCCCGGTCTTCCCTCCGCACATGCAGACCCAGTCGTTCGGTTCGGTCTTGGGCGGCGCCAACAGGACCAACGCCCGGTTCGAGGTCACCACCTTCAACGCCACCGTCCCCGAAGGGCTCGAGATCCTCGTCATCTACTTCATAGTAATGGCCCTTCTGGGACTCTGGCTCTTCGAGCGGAAAGAGTTCACCTCCTAGCCGCTCGTCAGCATGAAGTCGTGGACCTCGCCGTCCTTGAGGTTGGCAAGGGCGCCCCTGAGTATGCCGTCGGAGTACTCGCTCCCGGGGTTCAGGCAGAGGGTCCTCCCGATCCTGGTGAAGCCCTTGGATTCGTGGATGTGCCCGTGCAGCCCCAGCAGCGGAGAATGGGACTCGATGGCCTTCCTTACTGCCGTGCTCCCCGCGTGGATGAACTTGATTCCCAGCCCCTCCTTGACGTAGTTGAAGTCGTGGCTCACGGCCGGCGCCCTGTCCAGCTCTGTGTCGATGGGGGGGACGTGGAGGTTGTAGACGGCGTTCTCGGGGTGCCGCACCTGGGCTGCCAGAGCCTCGATCATCTGGCCCAGCCTCTCCTCGCTCACTTCTCTGGGGCTCTTCCAGGGGGTCGGATTGGCGTAGCCGAGCGTGATCATCTCGAAGCCGCCGTCTAGCTCCACCACCCTGTTCTCCGGGTTCACAAACTGGCCCGAGTCGACCAGCGCGCCGTCGATCTCCAGCCGGTCGTCGTTGCCTGGGGAGATGTAGCACTTCACCCCCGTCCCCCCCAGCCTCTCCTGGGCCAGGGAGACCCACGACTTCAGGACCGCCGCCATGGCCACGTCGAATATCCTGTCCCGTGCGGCTGCATCGTTCTGCACCTCCGTCAGCTCGGCGGGGTTGGTGACGAAGGAATACTGGCCTGCATCCTGCAGGGCCTTCCTGACCTCCTGCAGCCCATCCTTCCCTACGACCCTCTTCTCACCGAAGACCGTCGCCTCGTACCTGCCGCCGGGCCTTTCGACGATCGGGACGAGCACCTTCCCAGTGATGTCCCCGCCCAGTATTATGGCGTCAGCCTTGTATGCCTTGGCTGCGTTGAGAAACTTCCTGAAACACCTGTCTGACCCATGCACGTCTGTTGTGAAGAAGAGCCTGGTCAACGGGTGTAGGGGGTCGCGACTTTCAGTCCATATTTAACGTGGCTTTGCACGCGCCTGCGAATCGCAGGGGTTTCAGCTCACCGCAGGAAGGCGAACGGGTCCGTCCCCTTCGAGGATGCGCAGGCCGCCATGAACATGCCGGCGCTCCAAGACTGGCCATACTGCCCGCGCGCCTCGCCCTTCCTCCCGTCAAGCCATTCGTTGAAGCCGACCTCCTCCCCCTCCCTAAGGACCCCGTTTGCCCTGGCGAGGGCCTCGAGCTGGTCCCGGGCCCCTTCCATCCCCAGAAGGTTGAGCGCGCACACGTAGAAGCCGCCGACGAAGGGCCAGACGCCCCCGTTGTGATAGTCGAGGGGGCCGCTCTTATGCTGGACGGGGAGGATTTCGTCGAACTTCTCGTCGTAGCCGGCGTCCCCCTTCTTGTACGGCGGGTCCAGGACGCGGATGGGGAACGGCTCGGAGAGGTTCCTCTCGAGCACCGTGTTCATAATCGAGGCTGCGGTGTCTCCCCCGGCCACTCCCCAGAGAGCGCAGAGGAGGTTTGACAGGGTGTCGAAGTGCGAGTCGATGCGGGCGAACGAGATGTACTGGAGGTAGTACTTCCCAGACATGTCGACTGCCCTCTGCTCCTTGTGGTGCGTGGCCAGCCTCGGCCAGTACTTCGATATCCTTTCGGTGCTCTCGTCCCTCGGGAGGAAGACGTCGGTGAACCTCTGCCTCAGGGCCCCGTAGTCGAGGAGGCCGGGCCCCGGGGGGGTTCTGTCGGCCGCGGCCAGCATTGAACCGAGGCATTTCGTCGCCGTCAGGAACAGGACGTTGTTGTAGAGGGTCTTGCCGGTGCGCTGGATCGCGGCGTCCATCCAGTCTGCTCCCTGGGGGGAGTCCACCAGCCAGGAGTTGTTGGCATCCTGGTACCTGACGAACCTGTGGGCGTCCACCGCTGCGTCAAGAGGGGGCCCCAGCAGGCTCCTGTCCTGGGTCGCGTGGTAGAGGCTCGCGAGGCCTATGATGTACCAGCATGACGAGTCGGTCGAGCCTGAGAAGCCGAACTCAGGCTGGTCGGTCCCCAGGTCGTAGAAGTTGGCGATCTGCCCGAGGGGCGCACGGGTCTTGGCGAAGGTGTCGATGGTCGTCCTCGCCGACTGGAGGAGCGACTGGTCCTTCACCAGGTTAGCCCCGAGGAATGAGATGAAAGCGTCTCTCGCCCACACCTGGTTGTAGTAGGCGTGGGACGCCTTCAGCCCCCGCTGGGTGGCGTTCCGCTTGAGCACTTCGACCGCCCTCTGGTATGTCTCATCGACCAGGTCCCCCAACTTTTCACCTCATGCAGCCGCTTCCACGGCCGTCGTGATGCCCGTAAAGATCTCTTCCACCTTCTTGGTGGCGAACCCCTTCAGCAGGGTGGAGCCCATGCCCGCCATCACTCCCGTTATCTCCGCGTCCGCCGACCAGCGCATGGTGGTGGACGAGTCCCCGGTCAGCTCGAAGACGCTCGTTATCTTCATGTGGCTCCCGCTCCCAGACCCCTCGGCGACCAGCGTCGCCCTGCCGGGAGGAGAGGTCCTGTCGATGGTGAGCTTCATCTTGAGGGCGCTCGACACCACCGCTATCCTCAGCTTGATCCGCGCCTCCAGGCTGGACCCGTCCAGGACGTGGACGTCCTCGGCGTCAGGGAGGGTCTTGGCCACGAAGCTCGGGTCGGTCAGCAGGGAGTAGACCCTGGCTGCGGGGGCGTTCATCGCGTTGGACCCCTCGAGGTGTAGCTGCATGTCCCCGTGCCAACCCGACGCCGATAAAATCCTACCTGTACGCCTCGAATTCCCTGCCGAGGACCGAGGAAGCGATCTTTAGCTCCATGATTTCGTCTGTCCCCTCGTAGATCCTCGCTACCCTGGAGTCTAGGAAGTGCTTTGCCACAGGCGACATTATCGAATAGCCGAACCCCCCGAAGCATTGGACCGCCCGGTCGGCAGACTCGAAGGCTGAACGCGACGACATGTACTTCGCGACAGCCGAGAGACGGTCTGCGTCCGCCCTGAGGACAGGGTCAGTCCGGTCCTTGTCGTATTCGTCTTTCTTGATGGCCGCCCTGTAGTCCAGCCATCTGCACGACTCGAGGCTCGACTCGATGAACGCGACGTGCTTCTGGATGAGCTGGTGCCTAGCTATCTCCTTGCCGTGCTGGACCCGGGTGGTGGTCCTTTCCTTCACCTGGTTGAGGCAGTCCTCCATGACCCCGAGGCACCCCGAGCCTATTCCGATCCTGCCGTTGATCAGTGCCGAGTAGGCGACGGAGAGGCCCTTCCCCTCAACTCCCAGAAGGTCTTCTTTGGAGACCTGGACGTCGTCGAGTGTGAGCAGAGACGTGTCCGAAGTGAAGAGCCCGATCTTCTCTTCCAGCCTCATGTCGACGCTGAATCCCTTCTTCTTGGTGTCCACGATGAAGGCTGTGATGCCCTTCCCGTCAGCCGGACGGGCGAAGGCGATCAAATTGGTGGCTATGGAGCCGTTGGAGATCAGGTACTTCGAGCCCGTGAGTCTGTAGCCGCTCCCGTCCTTCACATAGCTGGTCCTCAAAGATGCTGGGTCCGAGCCCGCCTCAGGCTCGGTCAGCCCGTAGGCGAAGACAGCTTCCCCCTTCGCGGCGGCCGGGAGATAGCGCTCCTTCTGCTCGTCGCTCCCCCAGTCCTGTATGGCGAGGCTGCCCAGGCAGAGATGCACATCCGCGAAGGTGATCACCCCCATCCCGGTCTGGCCCAGCCGCTCCAGAGTCAGAGACTCGACGAGCTGACGGGCGCCGCGGCCCCCGTACTTCTCCTCGACCGGCACTCCCATCAGATCGTGCCGCTTCAGGACCGCAAGGACCTCGGGGTTGAATTTCCGTTCGACGTACTTCTCGTACTCCGAGACCACTAGCTCGTCTGCGGCCGCGTCCGCGTCTTCGAGGACGGAGACCTCGGGCTTCGCGAGCCCCAGGAGCCTGGTCACCTCGTCGACCGAGGATTGGAAGAGCCGTTCCAAGTCGGGCGGAGGGGCGCGGACGGGGGCTTTAACCCTCTCTGAAAGAGATGCTTTTCTATCGCCTCCAGACCGATGGATGGGAAGCATGAAGACGGATGTCTCTCCCATGTGGCTCACCTACTACATGGTGAAATGGGAAGAGGTCACACAACACGACTCTGGACAGAAGTGCACGGACTGCGGCAGGGCGCTGAAGCGGACCGAACCCTTCACCGACGCGAAGGGAGTGAGCTACGAAGGGTACGTCTGCCATGCGGACAAGCGGGTCACCTGGCTGAAGGTCGCCTAGCCGCTGAGTTGCTTCTGTCTGAAGCCCTCGCCGTATCTATATGCGCGGCCCATGTTCTTTGCCCACTTCTTCTCGAAGACCTCGTCGAGATTCGCGCCGGGGGCGATGAGCCTTGAAGCGTCGAGGACATAGAATATGACGTCGATGAGCTCCTCGACGGTCTCTTCGGTCGGCTTCCCCTTCTTCCAGGAGTCCCCCGCCTCCCCCAGCTCGATGAACGCGAAGAGCAGCTTGTTCGCTATCTCATCTGGAGTGTTCCCGAACCCTTTCGCCACCACCAGCTCCTCCACCTTCCGCTTTGCATCCTCGAGCGTTGGCATGGGACCGACCCTGCGAGTGGGGCTATGAAGTTTTGCGTCTCGGCAGAACCACGTCCCTGTAGTATCTGCAGCCATCCCTCAGCGTGCAGCCGTCGCACTTCGGGCCCACTGGCTTGCAGGTGGTCTGGCCGAACCTCACGAAGAGGTCGTTCAGCTCCAGCCAGTACCGGCGCGGGACCGTGCGGACGAGCTCCGCTTCAGTGTCTTCGGGCTTCTTGGTGCTGACGAGGCCGAGCCTGTTGGATATCCTGTGCACGTGGGTGTCGACCGGGATGGCGGGTTTGTTGAACGCATAGACAAGGACGCAGTTGGCTGTCTTCCGGCCCACCGAATGGATCTTCAGCAGGTCCTCCTCGTTGTCGGGGACCCTCCCCCCGAACTCAGAGACGACCTGCCTTGACGCCCTGATGATGTTCTTCGTCTTCATATTGTAGAAGCCGGATGGACGGATCAGCCTTCGGACCGTCTTCGGGTCGGCCCGGGCGAGCTCCTGGGGGGTCTTGTACCTTGAAAACAGCCGTTCAGTCGCCCTGGTCGTGTTTTCATCCTTCGTCCTGTGGGAAAGGATCGTCCCTATCAGGATCTTGAAAGGGTCCCCCCCTTCTGCGTCTTGCAGCTGTGCGAGCGCGGTGGCCCTCTTGTCTGTAGACCCGTAGACCATCAGACGCACCTTGCGGAGGACTTCGGCGACGCCTAGGCGCTTTCTGTTATCCAGGGTTCCTTTCTGTACCAGGTTGCGATCTCCTCACAGGTGCCCTTGAGGTCGAACTGAGGCGCATACCCAAGCTCCCCCCAGGTCGGCTGATCACCGATGCTGAGCGATGCGCGGAGTTGCTCTTCCGTGTACCTCGGAAGCTGAGAACCCGAGAACATGCCCTGCTTCTTCACGTCGGCGGTGCTCCCAAGGGAAGTGAGCAGCCCACTGGCCAGCTCCTCGGAGGTCGAGTCGAACGACTTTACCATGAAGATGCTCCCCGTCTTCGAGCTCCCCAGGGCCCCCTTGTACATGGCTTGGGCGACGTCCTTCGGATGGGAGAAGGACATACGTCCGCCCGGAGGGAGGACCACTCTGCCGCCATGGATCATCTTCAGCAGGGGGAGGGTCAAAGACTCGTCCCTGGACCCCACCGCCTTCGCCGCTCTGATGATCACTACCCGGGGCGCGGCGCTCCTCTTGGAGAACTCGATCAGAAGGCGCTCCGACTCTGCTTTCGCCCTCTGATACTCTGTCCTTGGGCGGAGGGGGGTGTTCCCGGCGATGTTCCGCTCGCTGAACCCGAAGACGTCGAGTGTGCTGAGGTGGACGAACGCCCTCGCCTTCGCCTCTGATGCCACTTCAAGGAGGTTGAGGACCCCCTCGGAGTTGGGAGCCATGAACCCGGTGTCCGAGTCAGGCATCGGGGAGGCGAGATTGTAGACCACGTCTGCCCCCTCCATCGCTTCGTGGAGGGAGTGGTGGTCAGAGAGGTCCGCTTCGATCCCCTGGACCCCGTTGGTGTCCATGATCTTGAGGTGGGAGCCCTTCCGGAAGACCCCCTTCGATATCTCCCCCTGCTGGAAGAGATACTCGACAAGGTGCCCCCCGATGAACCCGGTCCCCCCGACCAGAAGGTTCAACGCTGATGTTCTCCTTCGGGTTCCCCCAGATGATGGTGGTGATGGTGCTCGTCCTTGCCCGGCTTCGCCTCGAAGTCTCCCCTGACCAGCCTGAGCTGCAAGTCCTCCTCGAAGCCGGCGAAGTCCCCCGTCAGTTCTGCCAGTTTCGTCCTAGCCCCAGGGGTGAACTGCGGGGCGAAGTTCTGGCCCCCGAACCTCCCGTAGGCTACCCCCGAGAACCGGACCTTCTTCCCACCGAGTTCCACGTAGCCCCTGATGAGGTTGGCCACCTCCCCTTCGCTCACGAAGTCTATCACGATAGAATACGGCGGAAGGCCCATGACTCATGGCCCCTCGGGGAGGTGCTTAAAGTCAGCCCTCAGATTATGGCCCCTGGCCCGCTACATCTGGAAGTCCGGGGGCCGGTACCTGGCCTGTACCATCTCCTTCAGAGAAGTGACAAGGGCGAAGCTGGACGATACTATGTCGGTCTGGGTGACTATGCCGACTAGCTTCCCCTCGTCCATGACGGGGAGCTTCTTGATGTTGTTGTCCGTAAACGTCTTCGCGGCCTCCTCGATCCGCTCGTCAGAGGTGACTGTGATCAGTTCCTTCTTCGTGAAGGTCGCCAGCTTGGAGCCAAGGTCTGCCCCTCTGGCGACGCACCTCGAGACGTCGCCTTCGGTGATGATTCCGATCGGCCTCTCCCCCTCCATGATCACCAGTGAGCCGATTTTCCACTTGGCCATCAGCTTGGCGGCCTCGGTCACCGTGGCGTCGGCGCCGATGGTCTTCACTGACCGCGACATGATGTCTTTGACGTAGTACATCTCCCTCACCTCACCACCAGTACGGGGCAGCCTGCATGGCCCACCACCCCGGTCGAGACGCTCCCAAGTACGAGCTTCCTGAACCCGGTCATCCCCCTCGTGCCGACGACGATGAGGTCAGCCTTCTCCTGCATCGCGTAGGTCACAATGGCCTCCACGGCGGACGAGCTCTCCACCAGCTCCCCCTTCGCTTTGACCCCGGACTCCGAGGCGACGTCGATCCCCCTCGAGAGGATCGCCCTGCCGGCCTCTTCAGTCGCCTTTTCCAGGTCGGCGAAGTCGGGGACGGGCATCCCCGGGCCTGGGGCGAAGACGGTGGAAGGGGAACGGTACACGTGGACCAAAGTGACCTTTGCGCCGTACTCCTTCCCCATCGAGCACGCCACCCGGACGGCTTTCTCCGAGTCCTTCGACCCGTCGAAGGCCACGATGATGCTCCGGAACGCGCCATTGCTTGCCATGTCTGGTCGGGGCGTTATGGTGTCCCTTCCTATTTAATGCGCTCCTACATTTCCCATCCTTGGGAACGGGTTGCAGGAGGGGCGGGCTGGGATTCTGGGTCCTCAGACGGTGGCGGAAAATGGCATGACCTAAGGCTTGAGGGCATCGGGTCGGCGGGGGTCTCGGTTTGAGGCGAGTCGGTCGACGGACCCTACCCCAAAACTGATTATCAACCGCGAAAATCGTGTCTCGCCATTATAAAGCGCATGAGAAGCGCCCTTCTCATGGAAAAAGAAACCTCGACGCAAGCAATCAAGGGAAAGTGGGCAGGCCGGTTCATATGGGCGGCAATCGTCCAGGGCCTAATCGCCACCGTGGTAACAGTCATGGTGCTCGACCCGCTGCAATACATCACAGGCACCTCAGACTACTACTCCCCAGCCAGGGTCATCGCGGCAGGAGGCGCCGGGACCTGGTTCTTCACAGGGTACATCTCCTACCTCGTCGTAGGGGTGGTGGCGACGGCCGTCACTGCCATCTTCTACTTCTACATCGAAGGGATCATGGGCAAGGTGTACAAAGGGTTCACCAACTTCCTCGCCTGGGGGCACCTGATCTTCATGAACGTGGGGGTCGCGGGAGCGATGCTCATCATGATGTACCAGGGCTACCTCGCAGGAGTCGCACAGGGCAACGGGACCAGCTCGCTTCAGATACACGAGCAGATCCTCGGATGGACGACTGACCCCATCGGCGGACTCATACTCCTGGCTGCAATCGGCGCCATCCTTGGCGGCTTGGGTTATCTCATCAGAAGCAGGGCCAGTTAGCTACTGCTTCTGTCCTCTTTTTTCCTTCCCGCTAAGACTCAAATAAGAACGCCGGCGGAATGGTTGCGTTTGGAAATCTCCGACCCCGCCCGCATCCAGGCGCTGGTGGAGGGGCTGGCAGACCAATACTCCAGGAAGATACTCCTCTCAGCCATCCCGAAGGCGAAGTCGGTCGAAGACATGAGCAGGGAGAACGACATCCCTCTCAGCACCGCCTATAGGAGGGTCCACGAACTCCTCGACGCCCAGATACTCTTGGTCGAAAGGATAATCGTCACCCCCGACGGCAAGAAGTACGAGCTCCTGAGGAGCGCGTACAGGGCCGTCACTGTATCATTCGACGGCGGGCAGATGAGGGTGGAAGCCGTGATAAACGAAGACGTGGCGGAGAAGCTGAAGCGCCTGTGGTACACGATGAGAGAGGGTCAGTGAGTTCCATCTTTGAGAATTGGCTTCAAGACTTTAAAGGCCCAGGGAGGTGAGTTCTGACAGGAATGGATCAGTTGTATCTGGACCTAGCACAGGCCCTGATCCTCGTCTTTGGAGGGGTGGTTGTGTACTATGCAGGCAGGTCATTCGGCAAGACGAAGAGCCAAGCCATGTTCCTCCTCGCAGTCGGGTTTGCGTTCGTGACGTTGGGAGCCGTGACTGCGGGGGTGCTGTACAACATAGCGTCTGTTAACCTGAGCACTGCCATCACCGTGCAAGCATACAGCCAGGCCATCGGCTTCTTCGTGATAGTGTACTCGCTGGCCAAGGCGAAAGGCTGACCGGCGGTGCGCCCGGACTCTTCTAGGCGCGCAGGCCAGCCCATGCGAAGGTCCGCCGCGGTGCGCTCCGCCGCAGAGGCGCTGTCATGCGTGAAGGACGGCGCGGTGGTGGCCGTGTCCGGCTTCAACATGGCGAACACGCCCGAGTACCTCATACTCGAGATGCACAGGATGTACAGGGCGACGGGTCATCCCCGAGGCATCTTCATGCTCGCCGACGCCCTCCCGGCCATCCCCGACCGCGGGTTGGACGCTGTGGCCAAGGACCTCTTCCTGAGAAGGGACAGGAGGTTCATGAGGGGGATCTCGGTCCCGTTCCTGGGGTTCTCGCCCTGGCTGCAGAAGCTGGTGAAGGATGACTTGGTCGAGGCGTACAGCTGGCCCATGGGGGTGGCAGCCTACTGGTTCAGGGAGGTGGCGTCCGGGAGGCCGGGTGTCATCAGCAAGATAGGGATAGACACAGCCATCGACCCCAGGAAAGACGGCGGAAGACTGAACGGGCTCGCTGAAAGCAGGAACACCTGCAGCGTGAGGAAGATCATGGTCGACGGACAGGAGTACCTGCTCTACGAGGCGCCCAAGCCGAACATCGCACTCGTCCGCGGGACCACGGCAGACAGGAGGTCGAACATCACGATGGAGGACGAGGCCATCAGGGGGACCGTGCTGAGCATCGCACAGGCTACCAAGGCGCACCCGGAGCCTGGGAGGGTCATAGCACAGGTGAGGCACGCGACCGCAGACAACGCGAGCCCGAGGGCGGTCGAGATTCCCGGGCCGCTGGTGGACTACGTGGTGGTGTCGCCCAACGCCTACCACTGGCAGGTGGGGTCTACGGTCTATGACCCGGCGTTTGGCTCGAGCGCAGACGCCCGGGCGGAGGTGCAGCAGGCGCCCATGGACCCGGTCCAGCAGGTGATCGCGAGGCGGGTGCTGTCGGAGCTCGTGCAGGAGGCGGGGAAGAAGGGGTCCCCCTTCATAGTGAACCTGGGCATAGGGATCCCGGCTCTGATTTCTCGGCTCGCGGTGCAGGAGAAGGTCGACGACTGCATCGTGACGGTGCTCGAGTCCGGTCAGTGGGGCGGCATGGCGCTCCCGGGGGTCGACTTCGGGGCAGCCGTCGGGCCGTTCGCCCTCTCCACCATGCCGGACATGTTCTCCAACTTCGAAGGGGGGACCATCGACGCTGCCTCGCTGGGGTTCCTGCAGGTCGGCAAGAACGGCGACGTGAACCCCTCGATGCTCCCGGGGAGGCTCTACGGACCGGGGGGATTCCCTGTCATAGCAGGAGGGTCCCCCAGGGTCTACTTCGCAGGTGCCTTCACCGCGGGGAAGTCAGAGATCACGGTCGAGGGCGGGAAGCTGAAGATAGCGAAGGACGGCCCTGTGGACAAGTTCGTAGGGAAGGTCTACAAGAACTTCTTCAGCGGAAGCCAGGCGCTGAAGTTCGGCAAGGAGGTGCTGTATGTGACCGAGAGAGCTGTGTTCGAGCTGGTCCCCGATGGCTTGAAGCTCAAGGAGGTCGCTCCCGGCGTCGACCTGGACCGGGACGTCATTTCCAGGATGGGGTTCCGGCCGCTAGCGTCAGCAACCCCGAAGTCGATGGACCGCGCGCTCTTCTCTCCTGGTCCGTTGCGCCTCGCCGCTAGGCTTCGTAGCGCCTAAATCCCGGTCCCACAGGGGGGGCGAACGTGTACAAGGCGAGACGAGGGATGAGCGCGGCGTCTGTGGCCGCAGTGCTTCTGGTGGTGGGCCTCGCGGTCGTCGGGATGGTCTACGTCACTTCGACGCAGTCGAACTCAGACCAGGTGAGCTCACAGAATGGCCAGATCTCGACCCTTCAATCTGAGATACAGCAGCTGTCGTCGCTGGTCGGAGGAGGACACCTCCTGAACAACACCCTCCCGGTCATGAACCAGCCCCCGACGATTAGGACGATCTGGGAGACGTGGTACCTGTCTCCCTCTGCGCACCAAGACAGGTTCAACCCTTCGTTCATCGTCGTGAACCAGGGGGACACAGTCAGGCTCACCCTGATCGACAACGACACCGTGGCCCATGACTTCGTCGTCGGTCCTCCCTACAACATCATAGTGAACGCGACCGTCCCCGGGCTGATCAACGACCTGACGGGCCAAACCTTCACGACGCCGTCGCGGAACAACTCTCCGGGAGTCGTCGTCCAGGGGACCCCGGGAAACGTGACTGCCTATTACTCCTTTGTGGCCGCCTACTCTGGCGTCTTCGAGTTCGTCTGCACCTACCACGCCCAGGTGGGGATGATAGGGTACCTAGTGGTGCTCCCCAACGCGGCCTACAAGCAGACCGCGTCCACCTCGACTTCGACGTCCTCGTCGATAGCGGGGGCCGCCGTCTCAGTTAGCATCGTCCAGGGCGCCCTGAACTACCCCAACAAGGGATTCAGTCCGGACAACATCACGCTGGTCATAGGCGTGAACAACACGGTCACCTGGACGAACAACGACAGCTCGATACACACCGTGACAGCCAACGACGGAAGCTTCGACTCGGGCTATCTGAACCCAGGGGCCACCTTCACCTACACGTTCACTGAGCCTGGCGTGTACGAGTACCACTGCCAAATCCACCCCTGGATGATCGGATACGTGACCGTCCTGGCCGCCTAGCGGAGGGCTTCGGCCTGGATGATCTCCGAGAGCTTCTGAAAGTACAGCCGGGTGGCAAGGGGCATCTCGTCCAGATTCCTGTCGATGGCCTCGATCACGTACCTTATCGCCCTCCTCGACGTCTGGAACTCGAACTTCATGGGGAGGATCGGGTCCTGGATCACGCCGATCGAGTCGGTCAGGTGGCCCGGAGCCTCGGACCTTGCGTCGCCCGCAATCTTCTGGTACCACCCCCAGAGCACGTTGGGGTCCAGGCCCAGCTTCAGGTCCTCGATTTCCTTCAGCAGCCTGTTGAGGACGACCATCTCTTCGTTTGCCAACGGACCTTCGCCGATGTAACGGGCGTCCCTTCGGCTTAAGGAAAAGTGTGTAAAGTTGTTGGTGCCTCGGTTTAACTGCAGCGCATCAGAAATATCTCGGTCTTCTCGTACTCTGCCTCCCATATGTGGGTGCTGTTCCGGCCCCTGCGGACAGCGAGCAGGGTGTAGCCCTGGGGCGCCTCGGTGTACGCCCTCCCCAGTATCGAGGACGCGGGTTCGGTGTCCTCGTCGTAGGTCTGGACGATGTGCTGCCTGAACTTCTCGATCTCCCTCATGTAGTCAGAAAGGCAGAGTGTCTTCCCCTGGAGCTTGGCTGATGTGATCAGCTTCACCTCGCCGGCGCATACCTCGCACTTCACCGGCGCCATGCCGTCGCTGAGGCAGACCCTGCCGACCCCCACCACCATCGGAAAGGTCCCGGGCTGGGTCTCCGCTGCACCGCAGATGGCGCACCTGGCGAGCCCCTTGGAAGACGTGTGCTGCAAGTCGTTTCACGAACGGCGCCAATCAATTTAAGGTTGCCCCGGCGTGCGCGGGCCGTTGAAGGTCGAGTCCCTGACCCCGGTCCCTCTTAGGATAAGGGCCAAAGAACGGCTGAAGGGAGGGACGTTCGGCTACTCACACTACCAGACTGTGCTGGTCCGGGCCGTCGTCGACGGGGTCGAAGGTTGGGGGGAGGCCATGACGAGGTTCGACCCCAAGGCCACCGCGCTGATGGTGAGATATCTCGCGAAGGGGCTCAGAGGAGGAGAGTTCGACGATGCAGACTCCGCGTGGGAGAGGAGCTGGCGGGAGCTCAGGGTCCGCGGGCACACCAGGGGGACTGACGTGGAAGCGCTCAGCGGGATCGAGATCGCGCTCTACGACTGCATGGGGAAGTTGCTGAAGAAGCCGCTCGGGAGGCTCGTCGCGAAGGATACGGCGGCAGAGGTGCCTGCGTTCGCTGGTTCCCTCTTTGAGTCACGGGGCCCCATTGGCGCCCAGGTGGAGCTGGCCAAGGGGAGAGGGCTGATGGGGGCGAAGGTCAAGGTGGGATTCGGGGCCGAAGCCGACGCCAGGCTGCTGAGGGAAGTTCGAAGCAGGTGGCCTGACGGGATGCTGGTGGCGGACGCAAACGGCGCCTACGACGGGACCGGAGCGGTAAGGGCGTGCCGGAGGTTCGCCGGCCTAGACCTAGCGTGGTTCGAAGAGCCCGTCCTGTCCGACGACCTGGCGGGATACTCTTCGCTGAGAGGGTCGAAAGTGAAGATCGGCGCAGGAGAAAGCTGGTTCGCTGGGGACTTCGGATTCCCAATCGACGAAGGGCTGGTCGACGTCCTCGAGCCCAGCGTAAGCAGGTGCGGAGGGTTCCGTACCGTGGTACGCGCAGCCCGCAGGGCCGCCCTGAGGGGGATCGGGTTTTCGCCGATGACAGGGATGAACTCTGCCGTCTCTCTCGCCGCCTCTATACACGCCGCGTCGGTCGTCGGGTCAATGGGGGTGGAGTTCAACCCCTTCGCCAACCCGCTACAGACGGACCTTGCGGCCGGCTTGGCAGAGCCGAAGGGGGGGAGCATCAGGGTCCCCCGGGGAGACGGGCTCGGCCTTGAGGTCGACCCCAGGTTCCTCAAGGCGCATTCAGCCTGACCGCCCGGCTTAGAGCAAAGGGACCAGGGCGTCGACGTTGGGGAGCTTCGCGACGAGCCGGAACCCCTTCGCCTCGGTGTCTACCCCGCTTGTGACAAGAACCGCGTCTATGCCAGCCCGGGCTGCACCGGCGATGTCCGTGTCCGTCTGGTCTCCGACCATCACCGCCCGGCTCCTTGCGCACCCCGCCCTTGCCAGGGCGATCCTGTACATCAGGGGGGACGGCTTGCCGATCACGGTCGCGCGCTTGCTGCTGGCATATTCGACCGCCTTCACGAGGGGGCCTGTGGCCATGGCAGGTCCCGTCTTGTATGCGTACAGGCGGGAGACGTGGGTCGCTATGATCCTGGCCCCGTGCCTCGCCAACCTTGCGGCCTGGTCGAGCTTGTCGTAGGTCAACCGGCGGTCAAGGCCCACCACGACGAAGTCCGCGGCCTCCCCCTCCGTCCTCCTGTGGCCCCGGCGCTTCATCTCGGAGTCGAGCCCCTCCTCGCCCACCAGAAAGTAGCTTACCCGGCCGAACCTTTCGCGGAGGTACTCCGCGGTGAGCGAGCCGCTGGTGAGGACCTCTTCCTTCTTCACCGGGATGTCGAACTCCAACAGCCTGGAGTGGACCGTCTCCGCCGAGTCGGTGGAGTTGTTCGTCAGGATGAAGAGCTTCTTCCCGCTAGCCCTGATGGCCCTCACTGCCTTCGTACCGCCTATCTTCACCCGGCTCTCCTTGCCTTTGTAGAAGACCCCGTCCAGGTCGAAGAGGAAGAGCTCCTTGTCCTTCAGGAGTCGCCTCATGCTTCCACCTTCGCGCCCTCCCCGCTGGAGTTCACTTTCACGCGGGCGCCGGCTGCGATCCGGGAGTACTCCTCGCGGGAGACCCCTGACACCACCGGGATCTCCTTCCCGTAGATCACCTTCGCCATGACAGAGCCTATCACTGCGGAGAGGTCCGCCCCCTCGGTGACGATGGCGCACGGGTAGTTGCCCAGCCTGACCGACTCCAGGAACCAAGAGGACGCGGTGGTCGAGCCCTTGCCGAACGGGTAGAACAGGACCCTGCCTTTGACATTCTCGCCTCGTATGTCGCTCCTCACGTCGGTCACGGTGCCGGTCGAGGGATCCACCCCGTGGGCGAAGGTGAACGCCCTTCGGGACAGCAGGGCAGCCCCCGCTGCTCCACCCGCGACGAGCCCGCGGCCCTTCAACTCGATCGCGGTCATCCCGTGACCTCCTCGATAATCGCCTCCTGGGAAGCATAGCGCATCTTGATCTCTCCTTCCGAAGAAACTATCTCAGCCAACTTGGCAGAGTTGGTCATGACCACCCTGAAGCCGAGCTGTTTGAGGGGTGAGATCTCGGCGTCGGTGCTGTGGGTCAGCCGGGCTCCGCTTGCTTCGATGGCTCCGGCGATCCCTGTCCTCTCTGCCATCTCGTAGGCCTGGCCCGAAGTGTAGAGGTACATCCTGACCCCCTTCTTCACCCTCCTGCCTTCCAGCTGGTTTGAGAGCAGCCCGAGCTCGCTGACCGAGAGGTGAGGGACCCCGAAGGCCACCAGGTCGGGGAGCTCGTGGGTCTGGTTGAGGTCCTCCTCCACGTCTGAGAGGTCGGACCGCGACACATCGAACTCTTCGACCCGCTCCCCACCGGTCGCAGCCGAGGAGGTGTTGGAACCTGGAGTTATCCCGGGAAGGTGGATCATGGTGACCGGCCCGGCTGCCGCCGCCGCGGCCCCCAGGTGCTTGATCTCGTCAGAAGTAACCGAAGCCGGAAGCCCCTCGAGCACGGGGACCCGGGCCCCTGCCTTGCGTCCGATGTAGAACCCGAGGGAGCGGTAGTCGACGTCTGATAGGGACCCTGCGCTCAGCTTGAACGCGACCTTCGCCCTTCGGTTCTCGTCTTCGAGCATGCCGAACTTCGGGGTCAGCCCAAGCACGGCGCAGGCGACGTCCATCCCCGCCGTGATCTTGTTCGACCTGCACCCGAGGATCGAGTTGGCGAACACGACGGCGCTAGACTCTGCCCAGGCCACGGTCTCCCCCTGCTTGGGGAAGTTGCACACCTGGTACTGGACGCAGGTCCAGCACCGCATCCCTCCGAGCTTCGCGTAGGCGTCGCAGAGCCTGAACTGCTGGCGGGCGTAGTCTTCCGAGATGCCGAAGCTCCTCCAGTTCTGAAGGTCGATGCTCGCCGGGTCGACAGAGGTGGGGACCGCGAACTTCCCCCCGGAGGAAGCGAAACGCTCGAGCACGTCGACCCCCGCGTCGTGCAGGCTGCTGTAGTGGGCAAGGACGTGCGCCGACTTCACTGGGACCAGAGAACTGGCCCCGACAGCGTCGCCGACCCTCGTCACGATCTCCATGGCGAACCTCCTTGCCTCGCCGCCTTCGCCTCTGAGCAGCTTCTCCTGGGAAGCATCGAGGTGCAAACGTTCGCCGCCGGGCGGTATCAGTTAAAAAAGGCGTCATAGGTTCTCTGCCCGTTGAAGTTCTCCTACTTCCTTCCGACGAAGCTGTCCTTCGGGTTCGGTGCGCTGGACGGGGTCGGGTCCGAGGTGAAGGCGCTCGGCGGGACTGACGCCCTGGTGGTGACCGACGGGGTCATGGTGAAGACAGGAATCGCCCGACGGGTCACTGAAAGGCTCGGAATAGGATGCGACGTCTTTGACGAGGTCGAGGCCGAGCCGCGCATCGAGGTCGCCCAGGCGGTCGCGGACAGGGTGAGATCAGGGAGCTACGACCTCGTGGTGGGGGTGGGCGGGGGGAGTTCCATGGACATGGCGAAGGCTGCGGCGGGCTTCGCCACGAACCAAGGGCCGGCGAGAGCCTACGTCGGGAACAACCTCTTTGCTAAGAAACCCCTTCCCTCGATAATGGTGCCGACCACGGCCGGGACCGGCGCGGAGCTGACAGTAACATCCATGGTGACGGTCGACGGGCACAAGCAGTGGATCAACAGCCCGCTTCTCCTTCCGTCTGTGGCCGTGGTGGATCCTGACTTGACGATGTCCATGCCGCCCGGCGTGACTGCGGCGACGGGGATGGATGCGCTCTGCCACAACGTTGAGGCTTACCTCTCGGGACTGGCCAACCCCATCACCGACTCGGCCGCCCTGGAGGGGGTCGGTTTGATCGCCAGGAACCTGGAAAGAGCCTACGACTCGGGCGGGGACCGGATGGCCAGGGAGGGGATGAGCCTCGGGGCCCTGATGGGGGGCATCGCCCTCCAGGCCAAGATGGTCTACGGGCACTCCATAGGATACACGATCGCCACGCGCTTCAAGCTTCCCCACGGGGTGTCCTGCGGCCTCCCCCTCCCCTACGTCGTCTCCAACTATGCAGTCGCCTGCGCCCCGAAGATGAAGAAGCTGGCGGAGGCTTTCGGGGTCGAAGGAGGAGACGACCCTTCCGAGCTCGGCAGGGCGGTCGGGGGCAAGGTGATGGCGATGGCTGCCCACCTGAAGATCCCGACCACGCTGAAGGCGCTCGGGGTGGCTGAAGGAGACCTCGCCGCGCTGGCAGACGAGTGCGTCACGATGTACCCTAGGCCGAACAGCCCGCTCGTCTTCGACTCCAGGAGCATGGGGGCGCTGTACCGGCGGATGTGGGAAGGCTCTCTGGACGCCTAGCCAACAAATCTTATACGTGCGCGGCGAAGGTGCAGGGCAAGAACAATCATGAAGATGCTGATTCGGGGGGAGCCGCAAGACGCCCAGGGAGCCGACGTGATCAAGGTCGCGAACCCGGCCACGGGGGAGTTCGTGGACTCGGTTCCCAAGGGGACCAGGGAGGACGCAAAGAGGGCGATAGACGCGGCCAGCGAGGCGTTCAAGGTTTGGTCCGAGAAGCCGAACATCGATCGTTCGCGGGTCCTGCTGAAGATCGCAGAGCTGGTGAGGGCCAACGTGGAGGACCTGGCGGCCAGCCTGACCCTCGAGCAGGGGAAACCCATTGGTGAAGCGCGCGGCGAGGTCAACTCGTTCGCGAATACCTGCGAATACTACGCGGGGTTGATAGGAAGGGAGCGCGGTGCACAGGCGCCCTTCTCGACCGGGGAGGGCTACTTCATAGTCACAAAGCGGCCGCTCGGGGTCGTCGGCGCGATACTTCCGTGGAACTTCCCAGTCTCGCTCATGGGGTGGAAGGTCGCGCCTGGCCTTGCAGCGGGGAACACTTTCGTGGTCAAACCTGCGAGCACCACCCCGATCACCGACATCAAGGTGGCAGGGCTGATGGCGAAGGCAGGGCTGACCCCCGGAGCGGTGAACGTGGTGACTGGTCCCGGCGCTGTCGTGGGAGAGGAGCTGCTTGACAACCCGAAGGTGGCGAAGATCGCGTTCACAGGGGAGACAGGCACAGGGAGGAGGATAATGGAGGGGTCTGCGAAGCAGATCAAGCGGCTGACGCTGGAGCTCGGGGGGTCGGACCCCATGATCGTCTGCGACGATGCAGACCTCGCTCTGGCCGTCGAGGGGGCAGCCTGGGGGAGGTTCAGGAACTGCGGCCAGTCGTGCACCTCCGTCAAGAGGCTCTTCCTCTTCGAGTCGATAGCGGACCAGTTCATCCGAGCATTCGCCGAGAAGGTGAAGACCATCAGGGTCGGCAACGGGATGGAGGCGACCACCCACATGGGTCCTGTCCACACCGAGGAGCAGAGGGCGAAGGTCGAGGAGATGGTCGAAGACGCCGAGAGCAGGGGCGCCAAGGACCTCGTGAAGGGAGGCAGGCCGGCGGGGAAGGGCCTTGAGAAGGGGACATTCTACACGCCAACAGTCCTCACCGACGTGGGCTATGACGCCCAGATGGCAAAGGAAGAGTGCTTCGGGCCGGCCCTCCCGATATTCGTGGTGAAGGACCTCGAAGAGGCGATCGAGAGAGCGAACGACACCCCCTACGGCCTGGGGTCGTCGGTATGGACCAAGGACGTCGAGAGGGCGTACCATGCGGCGGAGAGGATCCAGGCTGGGACCACATGGGTCAACTCGCCCCCCATCGCGAGGGCAGAGGTCCCCTTCGGCGGGTTCAAGCAGAGCGGATTCGGGAGGGAGCTCGGCATCGAGGGCCTCGACCACTACTACGAGACCAAGAGCAT
>JAKASK010000004.1:0-53812 GCA_021819105.1 archaeon
AAAGTTTTGGAGATGAAATAACAAAATCGATGCGGGAAGAAACCCCCAGTTTTCAACATGAGAGCGTTCAAACCTTATATCCGAAGGGCGAAGGGCAGCCCCAGATTATGTCAGAGGCTCAGGAGTTCAGGCACCTGGTAAGGATCTCGGGCAAGGACCTTGCCGGGGGCAAGAAGCTGATTGTGGCCCTCTCGGACCTGAAGGGGGTCGGTTACAACTTCGCCAACGTAATCACCTCGAATCTGAGCCTTGACCCGCGCGTGAGGCTTGGAACGCTCACGGAGGAGCAGGTGAAGGAGATCGAGAGCGCCATCCAGAGCACCGCGAAGTCTGCCCTGCCGGAGTGGTACTACAACAGGAGGAAAGACCCGGAGACCGGAGAGGCGAGACAGCTCCTCGGCTCAGACCTTGACTTCGTCCAGAAGAACGACGTAGAAGACGAGAAGAACATCCAGAGCTGGAAGGGGGTCAGGCACGGCCTCGGTCTGAAGGTGCGAGGCCAGAGGACGAGGACGACGGGGAGGAAGGGGAGGACCGTAGGCGTGAGGAAGGCGACCCTCGTGGCCGCTGCCAAGGAAGCGGCGAAGAAGGAGGAGAAGTAGATTGGGAGACCCGAAGAAGTCGAGGAAGCAGTACAGCAGGCCCAGGAGCCCCTGGAGGGCGGACCAGCTGGCACAGGAGCTCTACCTGCTTGGGACGTTCGGGCTCAGGAACAAGAGGGAGCTTTGGAAGGCGCAGACCCAGCTAAGCTCCGTCAGGAAGCAGGCGAGGACCCTGCTCGCCGCCACCGCTGCGGTGAGACTCCGCGAAGAGAGCAAACTCCTGGACAGCCTGAGGAGGAGGGGCCTGATAGGAGAGACGTCCACCCTGGACGATATCCTCAGCCTCACCGTCGAGGACATGCTCGCGAGGAGGCTGCAGACCATGGTCTTCAAGAAGGGGATGTCGCTCTCCCCGCTCCACTCGCGCCAGCTCATAGTGCACGGGCACGTTTCTGTCGACGGGAGGATAATCACGATCCCAGGGTACGAGGTTGGGCACAGGGAGGAGGGCGCCATAGGACTGGTGGGAGGGCCCGCCGCGAAGGACCAGCAGCCAGCCGCCGCGGAGGAGACGCAACAGGAGGAGCCGGCGCCGGGACCGGCCCAGGCACAGTGAGATAGTTGTCAGAGGAAGAAGTTCTTGCCAACCGCTGGGGGGTCTGCCACATCTACTCTTCCTACAACAACACGATCGTCCACATCACGGACCTGACCGGGGCGGAGACGATAGCCTTCTCGTCGGGAGGGAGGCACGTGAAGGCAGACAGGTTCGAGTCGTCCCCCTACGCGGCCATGAGGAGCGCCTCTGCGGCCTCCGATGTCGCGAAGGCGAAGGGGATAACAGCCGTTCACATCAAGGTCAGAGCCGTAGGCGGGACGGGTCCGAGGACCCCCGGGCCGGGGGCCCAGGCAGCCATCCGCGCCATAGCGAGGGCGGGTTTCAAGATAGGCAGGATCGAAGACGCCACCCCCATCCCCCACGACACCACAAGGAAGAAGGGCGGCCGCAGGGGAAGAAGGGCCTAGTCTCAGGCCTGCTTCAGCACTTCGACAGAGTCTACTTTCCCGTCTCCGTCCTTGTCCACCCCGCGAAGGAGCGCTGCGAAGCGGCCGGACCTGTACTTTCCGAACAGGACATCCGCGTAGTTGCAGACACCGATTATCGCTGCCTTCGTCCCCGCCCCGGTGAGCCCGGCTATGACGACGCATGTCTTCGACGGGTCCCAGGGGTTCGGCAGCTTTTCGACGAGGCAGTCCAGCTCAGACGCGTGGGTGTTTCCCTCGTCGTCGACTATCGCGCCCCAGAAGCCGCCCTGGCTGAACTTGAATGGAAGGTGCTGGTTGAGCTCCTCTGCGACGACGTTGTTCCTCGGGCCGCCGACGACTATGAGGTTGGAGGAGAGCAGCTTCTCTGCCCTCAGGTCCACGTCGAGCTTCACCGGGAACCTGGCGGGGAGATTCACGAACTGCCCGAGGGCGAAACCCAGCTGGACCGCGTAGTGCCCGTCCCTCGCCTGGGTCCCCGCCGCGCCGTGCTGCATCGGAGAGCCGACCACGACCCAGCCGTCGAACTCTCCTTCGTTGAAGAACTCCCTGAAGAATCTGCCCAGCGCCTTCGAGCGCGCCGAAGACTTCAGGGTCGGAAGGGGCTCGCCCTTGACCTGGAACTCGACGGCGTACCCGTCTGACGCGAGAGCGAAGAGGTTGGCTTCGCCCCCCCTGACCTTCTCGCTCCTGATGCGCGCGATCAGCCCCGCCCTCTCCAGACGCCCCACGTGGTAGTACACGGTCTGGTGGTGGGCGCCGAGGGTGCGCGCCATCTCCGCAGGGTACTTCGGCCCGGCCGCGAGCAGGGAGAGGATCTTCTGCCCAAGCTTCCCCGACGCGGGGCGGAACCCGTCGGGCCTGTCGAAAACGAGGACCCGCTTGGCGAAGGCTGACTCGGACTTCGGGTCGTAGAGGATCTTCTCCCGTGCCATGGCCTGGTCGCCGGCCCACCCTACATAAATGATTTTGCATGGTGACCGCGCCCGCCCTCCCTCTCACGGCGCCACCCTGCACAGCTGCTTTTGCCCGGTTCACCTGGATCTTTTGCGGGGTTTAAAGGGGCACCCCTCGCCTGCGGGGCTGATGTGTGGGATCATCGGCTGCGTCGCTGAAGAGCCGGTAGCAGGAATCCTGCTTGAAGGCCTCAAGCGGGTCGAGTACAGGGGCTATGACTCCGCCGGCATGGCCACCATCAGCGATGGGCGGCTCGGCGTGAGGAAGGGGGTCGGCAGGGTCAGCGAGATCGAAGGGAAACAGAGGCTCTCGACCATGTCAGGCAGCACAGGCATGGCGCACACCAGGTGGGCTACCCATGGGGGGGTCACCGACGAGAACGCGCACCCCCACACTTCCTGCAGGGAGCTGGTGGCGGTCATCCACAACGGGATCATCGAGAACTATCTCCCGCTGAAGAGGGCCCTGAAGGCGAGGGGGCACAAGTTCAGAAGCGAGACCGACACGGAGGTGATCTCGCATCTGCTCGAGGCCGAGTACAAGCGGGTGAGGGACCCGCTGCAGGCGACCCGGGCGGCCGTCAAGAAGCTGAAGGGCCAGTATGCGATCGCGGCGATGTTTCAGGACAGGCCCGACGTGATGACCGGGGCCCGCAAGGACGCACCCCTGATCGTGGGGGTGGGGAACAATGTCAACTTCCTCGCAAGCGACGTCTTGGCCTTCATCGGACGCACCGACCGCACAATATTCCTCGACAACTTGGAGGTAGTGGAGATCACGAAGGACGCGGTGAAGATCGTCGGCCCGGACGGCAGGAGGGTGAGGAGGGAGCCCACCCAGGTCGCCTGGGAGCTCTCCGACGTCTCGAAGAGCGACTACGCCCACTTCACCCTCAAGGAGATCAACGAGCAGCCAAGGACTGTGGTGTCGGCGTCCGTCCAGGACCCCGAGAGGGTGGAAAGGTTCGCACGCGCCCTGAAGAGGGCGAAGTCGCTCTACATCACTGCGTCGGGGACGTCGTATCACGCGGGGCTCCTGATGAAGTTCAGGCTGAACAAAGAAGCGAAGGTCAGGGCGGACGTGGTCGTGGCAGGGGAGCTGAAGGAGCACACCGAGTTCATGGGGAAGGGCTCGGTGGTCGTCGCGCTTTCGCAGAGCGGCGAAACAGCCGACGTGCTCGAAGCGGTGAAGGAGGCGAAGAGGCACGGTGCCAAGGTATGCTCCATAGTGAACGCCGCAGGCTCGACCCTGGCCAGGGAGAGCGACGTGGTCCTGCTGCTCAACTGCGGACCTGAGGTTGGGGTTGCGGCGACGAAGAGCTTCACGGCCCAGGTGGTGGTGGCGAACCTGGTCGTGGATGCCGTCCTCGGGAAGAAGCGCCCGAACGGCTTCGACGAGCTCTCGGACGCCGTCGCCGAGGCACTGAAGTGCGAAAGGCAGGTCAAAGACCTGGTCAACGAGTACAGGGACCGGCCCGACTTCTACTTCGTGGCCCGGGGCTACGAGAGCCCTGTCGCACTCGAGGGGGCCCTCAAGCTCAAGGAGCTCTCCTACATCCATGCCGAAGGGATGCCGGCGAGCGAGCTCAAGCACGGCACCCTCGCCCTGATCGAGAAGGGGACCCCCGTGGTGGTGATCAACCCCAGCGGCCCCAGCCACGCGGAGTCGCTCTCGAACGCCGAGGAGCTGAAGGCGAGGGGAGCCGACCTGATAGGGGTCTCAGACGAGAAGGACGAGGTGTACAGGCACTTCGTCCGCGTCCCCGCCGTGCAGCCCAAGTTCATGCCCATAGTCGAGGCGATCCCGCTGCAGCTCCTGGCCTACCACTTCGCGGTGGCCCGCAAGAACAACCCGGACTACCCCCGGAACCTTGCGAAGTCTGTGACGGTGAAGTGAGGCACGGCTGGCGAGAGGCCGGCTCACAAGACAATTAAGTGAACTCTCCAGACGCTGCGCCGTGGTGTCTAAGAAGGACGTACTTTCGAATCCGGTGGCGACCATAGAGGTCGGCAAGAAAAGCATCTCGGGTTTATTGGACGAGATGTCCCAGACGGGGTTCCAGGGGAAGAAGCTGGGAGAAGTGGCCAAGATCTGGGCAGAGATGGCCAGGCAGAAAGACCTGACGGTGTTCCTGGGGCTCACGGGGTCCCTCAGCACCACGGGGCAGTGGAAGATAATCCGTTGGCTGGTGGAAAACAGGTACGTGGACGTAGTCGTGAGCACGGGAGCCAACATCTCAGAGGACATACTCGAGGCGCTGGGGTACCACTACTATCAGGGGACCTGGCTGGCCGACGACGAAGCGCTCCTGAAGATGAAGGTGGACAGGTTCTACGACGTGTACGCCGACGAGATGCAGTACAGAAAGCTGGAGAGGACCATCTACAACTTCGCCAACACCCTCGACCCGAAGGGGATATACTCGACGCGCGAGTTCCTCTATCAGTTCGGCGGGTTCCTGAACAAGAAGGGGATCGACAGCATCGTGGCGGCGGCCCACAGGGCGAAGGTTCCCATCTACTCCCCGGGGCTCATCGACAGCGGCTACGGTGTGGCGCTCAGCCTCCTCAGGCGGGAGAAGGGGAAGATGATCAGGCTCGACCAGACCAAGGACATGGAGGAGCTGGCCCAGATCGCGGAGAAGACCAAGAGGACCGGCGTGGTCTACCTCGGAGGCGGGGTCCCGAAGGACACCATCCAGCTCTCTACCATAATAAAATCGCTGTCAAGGGGCGGAGAGGAAGAGACCCCTCACGAGTACGCCATCCAGGTGACGGCCGACAGCCCCCAGTGGGGGGGCCTTTCCGGGTGCACCCTCGAAGAGGCGATAAGCTGGGGGAAGATAAAGTCCGACGCGAAGAAAGCCACCCTGTACGCCGACATCACGCTCGCGCTCCCCATAGTGGCCCACGCGCTCAACGAGACGACCAAGGGGAGGAGCTACCCGCCGGACCTGTCCTGGGTGTTCAAGAACTAGGGGCCCCTCGGCGGCCGCGAAGACCCGCCGATCGGAGGGTCTCCTCGACCCGGCGCTCGCAGCCCTGGGCGAGGTCCACCGACCTTCCGAGATATGCGGTCGGGTCGGCCCCTGCGGCGAACTCTCCTCTCGCCAGCGCCGCCCTGACCTTCTCGTAGCCCTCGGCGTCCCCGGCAAGCCGTTTCATCACCTGCTGGCGCTCCGCCAGCACCTCGGGGTGCCCCTTGAGGTCGTCCTCCATGGCCAGCCGCTCGACCCTCAGGGAGCGGAGCGAACCGCCGAGCCTGCTGCATGCGACCAGGGAGTGTGCCAGCGCCTGACCGAGCATCCTCCTGACGGCCGAGTCAGAAAGGTCCCTCTGCAGCCTCGTCTGCTGCAGCCTGTAGGCCATCATCACCAGCAGGGAGTTTGAGACGTCCGCCTGCCCCTCGGCGTTTTCGACGTCCACCGGGTTCTCCTTCTGGGGCATCGTCGAAGAGCTGACCTTCCCGGGACGGACGAAGTGGACGTAGTCGAGGGTCTGGTAGAGCCAGAGGTCCCTGGAAAGGGAAGAGACGAGCTGGTTGACTGTGATCACCCCGTGCAGGATGTCGGAGAGCCTTTCGCCTGGGACGACCTGGGTGGAGTAGGCGGCAGGCTCGACACCGAACCCGCTGACGAACTTGGAAAGTACATCCGGCCAGTCGACGTCGGCAAGGAGACCGAAGGAGGCGTAGGTCCCCACCGCGCCGGAGAATTTCGCCATGGGCGCGAGGCGGCTGATATAGGACACCCTTTCGGCGAGCCTCACCGCAAAGACGGCCATCTCCTTCCCGAACGTGGTGGGGACCGCGGGCCTCCCGTGGGTCCTCGCCACCATCACGGAAGCGGCCTCCCTGGTCGCGAGGCGGGCGACGGCCCTGGCGAGAGAAGCGTAGGCCGGGACGAGCACGTCGCCCATGGCGGATTTCAGCAGGATGGCATGGGCAAGGCTGTTCGTGTCTTCGCTGGTCAGCCCGAGGTGCACGAAGGGTGCAAGCCCCGGGGCGCCCGACTTCTTGAGGGACTCCCGGACGTAGACCTCCACCGCCTTGACGTCGTGCCCCAGCTTCTTCTCGAGCTGCTCGAGCGCTGCCATGTCCGTCCCGACGGGCGGGACCCTGCGCTTCGGGGCCACCCCGAGCCTGACCAGGAGCCCGAGGTAGGCCAGCTCCACCTTCACCCTCGCCTCGTTGAGGGCCCGGTCTGAGAAGTACCTCGCCAGGGGTGCTGCCTCCTGACGGTACCTGCCGTCTATGGGTGAGATGGCGTCATAGCTCAATTGTCTTCGACCTTTCCTCGCCGTGCGACACGATCCTCACCCTGACCCCCAGCCTCTCTTCGACGAACTCCACGAACTTCTTCGCCCCGGGGGGGAGCCCTCCTTCGAAGCTGGAGCCTTCCAGCGAGAAGGGGGAGTCGAGCACAGGCTCCACCTCGCCCAGGCGCCCCGCTGCGCGCTGGAAGTCGGTGGTCTCGCTCCCCTGGAGCCTGTAGGCGGTGCAGACTTTGACGTCCTTCACGCCGGCCAGGACGTCGAGCTTGGTGACTGCGACCTCCTTGACGCCGTTGAGCGCTACCGCGTATCGGAGGGAGACGAGGTCGAGCCACCCGACCCTGCGGGGCCGGCCCGTGGTTGCGCCGTACTCCTTCCCGAGGCTCCGGAGCCCTTCGGCCCGGGGACCGTCGATTTCTGACGGGAAGGGCCCTGCCCCCACCCTCGTGCTGTAGCACTTCATCACCCCCAGGGGGCTGCCTGCAAGGTCAGGGGGGATGCCGAGGGCGGCAGGGATGTAGCTCGAGGTCGTGTGCGTCGAAGTGACGAATGGGTAGGAACCATGGAGGAGGTCCAGGAGGGTCCCCTGGGACGCCTCGAAGAGGACCCGGCCCCCAGACTCGGTGACTTCGGTGACCCTCTGGGCAACGTCCCCGGTGAGCCCCTCGAGAAGCTTCCTGGACTCGTCGGCCCAGGCTCCCAGGCCCGCAACGTCGAGGGAGAGCTCCCTGTAGAACCGTGCGAGGGGGTCGAAGTCGAAGCCGGCGAGCAGGTCGCTGACCCGTGGGCTGAGCCTCAGGGCCCTCATGGCGTAAGCCGGCCCTATTCCGCGGCGGGTCGTCCCTATGGCCGATGAGCCCCTGGCCTCTTCCACCCTGACGTCGAACTCCCTGTCGACCGGAGTGACCAGGCTGCACCTTCCGTCCACGAGGAGCTTCTTCCTCGCTTCGTCGGGAAGCAGAGAGAGCTCCTCGGCGAGCACCTGGGGGTCTACCGCGACCCCGGCTCCGATGAGCAGCTCCTTCCCTTTCAGCACGCCCGACGGGACGAGGTGGAAGGTGTGCTTTTCGTTGCCGATGACGACCGTGTGGCCGGCGTTGCTCCCTCCGTTGAAACGGGCGACGGCGTCGTAGGCGCCGGCGAGGTAGTCGACGATCTTCCCCTTGCCCTCGTCTCCCCACTGGAGCCCGACGACTGAAAGGTTGGCCATGTCAGACGACCTTGCGGATGTCGTGGGGGAGGCTCTCTTTGTACCCCGCAGAGGTGATCCGCATGAACTCGGCGTTCCTCCTGAGCTCGGCCAGGCTGTGGGCGCCCGAGTAGCTCATCCCTGACCTCAGGCCCCCGACAAGCTGCTTCACGACTTCGTCCACCCTCCCCTTGTATGGGATCAGTCCTTCGACCCCCTCGGGAACGCTCTCTTCGATGACCTCTCCGATCACCTCGTCGTCTCTTTGCCCGGCGGTCCCCTTCTCCCTCACCCTCCTGTCGACCGAGGCCGCAAGGGAGGCCATCCCCCTCGTGAACTTGTACCTGACGCCTTCGCGCAGGATTGTAGGCCCAGGGCTCTCCTCGGTTCCGGCGAAGAGGCTCCCGATCATGACGGAGGATGCGCCTGCGGCCAGCGCCTTGGTGACGTCGCCTGGGACGCGTATCCCGCCGTCCCCCACTATGGGGACGCCGCTGTCAGCTGCCCCCCTGACGCTGTCCAGTATGGCGGTCAGCTGTGGGACTCCGGAGCCGGTGACGACCCTGGTGACGCAGATGCTCCCCGAGCCCACCCCAACTTTGACGGCGTCGGCGCCTGCCTTGATCAGGTCGAGGGCGCCCCTCGCTGTGGCCACGTTGCCGGCGACCACCTCCACGTCTCCCAGCTCTCTCTTGATCTCCTTCAGGGTGTCGATGGCGTAGGCGGAGTGGCCGTGTGCTATGTCCACCACCAGGGCGTCCGCTCCGGCGTCCAGCAGCCTTCGGGAGCGCTCCATGTGGTCGCCCTTCACCCCTACGGCCGCCGCGACCCTGAGCCGCCCCTTCGAGTCCTTGGTGGCGGAGGGGAACTGCTTGCGCTTCATGATGTCCTTCGAAGTGATAAGCCCGGCCAGGTTCCCCCTGCCGTCCAGCAGCGGGAGCTTTTCGATCCTGTTGGAGTGGAGGGTCTTCTTCGCATCCTCCATGGAGACCCCCTTGCGGGCTGTGATGAGCTCGGACCTCGGGGTCATCACCTCGCTGACCTTCCTGCTGAGGTCGTCCTCCAGGGTGATGTCCCGCCTCGTCAGGAGGCCGAGGACTTTGCGCGAGCGGTCGACGACGACTATGCCACCGATGTCCCTGTCCCCTATGAGCCCCAGGGCCTCGTGGACCGTCCGGTCGGGCCCGAGCGTAATCGGGTCCTCGATCACCACCCCCTCGGACCTCTTGACCTTCAGGACCTCCGAGACCTGCTCCTCAACCGAAAGGAACCTGTGGATGACCCCGATCCCGCCCAGCCGGGCGAGGGCGACGGCCATGGCGGCCTCGGTCACCGTGTCCATGTTGGCGCTGACTATGGGGACGCTCAGCTGTATCCCCCGGGTGAAGCTGGTCCGGATGTCGGCGTCCTTCCTCGACTTCACGTCGGAGTACTTTGGGACCAGCAGGACGTCGTCGAAAGTGAGGCCGACGCGCATGTCGGCAGCGGGACCCTTCACTTGACCTGCGCTTGATTCTTCTGCTTATAGTGTTTTTGGGGGTCGAGGCTCTGGCGCCGGGACAGGGATTTGAACCCTGAATTCCTTTTCAGGAAACAGGCTTTGTGGGATCACATTCCAGGCCTGCGCCCTACCAGATTAGGCGATCCCGGCGTTCGAGGGCCGGCCGACGATTGCTTAAAACCTCAACCCTGCGGATGAGCCGTACCTGGCTTCGCCGACTTCGACTTCCAGAGCCGGGGATAGGTCCCGGCCTTCATCACGACGCGCTCGGTGGACGAGGCGAGCCCTTTCTTAAGGGACTGCATCTCGTCGGTCGTCATCAGCGCCTTGCCTATGGCCACGAGCTCCTTCTTCGGGCTGAGCAGGGCGACTGTGTCGTCCTTTCTGATCCCCTCGGACGCCTCGAGCACCCCCGGGAGCCCGAGCCTGGCACCGTGGCAGATGGCGTCCACCGCCGAGTCGCGCATCACCACCTTCGGGATTTCTCCCAGGCACTCCTCTATCGGGAGGACCACCTTCCTCAGAGGGCCGTCGTCTCCCTCCTTGAGCCTGAAGACGGCGTCGTTGAGCTGGTGGAGGGTCACCAGCCCCTTCTCCTCGGAGAGGGGTCCGACCTTGGTGCGCCGGAGCTCCACCATGGTTGCGCCGACCCCCAGCACCTCACCAATGTCGTAGACGAGCTTCCTGATGTAGGTCCCCGACTGGCAGAGCGCCCTGAACAGGTAGAGGTTCCCCGCTGACTCCGTGACCTCGAGCTCGAAGATCGTCCTGCTCCTGGTCTGGCGGCTCACCGAAGAGCGCTGGGGAGGGCGCTGGAAGATCTCGCCGGTGAACTCTTCGACCACCCTGTCGAGGTCCTTCCTCGGCACTGACGAGTGTATCCGCATGACCCCTCTGTACTCCTTGGGGAAGATCAGCAGGAGGCTCAGCGCCCTGGTAGACTGGCCTAGGCCGATGGGGAGGAGGCCCGAGACGGGGGGGTCGAGGGTGCCGCTGTGCCCCGCCTTCTCCATGCCGATGAGCTTCCTGGTCCAGGCGACCACTTCGTGGCTGGTGGGGCCCCGAGGCTTGTCGAGGGGGATGAGCCCGTATTCGAGGAGGGTCTGGGCGGGCCTCGACCTCGGCTCGAAACCGTGGGCGGGGTCGGCGGGCTCTTCGTCGAGGACCGCCATCTTCCTGCCAGGCATGTCAGCCGCTCCTGTTGGTCACGTAGTGGATGATTATCTCGGCCACCTTCTCTTCGTTGATGTCGTTGGTCTCCACCACGAGGTCGAATGGCCTGGTGTCCTTACCGAACTCTATGCCGTAGATCTTCTTGTAGAGGCCGTAGTTCTCCCTGTCCCTTACAGACAGGATCTCCCTGCACTTTGCTACCGGGATCCCGTCCCTCTTCGCCATCCTCGCAGCCCTGCTCCTTACGCTCCCAGATAGCCAGACCTTCAGACCGTCGTCGGTGAGCCATGGGACCGGGTAGCTGGTTATCACGACGCCCCCCTTCTTCGCCTTCTGGATTAGCCTGGCGTCCACTTCCTTGTCGAAGTCGGATGAGCGCTTCCTTTCCTGGAGGAACTTCATCCCCTCTCCCTTGTCCCACCAGTCGTCACCACCGGGGGTGTACCCCTCCTCCACCGCCATCTCCTTCAGGACGTCCCCTCCTCCGACCATGGGGGTGCCGAGGGCGGCGGCGACCTTCCTTGACACCGTCGTCTTCCCTACCGCGGGCATCCCGGAGATGATTATCGCCTTCAATCGTGCCCTCTAGGTGGTTGTGTGGAGGAGCCTGCTGAGCATCGTCGAGAAGGTGAAGGAGCTCAGGAAGTACCACCAGAACAGGCTCACCTGGAAGATGACCGGGTCCTGGGTCAGCCCCGCGAAGTATGGGATCGGGATCGGGGTGTAGGCCACTATCACGCCGTAGCCGCCCATGAAGGTTGCCATCAGATAATAGACCAGCAGCAGCGGGACGAAGGTTACGGCCGTCACCTTCAGCCTGGCGCGCTGGACCTTGAACTGCTCCTGCTGGACCTGCAGCTCGCGCTTCTTGAGCTTGTCCAGCTTCGCCTTGTCCTTGGCCAGGGTCGCCTCCCGCTTCTCCTTGTTGAAGGCGTTCACCTCAGCCCTCATCTTGCGCTCGGCGTCCAGGTTCACCACCCGCCTGGTCACGAGCTGGGTGACGACCCCCAAGGAGATGGAGGTGAGGGTGACCAGCACGGTCGATACAGGCGGTGCGTACATCGGGATGCTGAAGGTCTTCTGGGCGGTGGTGCTTCCCGCGGTGACCGACACGTTGTGGGGGCCGGAGGCTGAGTTCGCGGGGACCCAGAACGTGCAGGAGGTCAGCGCTCCGCCCCCGGTTGTCCTGCAGCCTGTCGCCCCGCTGGTGCCGTTGGTCAGAGGCACCGCGTCTCCGTCGAAGGTGACCGTCACGTTGCTTTTCGCGGGGAAGCCGAGCCCTGTCACCGTCACCGATGCTCCTGAGATGTCCGTCGAGGGGTTGAGGGTGACAGCGGCCGAGGAAGTGCCGGTGGTACCGGTGGTGGTCGGCTGCCTGGGGGTGAAGGCCGGCAGGACGACGTAGTAGCCCACGAGGACCACGATGAGCGCGATCAGGGCGTAGGTGACCATCTTCGTCCCTCCCCCGGCGGAAGAGCCTGACTTGCGCCCCTTGCTCATGGCTATCAGCGGCTAGCCCCCTCCAGCATCTTGACAAGGCCCTCGGCGACTTCGTCCTGCTTCCCTTGGGCGTTGCGCACTATCGCCATGGGGGCCCCGGTCAGGGTCGACGAGGCTGTGAGGAAGCTCCTGGCTAGGGCCAGCTCCTCGGCCAGGGTCTCCTTGGTCACGGCGTCGCGGTATCTCGTCGTGTCCGACGCCCTCCTTGCGGCGATCTCTTCCGGGGTGGCTTCGATGAGGATGAGGTGCGTGGGCTTCATGGCCCTCACCACCTCGAATGGGAGTCCGGGCCAGAACCCTTCGGGGGTCCGGATGAACAGGTGGGTGTCGATCACGACCAGCTTCTCCTTCATCCCGGCGATCCTTGCGGCTGCGGCCCTCTGGAGCCTCCGCTGCTTCTCCACAGGGAGCTTCCGCATCTCGTCCCTGTGCTTCACCAGCTTCATCGCCACCCCCGTCTCCAGCATCAGGGTGCCGAAGTTGGCCAGCTTCGCCCCCTTGTAGCCTGAAACCATCTTGTCGACCACGGTTGTCTTACCGACCCCGGGGATCCCCAGCACCACAGCTCTGAGTCCCAACTGTCAGCCAGCTCCGATGAGGCCCGCCAGGGCAGGGGATATCTCCTCCACCTGCTCCTTCAGCAGCATCTGGTAGTACTGGAGTATGATGTCCACCATCAGGAGTATGCCTATGCCTGTCCCGAAGACTCCGAAGAGGTCGGACACCCCAGCGATCAGCCCGATGAGTATGCCGCCTATGATTGTGAGGGTCGGGATGTAGCGGTTCAGCATCTGCTCGATGGAGAGCCCTGACCGCCTGAAGCCTGGGACCTGGACGTCGGCGTCCATGAGGTTCTTCGCCACCGCCCGCGGGTTGAGGCCGCCTATCTCGACCCAGAGCCTGGCGAACACCACTGCCATGCCCACGAGATAGAGCAGGTAGATCACCGAGTGGACCGGGTCGGCCAGAGTCTGCTGGAACGACTGGGGCGGGGTCAGGTAGTAGACCGCGCCACCTATCGGCTGGGCTCCGTTGGTCGAGTTCAGGGGCGGGAACACCGCAAGGTACCGGAACCACCAGGGCGGGGTGCCCGAGTTGTAGTTGGCCAGCAGCCGGGCGAAGAAGGTGACGTTGGCCCCCAGCGCGGAGACGAGGATGACCGGGATGTTGGACACGTAGAGCAGCTTGATGGGGTAGACTCCCTGGAACCCTCTGTACTTTATCGAAGTGATGGGGAGCTCGACCCTGATCCCTTCGACGTAGATCAAGACGAGGATCATCACCAGCGTGAGGGAGAAGGTGAGGAGGCTTGGGTACTTGAAGTCGCGGATGAGTACAGACGCCGCGTTGTTGTTGAAGAACTCGCTTATGGTCTCGGGGATGAAGCCGAAGAGCTGGGTGACCCCCTGGGTCGCCTGGAACGGGATGGGCGAGAAGGTGTACCACATCACGGTCTGGCAGACCCCTGCGAGGATGAACAGGCTGACCCCGCTCCCTATCCCCCACCCCTTCTGGATCATCTCGTCCAGCAGTAGGACGATGATGCTCGCTATCACGAGCTGTATGAATATGACGATGTCCTGGTTCGCGGTGAGGGTCCCCAGAGCTCCTCCGTAGATGTAGGCCATCGACTCGCCGACGATCACGATGATGGTGAGGAACTTGGTGGCAGAGCCGAAGATCGCCCTGTCCCCCGAGTCGCTCATATCGAGCTTGATTATGTCGCTGCCCACGAGGAGCTGAAGGATCAGGCCGGCTGTCACGATGGGGCCTATCCCAAGGGTCATCAGGGTCCCCTGGGCGGAAGCGAACACGACCCTCAGGAAGGTGGAGGAATTATTTGCCGCAGCGGTCCCAGAGAGGCCGAACAGCGGGGTCGTGGCCATGACCAGGTAGGCGATGAGGGCTATCCCCGTCCAGATGAAACGCTCGTTGAGAGTGGGCTTCTTCTCGGGCTTCGGGATCTCAGGCAGAACCGTGCCTACGCTCTTGACGAAGTCGCGCATCGAAGCCAATGGGTGCGGCTTACTCCTGGACCAGAATCTTTCCGCCTGCGGCCTCTATTTTAGCCTGAGCTTTCTTTGTGAAGGCTGCCACCTTCACCTCGTAGGATCCGCCCACTTCACCGGATCCGAGGAGCTTGTCCACGCCGAGCGCCGCGAGGTCCAGGGACTTCGCCCCCATGGCCAGGCCGTCGAGCTGACCCACGTTGACCCACTTCGCCGGACGCACGTACCCCGGCGGTCTGAACGGGTCTCTCCCGAAGTGGTCTGGGTCATTGATTACCAGCCAGCTCCATTTGTGCTTGTGCAGGCCCGCGTTGCCGTGGCCCCCCTGCTTGCCGGAGTGCCTGTGTTGGCCTACCTGGCCGTAGCCGTGGGTCCTCATTCCGCGGTAGCGCCTTGCCTTCCGAGCTCTTGTCGGCACCCTAGAACATCCTCCTGACGATCTCTTCCAGCTTCGGGTTGGCGCCGAGGAGCCCCTTTTCGGTGAACTGCCTCCTCATCGAACGCCTGAACCCTCCCCTCGGAGGCGCGAGCCTGAAGTATGGGAGGACCCCGGTCACCGCCGAGAGCCTCGACTGGTCCTTGACCAGCTTGGCCGCCATGTCCTGGTGGCTCTTGAACCCCAGCTCCTTCAGGGCTGCGGGGTCGAGGGGCTTCGCCTTGCTCACCATCCCCTTCTTCGAGAGCAGGTCGGCGAGGAGGCCCACGTCGATGGGCGCCCAGGTGATGTAGTCTTTGCAGAGCTTCAGCATGCCCACGGTGGGGGCGTCGTCGGTGACGACAGTAGCCGAGAACTTCTTCGCCACCCAGAGCTCGTTGAGGGCTTTCCTGACGGGGGCGGAGCTGTTGATCGTCCCGTGGAGGTTGACGGCTAGGAGGAGTGTCATCTTCTTCACCTATACGTTGAGCCCGTGCGACATCCTGAATGCGTCGTAGACCGCGTTGGCAAGAGATGACATGGTGTTGGTCGAGCCGAAGGTCCTCACCCAAGCGTCCTTGACGCCGGCCAGCTGCAGGAGGTTCTTGAGCGCAGGGCCGGCTACCAGGCCCAGGGCCCTTGGCGCCGGGATTATCTCTACGGTCACGCTCCCTGCCTTGCCCCTGATCTTGTAGGGGACCGAGTGAGGACGCCCGTCCCTGCACTCCCAGGAGCCGCATCCCAGCTTGACCGGTATTATGTTGAGGAGCGCCGCTGTGGTCGCCTTTTCTATGGCCTCCCTCGTCTGCATCGCCTTACCCTTGCCTACGCCGAACCACCCGGCGCCGTTGCCGACGGCGACCACCGCGAGGAATCGGGTGAGCTCTCCCGCGTCGGTCTGCTTCTGGACCACGCTGACCCCCACGACCTCGTTCCTGAGGTCAGGGAGCAGCTTCTTCACAATCTCTGCTTCGCGGACCCTCTGGCCGCTCCTGAATATCTCGTCCAGAGATGTCACCTTCCCCTCGTTGACCAGCTGGCCGAGCTTCGTCCGCGGGACCCACACCTGCTCCTCCTCCTGGCGGTCGCGTCTCGGGTATGACATCACTTGGCGGCCCCCGCGATCGCTGCCTTCACCTTTTCGAATTCTGCAGGGTAGTCTTCCGGCTTGAAGCCTCCCTTCACCAATCTCCCAAAGCTCCTCGAGTAGGCGTCCTTGTCTTCGGCGGCGAGTTTAGCCGCGTAGTCCGCTATGTGCTTGCCCGACATCCTCTCCCCGTCAGGGAACGCCTCCTCTCCCACTGGAATCTCGACCCCCGCGTCGGCGACCCCCTTCAGCAGGGCTGCGACCCTGGACCCGCGGATGAACGGGATGAGCCCGTTGTAGGCTACCGCCTCCTTGACGCCGGCGGCGAGCGCCTTCTTCCCTGCGAGCAGCCCCAGGAGGTAGCATGCCGGTACCGACTTTGACGAGCCGTGCCAACCAGACTTTGCGAGCTCCTTCGAGTGCGAAGACGAAAGCACCACGTCCCCCTTCACCGTGGGCCTGACGAACTGGGCCGTCACGTTCTTGTTGGAGACCCTCACAACCAGCAGCGACCTCTTAGAAGTGATGGCCTTCCTCCGCGCCCTGTAGTCGGTGACCCCTTCCCTTCTCCGCCTGAGGAGCTGCACATGGACCGGCGTCACTTCTTCGCCTCCTTCAACAGGTCGAGGACGTGCTTCACCCCCCTTACCTGCCCGCCCTTCACCTGCTTGTAGAGCCGCTTGTACTGCTCGTTGCTGATCTCCTTTCTCTCCTTCGCGACCTTCAGCCTCCACCTCAGGGCCCTGACCTTGGATATCCAGGCCCGCTTCCTCGGGTTCCTTGCGGTGGCCTGCCCCTCGGTCGAGCCTGCCCCGCGGCCGCGCTTGAGCTTCTCGCTCCTGGTCCTGAACCTCCCCCTCGACACGCCCTTCTTGGGGGCGACTGTGATCGCTCCGAACCCCACGAGCCCCCTGATGGTGCTCCTCGTGATGGCGTCCTGAATGAGGTCGGAGTACTCGTCGTTGAAGATTATCCTGTCGGAGCCGACACCGAGCACCGACGCGGCCAGCCGCCTCTTACTCTTTAGATTCAATCACTCTCAGTCCTGTCGGATTCAAGACCCTGATTCCCAGCTCGTTGGCCCGCTCAAGTATGGCCGCCCTCTTCTTCGCCCCCACCGTCCCCCCGATCCTGGCGACGTCGCGGCCGGGGACGAGCGAAGCGAGGTCTGCCGGCCTGTAGACCACCACTTCGATGTGGCCGCTCGGGTGGAGGCCCCTCGCGTCCGCCGGACCACGATAGCCGACTCTGACCAGAGGCGGCCACCCCTTGTCCTGGCGCCTCATCTTGCTGTCGATGCCCTTCGGCTTCCTCCACTCCGGGTGTATCCTGACGTAGCGCCAGCTCTCCTGCCTCACGAAGGCTGGCCTGGACTCGGATGCCTGCTTGCGCTTGGCCACCAGGGCCTTCATGCGGTCCTCCTCCGACTGCTTCCCCTTCGCCATGGTTTTTACGAACCCTCCTGCTTATGGTATATGTAGAGTCCGTCCAAGAACACCCGCTGGTCCTTGCGCTTGATCTTGGTTGCCTGCTCGATGTTGGCCGCCGTCTGCCCCACATCTTCCAGGGAGACCCCCTTGACAATCACGTCGTCCCCTTCGACGGAGACCTTGCAGTCGCCCACGATGTCAGAGACCCGCGGGGAGCGCTCTCCGACGAAGTTCTCGACCAGGACCTGCTTCCCCTTGGTCTTTACTGTGATAGGGAAGTGGGCATAGACCACCTTGACCTTGTAGGTGTACCCCTTGGTCACTCCAGTGACCATGTTGTTCAGGATGCTGGTCACCGTATTGATTATGACGTTGTCCTTCTTCTTCGCCGAGAAGGGCGAGAGGACCACCCTGTCTCCCTCTACGGAGAGGTTAACGCTGATCTTGTCGAAGTTCTTCCTGGCCTCGCCGAGCTTCCCCTTCACCGTCAGGACCCGTCCAGCCAGCGTCACGGTGACGCCCCCCGGCATGGTCACGGAAGCCTGCGCCGCGGGCTCAGTAGACGTAGCCAATGAGCCTCCCTCCAATCTTCTTTTCCTGGGCCTCGACGTGAGACATTACCCCCTGTGGCGTGGAAACGATCAGGGTCCCGACGCCCACGGCGGGGAGGTACCGGTGCTCCCAGTCCACCAGCTTCAGCGACCTGACAGGGAACCTCGGTGAGATCACCCCGCATTTGTTTATCCTGCCGAGGAGCTGGACCCTGAGCTTGCCCCCGACCCCGTCGTCGATGTACTCGAACTCGCCTATGTATCTGCGCTTCTGGAGCACCCTGAGGACTTCGCTCGCAAGGCTGGAGGCTGGTATGACCACGCACTCCTTCTTGTTCCTCAGCTCGGCGTTCTGGAGGCTCGCGAACAGGTTGGCTAGGACGTTGGTGGCTGGCATCTATGTTCCCCCTAATCGTACTTCCTGAAGCCGAGCTTCGCGGCTACCTCCCTGAAGCACTGCCTGCAGAGGACTAGGTCGTAGGACCTGATGACAGCGCCGTATTGGCCGCACCTCTTGCAGTAGTGGGTGGACTTCCCGTACTTGCGCTCCTTTGGATGTCGCTCTTTCATTGGACTGTCACCCCGAAGTTGTCCTTGAAGAACTGGATGGCCTCGTCACGGCTGACAAGGTGGGCCTTCCCCACCCGAGACGTGCGCCTGTTCCTCCTGGCCACCCTGAATCCCGGCCTCTCGAGAAGTATGGACACGTTCATGCCCAGGATGCCGATGGCGGGGTCGTACCTGATGCCCGGGATCTCAATGTGCTCCTTTATCCCGAAGGAGATCGATCCGCGCGGGTCGAAGAAGGACTCCTGGAGCTTCTTCTCCCTCGCGGTCAGCAGCTTGGTGATGAGCGGCATTGTGCCGTCTCCGCGTACCGTCACGACCACGCCGATGGGCTCGCCCTTGTGTATCCCAAAGTCCCTCACGGACTTCTTCGCCCTCGTCTGGGCCGGTGCCTGACCTGTGACCTGCTCGAGGACCTTCTTGCCCCTTTCAATCGCATCCCCGGACTTCCCCAAGCCTATGTTCACCACTACCTTGGCCACCCTGATCTTCCTCATGGGGTTCTCCTGGACGGCGCTCTGGCTCATCTTGCTCCAGCCCCCACAGTGATCATCGGCGAGGACGTACCAACCGGGAAGACCAGCCGGGACGGCACTTCGGCCTCTCCGCTGGAAAGCGTCAGCCTGACCATCTTCTCGCGCGAGATGGTCCCCTTCTTCACGTCAGCTATCTTCCCCAGCTGCCCCGCCCTGTCCCCGGTCAGCACAAGGCCCAGCGAGCCCTTCGCGAGCTTAGCCTGGCCGAGGACCTTCTGGGAAGGGACCTCGAGCAGGACCGCGTCTCCGGGCGAAAGGTCAAGCTTGTCGTCGACGATCGACCTGCCGTCGTGGAACCCGTACTGGATGTGCCCCCCCTTGACCTTGGTCTTGGTGCGGACGCTGCACAGTTTGGTGCGCGCCTCCTCGGCGTTGACCTTCGCCAGGACCAGCCCCTTGGGGGACGGGACAAGCCTGTAGTCTACTCCCTCGACCGGGACGCTCACCACGTTGAACAGGCCCACCGGGAAGCGGGGCGTCCGCCTCTCCTTGCCGTCGACGAGTATCTTCCCGTTCTTCATGATGTACTTCAGCTCTTTCGAGAGTTCAGCCAACGACAACAGGTCCCTGGCCACCACGCCGAGCGGGTAGGACGAGGAGATCTCGTGAGGACCGGGCGTCGGCTTGAAGACGAACCGGGCAGACTTCCTCGAGATGTCCCAGCTGCGGGGCGCAGCGAGGCGCTTCATCTTGTTCTTCCCGCCCTTCTTCCCCATCTACTCCGCGGCCTCCAGCTTCTTCTTCCTCACGTTGTCCTCAAGCAGCAGCGAAGTCAAGACCAGGTTGGAGGAGCTGATCGGGACCGGCGCCGTCCCTCCTTTCAGCTTCTCTCTGGTAACCCCTTCGACGTTCACTACGCCGCTCCTGGGGTCGACCTTTGTAATCTTGCCTTCGATGTCCTTGAACTCCCCCCGGACGATCCTGACGGAGTCCCCCACGCGCGGGCGGACGCTCCGCCTGTGGTGCTTGCCCCTGAGCTCCTCAGATAGCGCAGATCCGAACTTCATAGTTTCACCTAGATTATGATGGAAGCCAGGTTGGCTATCCTCGGCCACTTTTCTGCGGCCTCGCTCGCTACCGGCCCCTTGATGTCCGTCCCCTTCAGGTCCCCTTCAGGGGTGATTATCACAGCCGCGTTGTCCTCGAAGGCGACGCGCTGGCCGCTGACCCTCCGCACTGGGTACTTCTGCCTGACTATGACCGCGCCGAACACCGTCTTCTTCAGCTCCGGCGGGCCCTTCTTGACCACGCATACTATCGAGTCGCCGACGGAGGCCGCGGGTATCCTGCTGTGCCTCCCCTTCGCCTTCGTCACCTGGACCACCCTCAGGGTCTTCGCCCCCGTGTTGTCGGCGCAGGTGATCACGGCGTAGAGCGGGATCGCCCTCGTGATGTAGTTCTTGAACTCCTCGACCCCCTTCGCCGAGACTGCACGAGATTTCGTCGACATCAGGCGCTCCTCCTAGACTCCACCACTACGAAGGAGATCGTCTTCGAAAGCGGCCTGCACTCCCCTATGGTCACGGTGTCTCCGTCGTTCACCGCTATGCAGGGGGGGACGTGGGCGCTGACGCGGCTCCTCCGCCTCTCTCCTCTGTTGAACTTGGGGACCATGTGGAGGTACTCCATCTCCACCACCGCGAAGCCCTTCCCCGCAGTGGACACCGCCTTTCCGGAGAGAAGCCGCCCCCTCACTTTGATGCCGCCGTGGAACGGGCAGCGGACATCCTCGCATTTCTTCTTGGGTGCCGCGACCTCCAGCCCGGCTGCGCTCAAGTCGGTCTCCTCCCCAGCCTGTCCTGCAGCCTCCCCGCGATGTCGCTCCCGGCCACTATCCTGCCAGAACCGAGCAGCATGAACGAGATCCCGGACTTCGCGATGCGGACGTTCCTACCCAACCCCTCCAGCGTCAGGGTGTTGGCGGTCTCGAGGACGACCTTCCCCGTCCTTCCTATCATTGTCGGGTCGGTCGCGCCGAGCACCTTTATCCTCTCCCCGATGACGCTCATTCTCTGACCCCCTTCTCCTGTAGCACCGTGATCACCCTGGCGATGTCCTTCCTGAGCCTGCGGATGTTCCCCACGTCCTTCTTGACGATGCCTCTTTGGGCCCCGCCGGCAAGCTTGGAGAGCTCCGACCTCAGGTCGAAGAGCATCTGCCTGAGCTTGTCAGCGTCCTGATTCCTGAGCTCCCTCGGTCTGAGTTGTGGCATCTTCTCTCTTCTCCTCGTTGTTTTCTTCCTTCACGTCCTCCTTCATCTGGAAGTCCGGCGGGAGGGCGTCCTTGAGCGCAATCTTCACCTTGATACCGTAGAGGCCCATCTTTGTGAGCACGTCGGTCGTGGCCCCGCTGACCGACCTGTCCGCCGTGTCCCCGCTCTTGGGGACTATGCCCGCCCTGTACTTCTCGCCGTGGGACCTGTCGCTCCTGAGCTTGCCTGCGACTGAGATCTCCACCCCTGCCGCTCCTGCGTTCATTATGTTGTTTACCGACCACTGGGCAGCCCTCCTGAAGGCTGTGCCGCGCGTCACGATTTGGGCGATCCTGGCGGCCATGATCCTCGCGTTCAGCTCGGGATTCTCCACCTCTGTGACCGCTATCTGAGCGTTGGGCAGGCTGTACTTGGAGGTCACCTTGTCCGTAAGGTCCTTGATCCCGGTGCCACGGCGGCCGATGGCCAGCCCGGGCCTGGCGACGTAGACTTTCAGGGTCGTGCCGACGGGGGACTTCTGAACCTCCAACCCACCGTAGCCAGCGTCCCTGAGCTCCTTCTCAAAGAACTCGTCCAGGTCGGCGTACGCCTTGCTCGTGACGAGAATCGATTTGACAGTGGTCCGCCGCTGCTGGACTGACATGACTATACTTCCTTGCCCACGACTTCGATGTGAACCAACTGATGGAAGTTGGGGGAGCTCCTGCCGAAGGCGCGAGGGACGAAGTCCTTCAGTGTCCTCCCTGCGTACCCGGCTGCGTGGATGATCTTGACCCTGTCGGGGTCGAGCCCCTTGAATTCTGTGTTGCCCTGCAGGTTTCTCAGCACGTCGAGGTAAGCCTTCGCCGCCTTCACAGGGTAGGACCCCGTCGGGAACCCCTGAAGCTCGCTCCTGTGGCCGACCTTGAGCTTGTGGCGCCTGAAGGCAATGGGCATCTTCTTGCTTTCGACGAGCTCAAGCAGGTCGATGGCCTTCTGAAGAGACATCCCCCTGATCTTGACCGCTACTTCGCGGGCGGCCTTTGGAGAGATGTTGACCTCCCTCCCGCTAGCCCGGACATGTACCGCTGGGTCGAAACCCTCGAAACTGTAACCGTAATGAGGCACTTTATCCCTCTCGTAACTCTCCGCGCTTCGGTGATGGCGTTAAAAGCTTTGTTGAGGTCTTGCGGAAATCTCCGGAGGTAAGGCAGGCGATTCGGGGTCGAAATAGGGCGCAGCACCCCGGAGCGACGCGCGATGAGGGAATCAACTTTTAACGGCGCGGAATGCGACCATGACCAGCGGCGCTTCGAGGAGTTGTGGTCTTCCAAATCTGAACGTGTCGAGGTGAAGGTGGATGAAAAGAGCTTCGAAGAGAAGGTCTGCGATGTCCTCGTCATCGGCGGGGGAGGGGCGGGACTCAGGGCCGCGATAGAAGCCCACGACAAGAAGGCGAACACCCTGGTGGTCTGCAAATCGCTCCTCGGCAAGGCCCACACAGTCATGGCCGAGGGGGGGATAGCGGCCGCCCTGGGGAACGTCGACCCCGAGGACGGGTGGCAGGTCCACTTCTCGGACACGATAGTGGAAGGGCAGTACCTCAGCAACTGGAGGATGGCGGAGATTTTCGCGAAGGAGGCAATAGAGAGGGTATATGAGCTTGAGAGGTACGGAGCGCTCTTCGACCGGACCCCGGAGGGGAAGATAAGTCAGCGTCCCTTCGGCGCACATACCTACAGGCGCCTCTGCCACATCGGGGACAGGACAGGACTGGAGCTCATCCGGACACTGGAGGACCAGGTGATAGCGAGGGGAATCCCCTTCATGGACGAAGTCATGGTGACTTCTATCATCAAGGACGGCGGGGGAGGGAGGGCTGCGGCCGCCCTCGGGATTGACATCAGGACCGGGATGCTGATTCTCTTCAGATTCAAGGCAGTAATCCTTGCGACTGGCGGGTGCGGCAAGGTATACGAGGTCACTTCGAACTCCTACGAAAGCACAGGGGATGGAGTGTCCATGGCATACAGGGCAGGGGCCGAGCTGATGGACATGGAGATGATCCAGTTCCATCCGACCGGCATGATATATCCTGCCGGGGTGAGGGGGATGCTGGTGACGGAGGCAGTTCGCGGGGAAGGTGGGATCCTCACCAATGCCAAAGGGGAGAGGTTCATGACGAAGTACGACCCGAAGAGGATGGAACTCTCCGCGAGGGACGTGGTGGCTAGGGCCATCTACTCGGAAATCGTCGCGGGGAGGGGGACCAAGAACGGCGCGGTGTACCTGGACATCTCGCACAGGGGGGCGGACTACATCAAGAAGAAGCTCCCGAGCATGTATGACCAGTTCCTGGAGTTCGCCGGGGTGGACATCACAAAGGAGAGGATGGAGGTCGCGCCGACGGTCCACTACCAGATGGGAGGGGTCAGGGTGGACCCGGAGACCGGGGAGACCAGCGTGAGGGGGATTTATGCTGCCGGGGAGGTGGCGAGCGGCCTGCACGGTGGCAACAGGCTGGGCGGGAACTCTCTTTCGGACATACTTGTATTCGGGAGGAGGGCGGGCGGCGCTGCGGCGGACGTGGCCGCTGGGATGGACGTCCCTGAGTTCGACAGGAAGGAGCTCGAGTCAGAAGTCGGCCGGGTCCTGTCGCCTTTCTCCAGCGCTGGAAACGCGAACCCATTCTACCTCAAGGAGGCCATAGCGAAGAACATGTGGAAGCACGTGGGGATAATGAGGAACGAGGCTGACCTCACAGCCGGGCTCAAAGAGCTCGAAGCAATCTCGACCGAAGCCAGGAAATCGAAGGCGGTGGGCGCCAGGGCGTACAACCAGTCCTGGCTAGACACGCTTCAGGTCTGGGACATGATCCTCGTGAGCGAGGCGATAATCCGGTCAGCGCTTGAGAGGAAGGAGAGCAGGGGAGCGCACACCCGTTCAGACTTCCCGGAAAAGAGCGAAGAGTGGTTGATGAACATTATCACTGTGCAGAAGGGGGAGAAGATGACGCATGAGCTCAGGCCTGTCCCGAAGCTGCCGCCCGAGTTAGCGGCACTGATCAAGGAGTAACCAGATTGAGCCAAAAGTTCGAAGAGAAGCCGGGGGAGGGGACCGTCAAGCTGAGAGTGAGGCGCGGGGTCGGGTCAGACCCGGCGACGGACCGCTTCGACGAGTTCGTAGTCCCCATGGAGAAGGGCATGGTCGTCCTGAACGCCATTCACTACATCCAGGCGCACCTAGACCCGTCGCTCTCGGCGAGATGGAACTGCAAGGCCGGCAGGTGTGGGTCGTGCTCGGCCGAGATAAACGGCAGACCGAGGCTCATGTGCAAGACCCCGGTGGAGAGCATCGAGGGCGATGTCGTGGTTGAGCCGATGAAGGCATTCCCCAGGCTCAAGGACATCGTGACCGACGTCGATGCAAACTGGAAGGTGGCGGCCATGATCCCTCCATTCACGCCCAAGCCCGGGGCGGGGGAGATCTTCAGGTTCTACCAGCAGGACGTCGACAGGTCGAGGGAGTTCAGGCGGTGCATTGAGTGCTTCCTGTGCCAGGACGTGTGCCATGTCGTCCGCGAGCACGAGGCAGACTACGTCGGGCCGAGGTGGGTGGTGAAGGCGGCGTCGCTCGACATGCACCCGATGGACGGCCTGAACAGGTCGAAGTTCATGAAGGACAAGGGTGGCCTGGGATATTGCAACATCACCAAGTGCTGCCAGGAAATCTGCCCGGAGCACATCGTCATCACGGACGATGCCATCATCCCGGAGAAGGAGAGGGTGGTCGACCGAGAGTATGACCCCCTGGTCTGGGTGTACAGGCACCTGCGGGGCTCGAAAGAAGCGGAGGCGCAGAGCTTCAGAGCGACGGGGGGTGCGCCCTAGTTGGGACTGAGGTCGGACTGGAAGTACCTGCTCCCCTACGAGCTGCTGGAGCCGAACTGGAGGCTCTGGTCATTCGTGGCCGTGCTGGCGGTCGGTTTCTGGGCGGTCGTGGCCTTCCCGGTGGCCCAGTTCGCAGGGTACATCGACCCGTTCTACAGCCCCACGGTCCTGATCGTCCCCCTCCCCGGTGTGTTCAGGCTGACCTGCTACGCCTACCGCAAGGACTATCACAGACACCTCTTCAAGCACCCCCAGGGATGCTCAAACGCCGACAGGGGGGAGGCGGCGGGAAGGAAGTACACTGGGGAGAGGAACGCGGTCTTCCAACTCGAGAACTTCCATAGATACTTCCTCTACGCAGGCATCGCGATACTCCCGTTCTTCTACTACGACTTTGGCTACTCCCTCGTCTACTCCGGCCAGTTCGTGTTGAGGCTCGGCAGCCTCGTCCTGCTCGCGAACGCGCTCATGCTGACCGGGTGGACCCTTTCGTGCCACGCGTTTAGGCACCTCGTCGGGGGGAACATCGACTGCTACAGTTGCGTGGCCGCAGGCAACGCCAGGAAGGGAATCTACGACAAGCAAAGTTGGCTCAACTCTCACCACGAGGCGCTCGCCTGGATCAGCCTGCTGACCATCGTCTTCGTTGACCTTTATCTTCGGGGCCTTGCGGCAGGCCTCCCGATAGACGTGACCTTCCTGAGGTTCTGAAGATGATTGGCTCGAAGCCAAGGTTCCCCAAGCGCGCCAGGTATCCTCTTTTCGTTCTCGGGCTCGCCGTAATGATCCTTGGGGACCTCGTTCTGTACTGGCTTAACGCCCCGGAGGGGGCCATCGTCCTCGCAGCCGCGGTCGGTTTCGTCCTGATGGTGTCTTCAGTTCTATTTAAGTGACGGAGCGGGCTCGCCCCTTTCTTCTTCTGACACCGTTAGATCCGAATCCGAGGATCGATTGACAGTGGGCAAGATGTCGGACCTGAAGTTTGACCCGATCAAGTGGGCAACCTCACACACCCAAGGATTGGGCGCAGCTTGAGGCGGAAGACCTGAACCTTCTGAAGCTCGTATTCTGGGCCGCTCTGCTCGCCCCCGTCGTGCTGGTGCCCGCCTACTATCTGCTGGTGGCGTTGAGGGTGGCGCCCCGGATGATACTCCCCAGCTAGGGTCCCTAGACCGACCCGTCGGGGTCGTCGTAGTGGGCGCCCAGGTAGCCGTAGACGCCGGTCTTCAGGACCTTCATCCCAAGCAGAGCGCATTTCACGCGGGAAGGCCCGAGATCGGGATTCCCCAGCAACTTGAACACGTCTTCCTTGGCCACCTGCCTCACCCACTCCAGGGGCTTCCCCTTCGCCAGCTCGGTGAGCATCGACGCCGAGGCTTGGCTGATGGCGCACCCCTTGCCGGTGAACTTGATCTCTTCGATGGTGTTCTCGCCGCCTACCCTGATCTGCATCTCGATTTCATCGCCGCAGAGGGGATTGGTGTCGTGGGCTTGGATGTCGAACTTCTCCAGCTTGCCGAAGTTCCGGGGGTTCCTGTAGTAGTCCAGGATGAGCTCTCGGTAGATGTCTGCGCTGCTCATACCTTGAAGATGGCGCCTGCCTTCTCGATCCCATGTCTGAGCGCGTCGACGTCGTCGTAGGAGTTGTAGACGTAAAAGCTCGCCCTGTTCGTTGCCGAGACGTCGAGGCAGCGCATGAGGAGCTGAGCGCAGTGATGCCCGGAGCGTATGGCGACGCCTTCCTCGTCGAGTATCGTCGCGAGGTCGTGGGGGTGGACGTCGGCGTAGTTGAACGCGATGAGTCCGCTCCGCTTCTTGGTGTCTTCCGGACCATAAGCGTGGAACCCCTTCAGGCTGGAAAGCGCGTCGTAGGCGTAGTCCAGGAGGCGGACCTCATGCTCCCTGACCTTGTCCATGCCGAGGCGCGAAAGGTAGTCGACGGCCGCGCCGAAGCCGATGGCGCCCGCCACGTTGACAGTCCCAGCCTCGAACTTGTGCGGGACGTCGTTCCAGGTGGAGTGGTCTTCGAAAACTTCGCGGATCATCTCCCCGCCCCCTTCGAACGGGTCCATTTCTTCGAGGAGCCGCTTCTTGCCAATCAGCACCCCGATCCCGGTGGGACCCAGCATCTTGTGGCCGGAGAACGCGTAGAAGTCGGCCCCCAGGGAAGCCAGGTCCACGGGCAGGTGCGGGACGGACTGGGCGCCGTCGACGATCGTGGTGGCGCCGGCGCTCCGCGCCTTGGTGCAGATGGTGGCCACGTCGTTGATCGTACCGAGGACGTTGGAGCAGTGGGCGAAAGCGACTAGCCTGGGGGACTCCCTGAGGAGGCCCTCGAGGGAACCCATGTCCAGCTCCCCGTCAGGGGTGAGCCCGACGTACTTCAGGACGGCGCCCCTGCTCTTCGCAAGCAGCTGCCACGGGACTATGTTGCTGTGGTGCTCCATAAGGGTCGCGACGATCAGATCTCCCTTCTTGACGTACTTCTCCCCCCAGGCGAACCTGACCAGGTTCGTCGCCTCCGTGGTGCCCCTGACGAAAACGGTCTCTTTCGCCTGGGCCCCCACGAACTTCGCCACCTTCCTCCTCGAATCCTCATAGGCCTCGGTCGCCTCCTCCCCCAGGGTGTGGACCGAGCGGTGTACGTTCGAGTTGTACCGGGAGTAGTAGTCGACCAGGGCGTCGATCACCGACTGCGGCTTCTGGGTGGTGGCCGCGTTGTCCAGGTAGACGAGCCTCTTGCCGTGGACCTTGCGTTTCAGGATCGGGAAGTCCCTGCGGACCGCCTCGACGTCGATGGTTTCCGACTTGAGCAACCCCGCTGTAACCCCCTATACCTCGATAAAAATCGTCCCATCGGTCACCCTGACTGGGTAGTTCTTCAGGGAGACTGTCGCCGGCGGGTTGACCACGTTTCCGGTCTTCAGCTCGAACTGGGAGAGGTGCAGGGGGCAGACGATCCTGTCCTCGACGACGAACCCGAGCCCGAGGTCGGCCTCTTCGTGGGTGCAGGTGCCGTCCACGGCGTAGACCTCCCCCCCTATCCTTGAGAGCAGCAAGTGGGCGCCCTTCAGGTCGACGGTCGAGATAGAGCCCTCCCCCAGGTCAGAGGATTCCATAGCGGGAAGCCACTCTCCCAACACGGTCTACCTGTACTTGTAGTGGCGCTCGAAGATGTCTTCCGACTCCTTTACCTCGGGGGTGATCTCACCGGTCTCGGCAAGGAGAGTCTCCCTGTCGACGAGGCGCCTCTTCTCGCCATGCCACTTGCCTTCTATCATGAAGCGCGCCCCCTCCCTGGTCTGCTCTATCGGGACCCGGGAAAGCACAGGTTCGAAGAACCCGAGCACGACCATCTTCTTCGATTCGTCCAGCGGGAGCCCTCTGGCCATGAGGTAGAACAGCTGTTCATCGTCAATCTGGGCGACAGAGGCCGAATGGGTTGCTCGGACCTCGTTGGTGTCGATCTCGAGGCTAGGGACCGCGTCAGACTTGGCGGTCCGCTCAAGCAGCATGGCGTGGTGGGCCAGGTACGACCTCGAGTTCTTGGCCGCCCTGACTATCTTGATCATGCCCTTGAAGATGGACTGGGACTCCCCCTTGAGGACCCCCCTCGCCTGGGTGGACCCCGTGGAGTCCGGGGAGTTGTGGATGAGATTGGTCTCGAAGTCGTACCTCTGTTTCGCGTCGGTGAAGAAGATCTCGAACCCTTCGGCGAGCGAGCCCCTGCCGTTCAGGAGGAAGTTCATCCTCGACCTGGACACCGCCGCGCCAAGCGAAAGGGAGCTTACCGTCGCCCGGGCGTCGCTGTGAATGTCCACTGCCCGGTTGGAGATGTGGGTCGACTGCCCATCGAGGAGCTGGATCGACGAGAAGTCGACGTGGGAGCCTGGCTTCGCGACGAGCTCGAGGTTCGACGCGACGAGGGACGGGACCGACTCCCCCTTGGAGTAGAGCTCCTCGAGGAACACGAGCCTGGATTCTTCCTCGGCGATGACGAAGTTCTGTTCTACCACCGGGGTCCTCGGGGAGTCCAGGAGGAGCATCCTTCTGAGGGGCTTGTCCAGGGCCACGCCCCGGGGGACCCTGACGAATACGCCTCCGTTGAAGAAGGCGTTCACAAAGGCGGCGAACCTGTCGCCGGAGGACTTCACGTTCCTCCGCTCGACCAGGTCTCTCACCTTCGCTTCTTCCTTGTCCAGGGCATCGTGGAACGACATCAGTTCGACTCCCTTGGAGGCGAGCTCTTCGCGAAGCTCGGAATGGACCTGGGTCTCGTTCCCCTGAAGGATGATGTCGCTCTCCTTGCCGGTGAGGAAACCGGAGAAGAAGCTCCGGAAGTCGACCGCGGACTTCGCTGCGGTCATCCTGAACTGGTCCACTGGGAACCCGAAGGTGCTCGCGTACTTCGTGTAGAGGGGGTTGGTCTCCGGTGGGAGGTCGGTGAAGTACTTCAGCGCATCGAGCCTCGACGAGGTCAGCCAGCCGGGCTCGCCCAGGGAGCGCGACAGCGCCCTGACGAGGTCCTCTCCGAACGAGATAGCGGCCTGGGACATTTCTAGAACCACTCGGCGCCGGACCTAGCCGACGGCGTTCGTCATTTCAAGCGACATGAGGCGGTTGAACTCGACGGCGTATGTCATCGGGAGCTCTTTGGCGAAAGGCTCCATGAACCCGTTGACCACCATGCTGAGCGCGTCCCCTTCAGAGATTCCTCTGGACATCAGATAGAAAAGCTGCTCCTCCCCCACCTTCCCCACGCTCGCTTCGTGGGTGACCGTTGCGTCGTCCTCCTGTATCTCCATGTACGGATAGGTGGCCGTCGTACTCTGCTCGTCCACCAGCAGGGCGTCGCAGTTGTGTGAGATGGCGTTCGAGATTAGATAGGTGTGATCCGTGGTCTCCAGGTTATGTACTGCTCCCGTGTAGTCTATTTTCTCGATGTCCCTGATCGGCACGTAGAAGAACTGGTCGTCGGCCCTGGCCTGGATTCTTGCGTCGGTGCTGCATCTCACGTCGTATTTGTCATGTGTTTTTACTCTTCGTCCCTGGATTTCGTCCGCTCTTGAGGCCCTCGTTATCCTGAAGAAGAGACCTTTGCGAGCCCCAATAAGCTGCGTCTGCATCGCCAAGAGCTTGGAAGTGGTCACGATGTGGATTACGTTTCGTCTGCCCGCGCTGTTCTTCGTCAGTGTTCCATCACCTCGGATATACCCATCCAAGAACGAGTCGACAATTCGAGAATCCTTGTTCAGCAGTATGAAGTCGGGAATGCGCTTGTTCGGTGCCCCCTCTCCACACCAAGAGGCGAAGGCCCTTCCGAGAACCCTCGCGAAAACAACCAGTTCGACGCCGTTTTCATTCTTTAGTTTGTACTTCTTTACCTTGTATCCGATGTTCATGAAGAACGAAGAGACTTTGGCGATTAGTTCCGTTTCCTTCGATCCCAGTGCGAACTTGAGCTTGTCTTGTGAGTAGTACCCTTCGGCGGTATACATTCCGAGTGCCCAGGCTGAATCGGAGTCAAGTACGAAGACTGAAGCGTGGCCCTTCCTTTGCATGATTCGAAGCCCCTTCTTGTTCTTCGAGAAGGGTGCAATGTCCAAGGACTTGGTTTCGAGACTGCCGGTAAGCCTTGGGACGAGCAGATAGTCGCCATCCTCTCGGGAATGTTTCGCCAGGAGTTGTGAAGCCGGGCGCCACTGCGGTCTGTCCACCGAGATTTTTTGTGCATGCGCGTGTCTACCGTTTCTGACTACGCAGGGGTAGGCTGCCCGCGATCGAGACACCAGAAACGGATGTTCGGGTGTGACCTCGATGGGTATCATCCCGAGGGCGCTGATTCTAACCATTTCGCCTTCGTACCTGTTAAGATACGTTCGTGTGACAGTATTTTCTCCGTTCATACCGATCGCGTGATTTCCGATGACGTAGTCTGCGATAGGCCGATTGTCTCCAAGAATAAGGGCATCAGGCTTCACGCAACGGACCGTCGACTTCACGTTCTTCGCGCCCTTCGCAATGTGCAGGAGCCCCCTGTACGCAGTGTGACCTCCGCCCTTGGAGACGGAACGCGAAATGATCTTCGAAGTAGTGTCTCTCGCGAGGTGGATCGCCTTCCCACCTGTGTCCTGGACCTGCCCCGGGCCCGCGTAGGCGACCGAGATGATGTCGGCCTTCGCCCTCGGCCCGAGAAGGTACACCGACGGGTACTTCCGCGTCATTCTTGACCCCCCGTTAAAGTCGACCCATGACACCGTGGCCTCCTCGTAGGCGTGGGCCCTCTTGGTGACGAGGTTGAGCACGTCCCGCGACCAGTTCTGGAGCGTCGTGTACTTGACCAGGGCGCCCTTCTTGGCGATTATCTCCACAACCGCGGAGTGGAGTGACTGTGCGGAGTACACGGGTGCACTGCAGTTGTGTACCGCGAACCCTTTGACCAGGTAACTTTCGTCTCCGCTGACGCCGAGATTGTAGACCCGGCCGTGGAAGGCTTCCGAAAGTATCTTCTTGATGGGAACAAAGTACCGATTGCCTTTCCTTCTGACGGCGCTCCACTTCTTGTTCTCCGTATATTCGACAACGTACTGGTCCTTCCGGACGATCCTCCTTCCCAGAATCTTGTCTTCTGACCCCTTCCGAAGGTTGATGTTCGAGAACATTCCGGCTCTAGCCAGAATCTCCTGCAATTGAAAGGCCAGAATCTTGCTCGCGGTGGACGCGCGAATCATCAACGAGGTATCCGCCTTCTTTGCGTACCTGTTGCCGTCCCCTCTGAGGTAGTACCTCAGGAAGAGCATCTGGCGACTTGGTGGTAGCAGCATCATCCTCTCGGAAAGAGTCTTGGTCGGAGCGCCGATTCCGCAGCTTGACCGGCAGAGCTCAATCAGCATCTTCGAGTAAGACGCGACGACATAGTACCTTCCTCGAGACTTGTAGAGGCTGGCATTTTCGCCGACAGAGTGGATCAGATCGAGCAGCTCCTGGGCCAGTTCTCCCTCCGACGGAGAAGCACCAAAGCTGAACTGTAGGTAGTCCCGCTTCAACTTCCTGTTGTACGAAACCGTTCCTTCTGCCAAGTAGACGCCTAGAATCTTCAGGAGAGCGTCGGAAAGGAGCGCGTCGTCCTTCTCATCTGTAGGTGCGACGTAAAGGATGAAGTCGCCGACCTCCAGCTTCCCTGCCTCTATGAACTGAGGTTCGACAGCCGACAGTTTGGCGGCGGACGCCTCTGGCAGCCATCCGTTCCTGCCCTTTCTGAAGGACACCGTACTTCTCTTTATCGCCAAGACCGGATGCTCCGGAGTAAGCCTGAAAGCGCTGGCGCTCGATTGTGGAACGATAGTCAGCATCTGACCGCTGTGCGGGTGGATGTACCTTTCGGTAACAGCCCGCATTCTGCCCTCGTGGGTCACTACCAATTCACGAGTTCCTATGCTCTCAATCGCATCGAGTGAATGCCCTTTGCTGACAAGCTCGTCTGCCGGGAGGCACCCTTCGTTGTAGGAAACCTCACTGTACGGCTCGGCGACGATGAGAGTCCTCTCGAATTGGCCCATGTTTCTTTCGTTGATCCTGAAGTATGCCTGGAGGATCATGGGCACCTTGACCCCTTCGGGGACGTATACGAACGAGCCGGCGCTCCACACGGCCGTCTGGAGGGCTGCGATGTAGTTGTCCTGGTACGGCACCACGGTGCCGAAATACTTCCTCATGATGTCAGGGTACTCCTTGAGGGCTGTCACCGTGTCCGTGAAGACGACCCCCTGCTTCTCGAGCTCGCCCTTGATGCTGTGATAGACTGCCTCCGACTCATACACCGCCCCCACGCCAGCGAGGAACTTCTTCTCCGCCTCGGTTATGCCCAGCTTGTCATATGTGCGCTTGATGTACTCCGGGAGCTGCTCCCACGAATCGGCGGCCTTCGCTGTCGGTCTCGCGTAATAGTAGAAGCTCTGGAAGTCGATGTCGGCCAGGTCAGGGGCCCAGGACGGAGGTTTCCTGTCGAGGAAGTGCTTCAGCGCCTTCATCCGGACCTGCTCCATCCAGGCAGGCTCGTCGTGCAGCCTCACTATCTCCTGGACGACACGCTCGCTGAGGCCTTTTGCGCCCTGGACGGCGTAGGACTCGATGGGGTCGCTGAATCCGTACTTCTCCTTGTAGTCGTCGGTTATGATGTCAGTCTTGGAAGCCAAACTGTCTCACGCTCGAATATAACATAGGTTATGTTCATCGTTAAAAGGGTTATGGGGCCTGAACGGGCGCCTGTTCTTCCTGGTACCCCTTTATCCAGGTGTATCCCTTCTCTTCTAGCAGCCTGGACAGGTCTTCCCCCCCTGATTCGATTATCCGTCCCTGATACATGACGTGGACGAACTGCGGCTTCACGTACTTCAGAATCCTCTGGTAGTGGGTAATCAACAGCGCCCCGGTCTGGGGACCAGACACCTTGTTTATCCCCTCGGCGACGATGCGCAGGGCGTCGATGTCGAGCCCCGAGTCGGTCTCGTCGAGGACCGCGAACTTAGGTTCCATGAGCGCCATCTGCAGTATCTCCGCCCTCTTCTTCTCCCCTCCGGAGAAGCCCTCGTTCAGATAGCGGTTGAGGAATGACTCGTCCATGCTCAGCATCTTCAGCTTGTCTGCCACGACTTCCCTGAACTCGAAGATGGTCGGGGGCTCGGAGCCTGCCGGCCTCGAGTTGTTGTAGGCCGCCCTGAGGAACGAGAACATGCTGACCCCCTGGACGCTGACGGGATACTGGAACGCCAGGAAGAGCCCTTTCCTGACCCGCTTGTCAGGCGCCAACCCAGTGATGCTTTCTCCGTCGATTAGTACCTTCCCGGAGGTGACCTGGTACTTCGGATGCCCCATGAGCGTATAGGCCAGGGTGCTTTTCCCCGAGCCGTTGGGGCCCATGAGGGCGTGGGTCTCCCCCTGACCGATGGTCAGGTTGACCCCTTTCAGAATCTCCTTCCCCTCGACGGAGGCGTGGAGGTCTACGATTTCGAGCTTCAAGGCCGGCTTCTGAGCCCCGCCTGTTACGGGGGATATTTAATTCTTATAACCTATGTTATAATCAGGGGGGTGGGTTGGGGGAGCGCTACTCGCCAAGGAAGCTCGGCCTGGAGGAGCTGGTGAGGGTCCTTGTCCAAGAGCACGCTGTGATGAGGGAGGGCCTGGAGCAGGCCAGGGACGCGGCCAGAAGGAAGGACTTCGGGGCTGTGGCCCGGACCCTGAAGGAGATCGACCCGGTCTTCCGTCAGCATATAGTGGACGAAGAGTTCGAGATACTCGGACTGCTCATCAGGAGCCTGGGGGTGAAGGGCGCGGAGAAGGAGATACTGGTCTTCAGGCAGCACAGGCCCATCTACGCCCTTATGACCAAGATCAGGGAGCTGGCAGCGGCGCCCTCCGGGGAGCTGGAAGCAAGGGAAACTGAGCTCGAGGCTCTGTTCAGCGAGCACGCACGGGTAGAAGAGTCAGAGGTGTTCCCAAAGGCGACGTCGCTGGGTGGCCGCGACTCGAAGTAGAGCGCGCTAGCCCCACGACGCGCTGAGCTTCTTTGCGACCGCCTCCAGGAACTCCCTGTCCAGAGAGGAGAAGGCGTCGAGCTGGTCGCCGTCTACGTCAATCTCGCCTACGACCGAGTCCTGGCTCATGATCGGGACCACGATCTCGGACTTCGTGGAAAGAAAGCACTGCAGGTACCTTGGGTCCTTGCTGACGTCGGACACGATCTCTGTTTTCCCCGCCTTCGCCGCGAACCCGCACACCCCTTTGCCGATTGGGATCCTTGTGTGCTCGGTGGCCGCGGGGCCCGACCAGGCGTCAAGGGCCAGGTCCGTTCCGTCCACCACGTATACCCCCACCCAGGTGTAGCTCGGGACCGCCGAGTTCAGCAGCTTCACCACAGCTTCTCTCCCCGCCTTCCCTGGAGACGAGCCCAGGGCAGAGTCCACTCCGACGAGGACCTCCTTCGCCTGCTCCCTGCTGAGCCTCCCGTTAGTCGACTTCAATGACTTTCGCCGCCCTCGAGCCGAGTTATTTATCCGCGCCCCCTTAGGCGGACTGCTCTAACAGGTACCTGTAGGCGAGCCCTGCAATCACCGCGCCGATGAGCGGACCCAGGATGTAGACGTACCAGTACCCAGGGTAGAACCCTGCCGCTATCATGGGGCCGAAGGCGCGGGCGGGGTTCATCGCCGCCCCTGTGAAGTTCCCGCCGACCAGCACGTCGGCGACTACTGTCAGTCCGATCCCGATTCCTCCGATCTTCGGCGCCCTCGGGTCCACCGCGGTCCCGTAGATTGCGAACATCAGGAAGAATGTCAAGAGCGCTTCGATGGCTATCCCCTGGCCGGAGCTGATGGCGCCGTTCAGTGTGGGCGACCCCCACTCCACCTGGTTGCCCAGCAGCGAGGGGAATGAAGCGACCAGGGCCACCCCGGCAGCGACGGCTCCCACCATCTCGGCGACGATGTACGGTACGACATCCCTTGCCCCGATCTTCTTTCCAACCAGGAGCCCGATGACGACGGCAGGGTTCAGGGCGCCCCCCGAGATGCTCATGGTCGCGGAGACCGCGACCGCGAGCCCGACCCCGTTGGCGAGGGCGGCTATGACAAGGGCGGCGCCAGAGTCGGGGCTCGCCAGGCTGGCTGTGCCGACGGCGGACCCTGCGCCCACGAGGACGAAGACGAACGTGCCGATCGCCTCGGCGGCCAGCTTCTTTGAAAGAGCAGGAGGGGTAGACAAGAACTTCCAAGAAGGCCTCCGAAAAAAGTCCACTTAAGAATTGCTGGCGCCCATCGGTCCTACTCGTCTCATGCCACGATAAGTCTTATAAACCGTCGGTTGTATACCGAATTTCGACATGTCAGCATCAGGTCAGCCAGTCATCATTCTGAAAGAGGGTTCCGGGGAGTCCAGAGGGAGAGAGGCTCAGAGGAACAACATCTCCGCCGCGAAGCTCATCGCAGAGGTGGTAAGGACCTCGCTTGGCCCCAGAGGCATGGACAAGATGCTCGTGGACTCGATGGGAGACGTGACGATAACCAACGACGGCGCCACCATGCTGAAGGAGCTTGACGTGCAGCACCCCGCAGCTAAGATGATGGTCGAGATAAGCAAGGCGACGGACAACGAGGTGGGCGACGGGACCACGTCAGCTGTTGTGGTAGCAGGGGCGCTCCTCGAGAAGGCCGAGGACCTGATCAACAAGAACGTCCACCCCGTGGTGGTGGTCGACGGATATTCGAGGGCCGCAGAGAAAGCGCAGAAGATACTGGAGGAGATAGCGGAAAAAATAGACCCGGAGAGCAGGGCGGACCTGCTGAAGGTGGCTAACACGAGCATGCTGACGAAGCTCGTAAACGAGGAATCGCCCCACCTCGCGGGAATCGTGGTGGATGCCGTCCTACAGGTCGCTGAGAAGCGGGACGGGGGCTTCAGGGTGGACATCGACAACGTCAAGGTCGAGAAGAAGCCCGGAGGGGCTCTGACCGACACCGAGATCGTGAGAGGAATCATCCTCGACAAGGAGGTCGTCCACTCCGGGATGCCGAGGAGGATCGACGAGGCCAAGATCGCGCTGGTCAACTCTGCACTGGAGATTGAGAAGACGGAGTTCTCAGCGGAGATCAGGATCAACGACCCTCAGCAGATGCAGCAGTTCATGGACGAAGAGACGAGCATCCTGAAAGGGATGGTCGACAAAGTGCACTCGGCAGGGGCCACCGTGGTGATCTGCCAGAAGGGCATCGACGACCTGGCACAGCACTTCCTGGCCAAGGCGGGCATCCTCGCCGTGAGGAGGGTCAAGGAAAGCGACATGACGAAGCTGGCGAAGGCCACCGGCGCAAGGATCGTCACCAACCTCGACGACCTCGGCACCAAGGACCTCGGCTACGCGAAGCTGGTGGAGGAGAGGAAGCTGGAAGACGACAAGTGGGTCTTCGTCGAGGGAGCCAAGAACCCGAAGGCGGTGAGCATCCTCGTCAGAGGCGGGACCCAGCGGGTGGTGGACGAAGCGGAAAGGGCCCTTCACGACGCCCTGATGGTCACCAAGGACGTGGTCGAACTCCCAGCGGTGGTCGCAGGGGGCGGTGCTCCCGAGGAGGAGGTCTCGTTCCAGCTCCGTAACTGGGCGCAGAAGCTCTCCGGTAGAGAGCAGCTGGCAGCGCTGAAGTTCGCCGACGCGATGGAGAGCATCCCGTTGACCTTGGCTGAGAACGCGGGCATGGACCCCATCGACACTCAGGTGGACCTGAGGGCGCGGCACGGAAAGGATGGGAAGTGGTTCGGCGTAGACGCGCTGAACGGCAAGGTGGCCGACATGTATGCGAAGTCGGTCTGGGAGCCTCTCGCCGTGAAGCTCCAGATACTAAGGGCAGCCACAGAGGCAGCGTCGATGATCCTCAGGATCGACGACGTGATCGCCGCCAGCAAGATGAAGGCGCCGCCTGGACCGCCGGGAGGCGGAGGAATGGGCGGCATGGGCGGAATGCCCCCGATGTAGCTTCAGTAGAAACTGAACTCTGTGCAGCGGCCCAGGGACTTCGCCTTTTTGTAAACCAGGCTGGCGGCTGCGACGTCCTCGAGCGCGGCCCCGCCCGACTTGAAGAGGGTCCGCCCCTTGGGCTTCGCCCTTCCGGCCACGACGGCCCCGAGTTCGATGGCGGCGTCCCAGCTGAACTTGCCGGCTCCCTCAGCCTGGATAAGCTCGCCGTACTCGAGCTTCGCCTGGGGGAGGTCGTCGACGACCACGGTATCGAAGGAGCCCACCGCCTCTGGGGTCACCTCTGCATGGTCTGCTACGTTGCTCCCGCAGGCGTTCACATGGGAAGCGTCTCTCAGCGCGGTCTCGTCGAGAAGCGGGGTCTTGGACGAAGTGATGGTGCTCACGACGTCGGCTCCTTCCGCGGCCGCGGCGGGCGAAGCGAACGAGTTCGCTTCGAACCCCCTCTCCCTCAGCGCGCTGGCGAACGCCTCCCTGTGGGCCGAGTCGCGGCTCCAGACCCGGAGCTCGTCCACCTTCATTACGCTCCTGAGGGCAAGCGCCTGTGTCAGCGCCTGCTTCCCTGACCCGAGCAGTGCGACTGTCCCCGAGCGCCTCCCGTAGAGATGCTTCGTCGCGACCCCCGAGGCCGCACCTGTCCGGAACCTCCCTAGCATATCGGCGGCCATGACCGCGAGCGGGGAAGAGTCGTTGGCGTCGAACAGCAGGACGAGGAACCTCGTCCCTCCCTTCGATGAAGCGTACGCCTTGAGTCCGGCCCGGCCAAGGTAGGACGAGGTGGCGTGCATGACGCTGAGGACAGAAGCGGGCCCCCTTGTCCTGGTCCTCATGAAGTTCTGAGCTTCGCCCATCCCCTCCCTTCGGAAGGCCTCCTCGACCGCGGCCACGACCTCGTCCATGTCAAGGAGAGACTCGACTTCGCTCTCAGACAGTAGGATCGTCAAGCCCGCTCTATGCTTCTTCTTCCTTTCTCTCTTCGATCTCGGGCTTGCCCCATCTGCCGACCTTGGGGAGGGCTTTCGTCCTGAAGAGCGCCATGCCCTGCTGGTAACGCTGAAGCTCGACCTCCAGGAACCTGATGTCTGACATCAGGGCGGCCGTCTCCTTCTGTGTCCCTTTCTTCCCGGTCAGCTCGGCCAGCTTCGACTTCTTCTCGCCGACCATCTGTGAGAGGAGCTGCTCGTACTCCGTAGTCATGAAGTTCGCGGCCGTAGCCGGTTCGAAACTATAAAGGCGTTATCGGGGAGCGGGGGCCATGCGTCCCCAGCTGTTTGCGGGCGGGCTCCTCGTCGCGATCATGGGAACGGCGTTCTTCGTCCTGGCGGTGCCCCTCGCATACTTCTGGAGCCTGCCGTTCGTCGCCGGAGGACTGATCATGATCGCGGCCAGCTTCTTCCTTCCCGAGGGGGCGGCCCCCCTCGCGCCGCCTGAAGGGTACAGGTTCTGCGTCTTCTGCTCTACGCCGGTCCCGGACGAAGCTGAAAGATGCCCCCACTGCAACGGCTATCAGCCGAAGTTGAAGTAGCATGACGACAACTGTGACAGAAGCCGAAGTCGCCCGGGACGTGGTCACCTTCAAGGGTCACGCCATGGTCAGGTCGATGCACCCCACGACGATGGAGCTGACCACCGAAGAGGACCTCACGGAGAACGGGGACTGCATCGTCGGAGTGGGGGCATCCAAGGGCTGTGCGGGCCTTGACGTGAGGGTGAGAGAGAAGCTCAGGAGGTCAGGGTCGATGGTGACCATCAGGCTGGTCGCAGAGGACGAGTCGTTCGAGCTCAGGGCGCGCGGGGACCCGCGGCTCCTGCTATCCCATCCTCACGACATGGTCATCAGGAGGAGCGACTTCGTGAGCGACAGGACGCTCGCACTGGGGGCCGACGCGGCGGCCAGGGACATCCCCAGGAGGCTGGTGGCGCTGCTCAGGGACCCCAAGACGACGGGCAGGATGGAGATAGAGGTGCGCTAGGATGGCGGAGTACAGGGCGGTCGCCTACACCATGCAGGGCCTCGTGAAGTACCACGGCCTGAAGGACTGGAAGCTCAGAATCCCCTACCATGACAGCATATCTGTCAACACGACTTCCATGAAGACCGAAGCTAGCATCACCGACAGCAGGCAGGGAGGCGTGTTCATCGAAGGAAAAGCCAACGACTCGGCCAACTCCAGGCTCCAGGCAATCGTTTCCAGGCTGGACCCGTCCAAGAAGGTCACAGACTTCCGCATCGACAGCAGGAACCTTCCGTCGGGGAAGGCGAAGGGCATTGGGTACTCCTCCTCCGCAGGCGCAGCCCTGACTCTCCTCGCCCATAGGCTGCTGGCAGAGCAGAGACCCGAGCTCAGAGAGCTTTCAAAGACCGCCCGCCTGTTCGCCGCGTCTGCGTCCAGGTCCCTCGTGGGAGGTTTCTCCAGGCTGTACGCGGGGAAGGACGACGAAGGGACCTACGCCGAACGGTTCGCGGACTCCAGGGACCTCGACCTGCGCATGGTCATCGTGCCGCTCCCCTCCCGGGTCAGGACTGAGGACGCCCATCGGGAGGTCCTCACCTCTCCCTTCTTCGCGGCGAGGGTGGAGTCGGCGCAAAAGAGGTGCGACTCCATGCAGAAGGCGATCTTGGGGAACGACCTGGACGAAGTCGGAAGGCTAGCCGAAAGGGACACCCTGGAGCTGCACAGCCTCACGATGACGGGGGACAGCGGGCTGGTCATAATGACAGAGGACTCGATCAGGATCATAGGCAGGGTGAGAGAGTTGAGGGAGGAAGGGGTCAAGGCATACTACTCGATGCAGACGGGCCCCTCGGTCTTCGTGAACACGTCCGACCGGGACCAGGGGAGGGTCCTCAAGGCGATCGAGAAGCTGGGGTACAGGGCCTACCCCTCCGGCGTGGGAGGGGAGGCGACCCTCCTGTGAGCCCTGGCCTGAGGCGGGTCAGGGACTATCTGGAGGAGCTTGAGAAGTCGAAGGAGGACAGAGAACCCCAGGTCAGGGAAGGGCTGGAGACCTATGTGGACCTGTGGAGGAAGGCGGTCGCCAGGGGAATGGTGGACCTGGAAGACCCGGTCGACGACGCACTGGGAAAGCTGGAGAGGGCTGGCGGCCTCTACAAGGCGGCCGAGGGCTAGCGGATTGCTTCTCCGCCGTCCAGCGCCACGACCTGGCCCGTGATGAAGGAGGATTCCTTCCCGGCTAGGAAGAGCGCCAGGTCCGCAGCCTCGGAAGGCTTACCGAACCTCCTCAGAGGGATCGCAGCACGGTAGGACTCCGTCTGTTCCTTGCTCAGCCAGTCGACCCAGGTGGTGGCGATCGACCCGAAGGCCATGCAGTTTACCCTGACCTTCGGAGCGAGCATCTTTGCCAGCATCCTGGTCATGGATATGACCGCGCCCTTGGCCGACGCGTAGACAAGGCCCTCGGTGTCGCCGACGAGGGCCGGGATGGAGGCAACGTTGACTATGGAGGACCCGCCCTTCATCAGCGCGGCGGCCCCCTGGCAGCAGAGAAAGGTCCCGAAGGCGTCGACGGCGAAGACCCTCTGCCACATCTCGAGCCTGGTCTTCTCCAGACGCAGGTTCCAGAGGCTCCTGTCTGCCAACCCCGCTGCGTTGACGAGGATGTCAAGCCCCCCGAGCTCCGTCTTGATCTCCTGGAACATCCTCCCCACGCTGGCCGGGTCAGAGACGTCTGCGTGGACCACCAGCACCTTCCCTCCGGCCCGCTCCACTGACCTGGCGACCGGCTCAGGGTGCGACTTCCCCGACCGGTGGTTCAGCACGACGGTCGCGCCTTCCTTCGAAAACAGTTTGGCTATCTCGGCCCCTATGCCCTGAGAGGAGCCTGTCACTAGGGCGCGCCTGCCCTGGAGCCTCAAACGGGTCCGAGGGGCTGCTACAGCACTTAAGGCTTCGGCGGCTACGGTCGGGGAGCCCTGTCTCTGGCGGTCGAGCCCGCAGAATACTGCTTCAGGAACCTGATGTTGAAAAGCGACGCCTTCGCCGAGTTCCTCACCATCTCGTCCGTGTCATCAAGTGCTTTGGAAAGGACCTCCTCCGAGTCGGCGCTGCCGACGGAGCCAAGGGCGGCGGCTGACTCGTGCCTGACGATGGGGTCCTTGTCGTTGATGACCGCCTCGGCAAGCGCCCTGTTCCCTTCGGAGAGTCCGATCTGCCCCAACGAGAACGCAGCTTCGTGCCTGACGAGGGGGTCGGGGTCGTGGAGAAGGACGTCGGCCAGGGCTGGGACGGACCTCTCTCCTCCCACCTCTGCTAGTATGCAGACTGCGTGCACTCTGAGCACCAGGCTGGGCTCGGTCTTCAGGACTGTGATGAAGTAGGACTCGTCCTTCTTTTCCCATGCCTCTTCCATCCCTCGCATCACCCGCATCGCCTTCGCCTCGTCATCGACCACGGTGCTGGTGTACATAGGGCCCGCGCCTGGTAGACCGGCTATAAACAGCGCGGATTGCCGAGGCAGAAACTCAGGGCGGGAGGAGCAGCACCTTGCCCCTGACCTTGCGAGACTCTACGATCTGGTGCGCCTCACCTGCGGAGGAAAGAGACAGCTCCCTGTGAACGCGCGGAACGAGCTTTCCTTCGGCTGCCAGCTGAAGCACCTTGGCGACGTCTGGCTTGGACTGGCCATAGGCGCCCGTGATGACCAGCTCGTCGGAGTATACGCGGCGCACGTCCACCTCGGACTTTGGTCCTGATGTGAGCCCCAGAGTCACCATCCTTCCCCCTCTTGCAAGGCAGTCGATGCTCTTGCCCCAGGTGTCTCCGCCCACGTGTTCGAACACCACCGTGGCCCCCATGCCCCCGGTCAGCGATTTCACCGACTGCACGATGTCAGCGGAGCCGTAGTCGACCACGTGGTCGGCGCCCAGGGACCTCACGAACTCCGCCTTGCTCGAGTCCCCCACGGCCGCTATCACTTCGGCCCCGATGAGCTTCGCAATCTGAACTGCGGCGTGGCCCAATCCACCAGCGGCCCCCCAGACGAGCACGACGTCGTCCGGGCCGACCTTCGCCCTCGAGACCAGCCCGCCCCAGGCGGTCCCGAAGTCGACGGGCATCGCCGCTGCCAGCTTGAGGTCCAGTGAGCCGGCGGGTACGACGTTCGCCGCAGGAACCTTCAGGTACTCTGCGTACCCACCCTCGGTCACCACGCCGACGAACCCCCTGCCAAGGCAGAGGTTCGGCCTCCCCTGCAGGCAGTAGACGCAGGTTCCGTCGGATATCACCGGGTAGGCGACCGAGCGCAGCCCGAGATCGACCCCCTCGACCCCCGGCCCGACTTCAGTCACCACTCCGGCTACGTCGGTCCCCAGGATGTGCGGAAGCCGGGTCTTGTACCTCCCGCTCCTCCCCCAGATGTCCAGCCTGTTGACGGCGCAGGCTGCGACCTTCAGGACGACCTCTCCGGGCCCAGGCTTCGGGGCGGAGACCTCCTCATAGGCGAGCACCTCTGGGCCCCCCGGGGTATGATACACAGCCGCCCACATGATGAATGCACCGGAAGGCGGGATTACTTTAGCCCTGCGCCTGGGTCGGACCCTTCGGCCGTGAGACCGCGCTCCACACAAGGACTATGGCGAGGTTGAGCGCAAGGGTCGTGGCCCCGATGAAGAAGGCGCCGAACCCATAGGTGCTGTAGAAGGTAGTGGACCAAGTAGTGAAGTTGTTCGCCGCCTCCATCAAGTACACCCCCACGAATTCGCTCACCACCAGACCGACGATCAGACCGTTCTTGTTCAGGCGGTGTGTGAGGAGCCCGCCGAACATCGCAGGAAGCGTCTGGACGATAAGGATGCCACCGAAGAGCTGCAGTTGGACCGCGTAGGTCGAGTTCACAACGAACACGAACGCCAGCGCGAGGAACTTGAATGCGACCGACGCCCACTTCGAGATCTGGGTTTCGGCTGCCGGGGTCAGGTTCGGCCTGAACTCCTTGATTATGTTCCTGGTGAGAAGATTCGCCTGAGAGATCGCCATGATCGCGGCTGGGACGAGCCCGCCGATGAAGATGCCCAGGAAGGCGATCCCTGTCGCCCAGCTCGGCAGCACGCTCTGAATCAGCGACGGCACCACCAGGACGCCGCTACCCCCCAGCGACTTCACCAGCGAAGATGCCGCGCTGTTCGCATAGACCATCACGCCGAACATCGCCAGGAGCGCGAGCCCGACGCCGTATATCGGCAGCAGCGCGGTGCTCTTCCTCACCTTCTCCGCGTCCTGACCGCTCAGGACCCCGTTGATTGCGTGCGGATAGAGGTAGAGGGCGAGGGCGCTCACCAAGAAGAGGCTCCAGTAGCCGTTCTGAAGCGTCGAAGCGAGGGTCGAGTAAGCGGGCTTGGCCGTGAATCCAGCCCCCAGGCCCGTCCCAAAGGCGACAACGATGATGACCGCGATTATGCTCGCGAAGATCAGGATGTCCTTGAGCACCGCGGTCAGGGTCGCTCCCCTCAGCCCGCTGGTGTAGGTGAAGGCCGCCAGCACGATGAAGGCTATGACAAGGGACACCTCTGAGACCGTCGTAACGTCCCCGACTCCCTGCAGCATAACTGTCAGGATCGCTTGCATCCCCACGATTTGGAGGGCGATGTACGGCAGCTCGGCTACGATGCCCACCACCGCGACCAGCATCGCGAGGGTCCTGCTGTTGAAGGCTCCCTTGACGAAGTCGGCTCCTGTGATGTAGCCCTTCTCGTGGGCCACGCGCCATAGCTTTGGCATGAAGATTATCGCGAAGCCGAAGGTGAGCGAGACGTAGGGGACTGCGTAGAAGTAGATCGCCCCCTTGGCGAACACCCCTGAAGGGATTGCCACGAACGTGTAGGCCGTGTACAAGTCGGCGCCCACCAGGAACCAGACAAGCCCGGTCCCGAGTCTCTTGCCTGCGAGTGCCCACTCGTTGAGGGTGTTCATGTCCCCTTTGCGCCACCTCCCTCCCAGGAAGCCCAGGGCGACAAAGAGCACGAACAGGGCCAAGAAGGCTACTACGCCATCGGTAGGAAGCACTCTAGCTCTTCCTCCCCATCAGGACCGCTGCGCAGAAGAACAGGACCGCGCTTATTCCCAGCCAGACCGTCTGATACCACCAGAAGAAGGGCACTCCCCCCCACTGCGGATTGACCATGTTGTACGTCGGAATGGCGAAGTAGGCGATGAACGGGATGGCAATCAAAACAGCCGCGACCGCGTCCTTTGACTTCACGCGCGTTCCATGCTCATTCAGTTTCTGAATATAAAACTGAAGAAAAATGGAAGAACTTGGCACAAGTTCTGCATCTGTCGAATTTCAGAGCCGAGAGTATGCTCGGAGGGCTAGGGGGTTGCGGGGGGAGCTTGCGGAGGGGTCGGGCGGGCCTACTCCGGCGGAAGTACTTCTTCCTTGCCGTCCAACATGTCGCGATAGTAGCGGCCGCTGGTCCTTCTGGTGAAGTAGTAGTCGTAGAGGGACCTGTGTTCCAGCTGCGTACCCAAGAGGTATTCGTGGAGGTGCTGGGCAGCCTCCCTCCCCTTCGACATGGCCTTGACTACGAGGCTCTCCCCGGTCACGACGTCCCCGGCCGCAAATACGCCGGGCACCGAAGTCATCGAACGGCCGTCTATCGCGATGCTCCCCTTGGGTCCAGTCGCGATACCCGCGCTCTTCTGAAGGAAGGTGCTGGGGCCCCTCCCTATGGCCACGATCACGGAGTCGCACTCGATGTCGACGGTCTCACCCGTGGGAACAGGGGACCTGCGACCGGAAGAGTCGACTTCCCCGAGCTTCATCACAGACATGGTAGCCTTGCGCAGGCGCCCTCCGGCGCCCAGGTATGCCTTTGGCGCCATCAGGAACATCAGCTTGAGCCCCTCCTCCTTCCCTTCCCCGACAAGGATCTCGTCAACGGGCATCTCCGCCTCTGTCCGTCGGTAGACCATGGTAACGTCCCCCTGCGTCAGACGCAGCGCGGTCCGGGCACAGTCGAGGGCGCTGTCTCCGCCTCCGATGACAAGGACCTTCTTTCCCAGGTTGTATTTCGGGTTCCGAAGGTAGCTCTTGACGCCGCCGACGAAGACGTCCTCAAGGAACTGATAGCCGTCGTAGACCCCTGCGAGGTCGGACCCGGGGGTCTCGGACCTCGTCACGTCCTTGGCCCCGGTGGCCACGAGGACGGCGTCGTAGTCTGAACGAAGCTCGTCGAGGGTGACGTCCCTGCCGACCCTGACCCCGGTCTTTGCAACAACCCCCATCCCCAGGATCCTCTCGGCTTCGTACTTGAGGACGTCCTTGGGGAGGTGGTAGTCCGGGATTCCATACCAGGCCGTCCCGCCCAGGAACGGGAGCTCGTCGAGTATTGTTACTTCGTGCCCGTATCTCGTCAGGAGCTCGGCCGCCGCCAGGCCTGCGGGCCCACCCCCCACCACCGCGACCTTCTTCCCCGTGGCCTCCATCCTGACTGGGTCAGGCTGCTTCGAAGTCGTCCGCTCCCAGTCAGCGACGAAGCGCTGTATCATCCCCGACGCTACGGGCTCTCCCCTGCTCCCCATCACGCAGGCGGCCTCGCAGAGGCTGTCGAGCTGCGGGCAGCACCGGGCCGTGGTGCCCAGCAGGGGGTTGGTCTCCCTTATCCTGTGGTATGCAGTCGAGAAGTCACCTCTCGCGACTGCCTCGCACATCCCCCGTATGTCGGTCTGGAGGGGACAGACGTCCATGCAGATGGGGTTGCCGCAGGTGACGCACCTGCTCGCCTCCTCCATCGCCTCCTCCAGGGTGTAGGGGAGCTGCACCTCCTCGAAGTTCCCCTGCCGCAGGCCAGCCTCGAGCTTTGGGAACGGGAACTTCGAGGTCCTCTCGGTCTTCAGGGACAAGCTTCGCTCAGTTCGGGCGCCATTTTCTACACTATTTAGCTGGTGAGGTGATTCTCAGATTTGGAAAGCGTCCTAACTCGTTAGGCAGACGCTCGAGAGTTTTCTGTGATTGATTTAGGGACTACGCTTTTCTCCGTGGAAGCCGTCGTGGAAAGGACATGGACGCCAGGAACGTCACCATCGCCGGGATATGGGCATTCGCCATCGTGTGGCTGGTCGGGTCCTTCGCGCTTGAGGCTGACCTGTCGTTCGCTCTCCTCATCTTCTTCGTCTCCATGGCAGTGAGCGTAGGGTTGGCGATGACGCAAAGGGCCAGCGCTACGGCGCCGAAGCAGACGCCGTGACCTTGGACTGATCGGGGCCTTCCGGGCCATAGGAAGCGGGCCTGGTGGGATTCGAACCCACGGCATGCTGGTGACTCCCACCCGCTAGCTAAGAGCCAGCCGCTGACAGCGAGACGATTCTCACTAACCTGGCTGAGCCACAGGCCCGCGTTTCGTGGCGGTTTTGACCGGCGATTAAAGTATTCTTCCCACAAGACATGCCTTCGGCTTGGGCCGGATGAGTGCGATGACTTCGGCCGTCTCGGGAGAAATCGTTTATGGCGATTTCATCCTTTTGGATGCGGATTCGCAGGTCTGGCATATTACCAGCGCCGACCATTTGCCATGACTGCAGGGCAGGTCGCTGAAAGTGTTGACACGGTGTGTTCCATATTGTCCCTGCGCGGGACAGACGGTTTGCCCCCGCTTCACTGTTGATATACCACGATTTACCTCCTAGAATAGGCATGGGCCGTCTCAGCTTCGTGGGCCTGGGCCTCGGGGCGAAAGGCATCACCCTGGAAGGCATCGAGGAAATCAAGGATGCCGACGTCGTTTACTTCGAGTACTACACCACCCCCCACGAGCCTTCCCTGCTCAATGAGCTCGCCAAGGCCGTCGGGAAAGACCCGGTGGTGGTCGACAGGGACTTCGTGGAAAGCGGGAGCCGGATCCTGTCCGAAGCCGCCGTCAGGAAGGTCGCCCTGGCGGTACCCGGGGACCCCATGATAGCCACCACCCACGGCGAGCTTCGGGCGAGGGCGATCAGGCAGGGGGTAGAGACCAGGGTGGTACACTCCGCGACCATAGCCTCAGCCGCCGCCAGCGCGTCCGGGCTGCACTCGTACAAGTTCTCAAGGACGGTGACCGTGACTCGGGAGTCGGTTGGAAAGCTTACCCAGGCGTACCACATCTTGCACCAGAACCTGCTGGAGGGGGCGCACACCCTGCTTCTCCTGGAGTACGACGTCCAGAGCGGGGAAGGGGTCTCCCCCGCCGACGCCATGGCGGGGCTGCTCCTGGCCGAGGGGAACTTCAAGCGTGGGGTGGTCGACGAGAAGACCTTCGCCCTTGTCCTCTGCAGGGTGGGGAGGGAGGACTCGAAACTGGAGGCCGGGGGGTTCGACGGGCTGTCCAAGGCAGACTATGGGGAGCCGCCCTGCTGCGTGGTGGTGCCGGGCAAACTGCACTTCTCAGAGGTCGAGGCGGTTTCCGCGATCTTCGGGGTCCCCGAATCCTCCGTTAGGAGCAACTCGGACAAGGTCCTGAGGACCGCCCAGACTCTGGTGCCAAAGTACGTGGCAAAGACACGCCGGGCCCTCGAGTCGGCGAAGTCAAAGGTCGGACAGCAGTATGAACACGTGCTCGAGAACGCAGAGCTCTATGCGAAGGACGCCGAGAGCTTCCTGGCGAACGGAGAAGACGAGATGGCTATGCTCAGCATAGGGTACGCCGAAGGGCTTTTGGACTCGCTGGCTTTCGCAGGGGTCGCCAAGATCGACTGGTAATCCATGGACTCCAAACGAATCCTCGCAGCAGTGTTCTCTATGGGCCTAGGCGGCACGAAGGCGAACACTGAGGGCATCGCCCAGCGGCTAGGGTTGACGAGAGCCGAGGCTGAAGCGGAGATCGAAAGGCTCTCGAGGGAGGGGCTGCTGGCTTCGGAACGGGGAAAGGTCTCCATCACCCCGAAGGGGAGGAGGGCGATCAGGGTGGTCTTCATCGGAGGAGGCTTCGAGATCATCCACTACGGGCACGTCCACACCATCAGCAAGGCGAAGGAGCTCGGGGACGCGCTGGTGGTCTCGGTGGCGAGGGACAGCACCATCAGGCGCAGGAAGAAAAGAGAGCCGATAGTCGGGGAGGGGGACAGGGTAAAGCTGCTCTCCTCGCTCAGGCAGGTCGACGCGGCGATACTGGGGGTGAAGGGGGACATCTATGTGACCCTCCAGCGGGTCGGCCCCGACGTCGTCGCCCTCGGCTACGACCAGTATCATCTCGAAGACCAGATACGGAGCGAGGCCAAGAAGCGGGGTCTGAGGGTCAAGGTCGTACGACTGGACTCGCCCTACCCGGGGTTGAAGACGAGCAGGCTGCTGAGCGAGCTCTAGGCCCTCTCCAGCCTCTTCTCGAGCCGAGCCATGGATGCGCTGACCGAGTCCCTTCCGATCTCCTCGGCAAGGAGCCCCCTGGTGTCCTCGACCAGCATCCTCGCGACGTCGATCTTCCTCCTGGCCCCGCCCACGACGTGGTCGTAGACGGCGAGGGGAGAGCACATCGAGTAGAGTTCCTCCATGACCCTGAAGTAATTCTTCGCCTTCGCGAGCTTGCGCTGCAGGATGGAGTCGAGGACGAGCCGCTTCAGCTCGCCTACGGAGTCGAGGAGCCCGAGGAGGTAGGCCTCGGGGGACGCTGCCAGCTCGTCCATCGATGGGACGGACTTCCCCTTGGACAGCGCGATGACCGCGCTCGCCTCGACCACCTCGGCCTCTGGTGAGACCAGGTAGCGCGAGACGGAGCCGTCCGAAGTCTTCTTCAGCGACTTCAGGAGCTCCTTCGCCTTCGCGAGCTCATTCTCCCCTTCCTTGAGCTTCCCCGTGTGGACGTCGATTATAGCCCTCGAGGACGCAGCGATGACGTCCCTGCTGTCTTTCAGCACCCGGTCGCGCCGTTCGAGCTGCTCAGAGAAGCGGTGCTCCATCTTCCTTATCGAACTCTTGACTTCTTCCAACGCCGATGCCGGCCGCAGGGCGCAATGTGATAAGGTTACCTTCGGAAGGACGATTTTCGGCGGCGTCCCCGGGCCGCTAACTCGGCGGGTGGAACACGTTTACATGCTTCCAAAAAGTGCCGGTTTGCGGTTGCCAAACCGCAACTACACGAGGGGGAGGTCAGCCGAATATCGATCGATGCTCACTCTCAGGAAGGACGGTTGGATGGTCTCAAGGAGCGCCGCCTCACACGGGGCCGTGGACGTCTTCGCGGCGAAGGAGGGAAAGATCCTGCTGGTGCAGGTGAAGAGCGGGAAGGCGAGGGCGACCAAGGAAGAGCTCGAAGAACTTGTAAGGTGGGGGGAGAGCTCGAACGGCGACGCAGAAGTGTGGTACTACAAGGGGAGGGGGAAGGTCGTCAAGATGAGGGTCCACGCAGCCAAGAGGGGAGGACACTGAAGGCGAAGTGCTTTTTCTGCGACACCGAGCTGGAAGTCGTGCTCCACACCTTCAAGGTGGGCCCCCGCGAAGAGCCGGTGTGCGAAGAGTGCCACGTGAAGACGGTCAACAGGGTGAAGGCGAAGGTCGAGGAAGAGAACGACGGCTCAGGCTGACGCGCAGGCCCGCCTCAGCCCGCGTATGAGGGTCGAGCACTCGGTGAACCTCTCCTCGTCGTCCCCCTTCCGGTAGCAGTCCAGGGCCCTTTCGTAGTCGCCAAGGGCGTTGAGAGCCTTGATCGCCGGAGTCAGGCTTGGCTCAGAGAGGATGAGCCTCCCGGCGGTCTCGTACCAGCCTGCGGCGTCTTCGTACTGGTCGAGCTGATAGAAGCAGGTCGCGATGGACTCGCACGCGTCGACCTTCTGGGGCGAGGACAGGAACTTCTCGAGCTGCTCCTTCAGGATGTACACCGCGGCGTTGCCGCTCCTCATCTTCTCGACCCTGAACCCTTCGGAGAAGTCGCTCAACGGGGTGAGTTCATCCGGAGGGGCTTTCAGCGGGAGGCTCTAGAATTGTTGAGCCGAAAATCAAAAGTCGAGGATCGGTCATCCTGCTTTCAGGACCGCGACCTCGGCGTCCCTGAGCCTGCGCCTCGTCTTGGCCTCTTTGAAGCGCCGCTTCTCGTCCTTGGTGGTCGCGACGAGGGGAGGTATCGCAGTCGGCTTCCCCTTTTCGTCCAAGGCCACGTAGGTGAGGTAGCAGGACCCCGTGTGGGTCCCCTGGCGGGTGGAAGGGTCGACCGCTTCGATGCGCACCCCTATCTCCATGGACGTGTGCCCCACGTAGTTGACCGCCGCCTTCAGTATGAGGAGGTTCCCGACGTAGACCGGCGCATAGAAGTTCATCCTGTCGATTGACGCAGTGACCACGTTCTTCCCGGCGTGGCGCCAGGCGACTATGGCAGCGACCTCGTCCATGTACTTCATTATCGAACCCCCGAAGACGTTTCCGATCACGTTGGCGTCGGTGGGCATCATGAGCCTGGCCGTGGTCATCTCTGACTCGGACACCTTTCTCGCCTGGAGCTTCTTCAACGGCAGGTTCCCGGACTGATGGAACTTGATAAAGGTGAACCAACCCACGACGAGGGTCGCGCTTGATCGTCCGGCAGCTCAGCGTCGGGGCAATGGCCAACTTCGTGTATCTTGTAGCAGACGAGGAGAGCAGGGAGGCCCTTGTCGTCGACTCGGGGTGGGAGACGGGCCCCGTAGAAAGGACGGCCGCGGAGCTGGGGGCGAAGGTGAAGTACGCTGTCGCCACCCATGAGCACTTCGACCACGTCTCGACGCTGGAAGAGCTGGCGAAGGACCTCGGCGCCGAAGTTGTCGCCCACGAAAAGTCGCCAGTGCGGTGCGACGTCAGGGTGGCCGACGGCACCGAGCTCGCGCTCGGCAGGTCGAAGGTACGGGTCATTCACACCCCCGGGCACACGGAGGACAGCATCTGCCTCTACGACGGCAGTGAAGTGTTCACAGGAGACACCCTTTTCGTCGGCACCATCGGGCGTTTCGACCTGGCGAAGGCCGGCGAGATGTACAGGAGCCTCTACGAAGTCATCCTCGGGCTGCCAGCTCCGACAGAGGTCTATCCGGGCCACGACTACGGAGGCGTCCCCCACAGGACGCTGGGAGAGGAGAAGGGCTCGAACCCCTACCTCGGATGCAAGGACTTCAAGGGCTTCCTTTCTCTTTTCTCATGAGGATCGAGCGCAGCAGGCCGACAGAGATGTTGCCGCCGCTTATCACGAGGGCGACCTTCTGCCCCGGCTCCCCCTTCAGCGGCCCCTTCATCGCTGCCAGCGGGGAAGCGCCGGCAGGCTCGGCGAGCACCCTCGCCAGGGTGAGGAGCTCGTAGATGGCGTCCTCCAGCTGGTCGTCGCTCACCAGCCCGATCTTGGAGACGAACCTCCGCGTGGCTTCGAAGGTCAGCTCTCCCGGGATCGCCGCCTGCATGCCGTCGGCTATGGTCGGCTTCGGCTCGACCCTCAGCCTCTTGCCCTCCTTGACCGACTCGTACATTGAAGGGATAGACAGCGTCTCGGCGCCGTAGACGAGGGCCCGGGGGTTCGACCCCTTCAGCGCGATGGCGATGCCTGAGATGAGCCCACCTCCGCCTATGGCCACGGTCACCGCTTCGAGGCCAGGCAGCTGCCGGCTGATTTCGAGGCCGCAGGTCCCCTGGCCGGCGATGACGTCCCTGTCGTCGAAGGCGTGGACGAAGGTCAGGCGGCGCTTCCCGGCGGTCGCCAGCGCGTTTTCGTAGGCCTGGTCGTACCCCGCCCCGCCGCGGATGACCTCGGCTCCCTGCTCCTCGATAGCCATTAGCTTCTGGGGATTGACCGCCTCCGGGACGCACACGGCCGCCTTCACGCCGAACAGCTTCGCGGCGTAGGCGATCGCGAGCCCGTGGTTCCCTGAGGAAGCGGTGACCACCCCCTTGGCGAGGTCGGAGTCTGGGAGCGACAGGAGCTTGTTCATGGCGCCCCTCAGCTTGAAGACGTGGATCGGGAGCGACGTCTCGAGCTTCAGGTACACCTGCCTGCCCAGGAGCTCGGAGATTCCTTTGGAGTACTCGAGGGGGGTCGGGGCGATGTACCTTCGGATCCTTTCTTCGGCGGCTTCGATGTCGTGATAGCCAGGTAGCGACCCTCGGCTCAGCCGAACCACTTCTCCAATGTCTCGGACTGCGGCACCTTCGCCGCCTGCACTCTGGCGATCGCGGCCTCCACCCGCTCCCTTGAGAAAGAGTGCTCCCCGACGAGAAAGGACAGCATCCTCTGCCTGTCCAGAGGCTTCCATTCGGGCCTGACCCCCTTTGTCGAGGGCGCATCGAGGTAGAGCTTCCTGATCTCTTGGTAGCTCACCCCGGCCAGGGACTCCGACAGCTCCTTGACCTCTTCGAGGCGGCCATACTTCTTCAGATATTTCAGGGCGGTCGCGGGACCGACCCCTTCGAACCCGTCCGGGTTGAAGTCGGTGCCCAGGAGGATCGCGTAGTCGACCAGCTGCTCCCTGGTCAGCCCGGTTTCCGCCAGCACCGAAGCCAGGGTGATCCTTTCAGGGACGACGTTCACCACGATCCCCTTGCTGGGGAGCCGACGCTTCCCCGATATGGTCACATTCCTGACTAGCACGGGCGCGCCGAACACCAGGGAGTCGTGGTCCTGGGAGGCGACGGCGTTCACCGTCCCCTCTATCGCCATCACCGAGGCCTGGGCCTCCCCTTCGGAGGGAGCGTCGACCCAGGGGATGCCCATGGCGTCGAGGAGCTCCTTGGCGTCGCCCACCATGTCCCGCCTGAGGACGGTCGACGCTTCGGCGAACTTCCTTGCCTGGGTCATGTCGCCGGTCTGGAGGGCGCGCAGGTACTGGTCCTTCGCTTCTCTCCTCTGCTCTGACCTTCGCCTGATCTCCTCCATCTTCAGCTCCGGGGGCCTGCCGTCGAAGACGTAGACGAGCTTCATCCCGAGCTCGAGCAGGTTGACGTTCCGGTAGAAGAGCCCGGATATGTGGGAGGTGACCCGGCCCTGCGAGTCTTTGAGGTGGCCCCCGTCCATCCCCCTGATGATGGCCAGGAACTGGTAGAGGGTGTTGTAGCCGTCGACAGCCAGCTTCCAGCCCGCTATGTCTTCGAGCTGTATCTTCTCCCTGGGGATCGAGTCGCCGAAGTCTACGCCCATGGCTGGGGACGCCTGCAGCCCGTTCGATTTATCGGTTCGGTCACTCGGAGATGCGAGGCATGCGCGGCTCCTCCGTCGGCTTCTCCTGGAACTCCACGCGCCGCTTGTCCTTGGACACCCATCTCACGGTGATCAGCCCGAGGATCTCGAGCTGCATCAAGATCTTGTCGAGCTCGTCGGGGGAGCACTTGTTGCCGTTCTTGTTGAGGGCCTCCAGAAGGTCGTCGTCGGTGGCACTCTTCTTCTCCTTCATCCATTCATAGGCGGAGTATCTTAGGGGATATCTCATTTGGTCCACATCGGGTGAGAAACGGCAAGAGTCGCCATTGCCCGGAGGTATAAAAGGTATGCAGGCTGGTGATTCTGT
>JAKASK010000004.1:53912-103290 GCA_021819105.1 archaeon
TTCTGTCTAATCTCCGTCTGGTAGACGGCATTCATTCGACAGTCTAAGCTGATTTTGTGGGCCTTCTGGCACGAGGCTTGGGGGATGCGAGTGCCCTGGGCTTCTCTTTCATTACGTTGACGCTTGCTTTCACCAAGTTCTTGACCAAGGGCACCGGAATTCTCTCATACAAAGGAAGGTGGATGGCTGCCTTTGTCGTGTGATACCCACTGAGTTCGTCTTGGTGATCTTGAACCACAGGAGGGCGTAGAAGGAGAGCGATGTACGACTTTTGAAGCCCAAACCATGCGAACATTCCGTTGTAGTCATAGCCTGGGTAGAAGTATCCGGGCATGTGGAAGTAGCTCATGGTTTCAGTGGCGCCCGGTGCGGCCTCCCTGATGGCCGCTCTAATCTCGTTCAACTTCGCCTGAATATCCTTTGGGCATCCTGCTATGTAGGCGTCGATGTCCTTTGACCCCGATTCCTGGGATATCCGTTTCACCATGAACGCCTTTTTGCTCTGTCCTTCTATAAGGACTGGGTCAAACCGAACGAAGATTAGACAGAACCCAGGGGTCGCGCACTGTTACTGCGGTGGGAGCCTGCTTGACATGCGGCTCACTCCGGTTACTTCGTACTGGCTGACGAGGGGGGACTTTGAAATCGCCTCCTCGATCTTGTCCACCATCCCCTCCTCCTCCGGCGCAACTATGTCGACTATGACGGCTGAGAGGCCGAAGGCGATGGGCTCGATCTTCTGCGCCCTCAGACGGGCAGTCTCGGGTAGGAGAGGGACTACCGAGTCCACGATCTTCTGGTGCTCGGTGGTCGTATCCTGTGGAAGCAGCTTGACCCTGACTACGTAGGAGCCCAACGGAAGCTCCTCTAAGGTCCCTCGAAGCCGCAGTTCACGCACTTGTACCGTCTGGAGAACTTCCGGCACTTCTCTGACCTCCAGATGACCGTCTCGTGGCAGTTGGGGCAGCTGAAATGGACGGCTCTCTCGGCAGGCTTGATCGGCCTGTTGCAGGAGTTGCACAGCGGTAGCGTGACCGTCCCCTGAGACATTTCTCAGGAGCCCCTTCTGCGCCGGCTGATATAGGTTGCTGGGGCGAGGGGCCGTTTCACCCTTCCATGAGAAGCGAACGGACCTCGGCCGAGGCGACGACCCTGGCGACCCTCAGGAGCCCCGGCATCCCCAGGGCACCGAGCAACGCGCTCCCGTGGAAGTCGAAGTCCGTCTGTGAGAGTTTCAGGACAAGTTTGGGGGTGCCCATGGCCGAGAAGACGGCCTCCAAGTCCTTGTTCGAAAGCTTCTCGAAGACCCCCCTGAGTCTCAGCATCGTCTTCATCTCCTTGAGGAAGACCGCACCCCACTCCTTCCGGTAACCGGCCAGGAGCGCCGGGTCCCCATCCTGGACGCTCCGAGCGGCCCACTTGGCCGCGATGACGGCGCCGGCGATCGATGTCATTATCCCCCCTGCGGTGGTCGGCTTGACCTGTCCCGCAGATTCGCCGACGAATATGCGGCCGGGTTCCACGAACCTCGGCGAGGGTCCCCCGACGTAGATGGGGGCGCTGACCTTCCGGAGCACCCTGCAGTTCTTCCCCCTCAGGAAATCGTCCAGGGCCCTGAACGGGCTCACGCCGTAGCCGGCCGCCCCCACCTTCGCCCTGTGCCTGCCGAACGGTATCACCCAGGCGAAGAATCCGGGATACTTCGCCGCATCGAGGTAGACTTCGACGACGTGCTCCCTGACCCACTCTCCTTCGAGCTCGTACTTGGCCGCAGGGAGTATCCCGCGGCGGGGACTCGAAGCGGGACCGGTGGCGTCGACGAGATATCTGGCCCTGACGTCTAGGTCGCCCACCCTCGCCTCCACTCCGTCATTCCTCTGGGACATGGGGCCCACCCGGCAGCCGGTCCGAACTTCGGCGCCGTTGGAGACCGCTGCGGCCGCAACCTGCTTGTCGAATGCGCTCCGGTCCAGGACGACCACGTCGAGCGCGGACGCGTTGACCGCGAAGTGCCTGTCCGAGGGGGAGTGGATGACAGCGGAGGAGATTCTGTTCTGGATCACTTCGGGACCCGGAGGGTAACCATACTTCGTCAGCCCTCTGAGACTCACGAGGCCGTCGCACTTCTCCGGCTCTCCGATCTCGTCGTGTTCCTCGGCCACCAGCACGGACGCCCCCCTCTTGGATGCCTCAGAAGCGAAGGCTAGGCCGGCGATGCTCCCGCCGGCCACAAGGAAGTCGTAGGTCTTGGACATCGCCGAGAGCTCTCTGAAAGGCTTAATCGGACTCGTATTAACCGTTCGAACCAGATCCGATGAAACAGGCCATCGTGGTCAGGACCGACCTGGGGATGGGGAAGGGGAAGCTGGCTGCCCAGGCAGCCCACGCGTCCCTGTCGGCCGCCGAGGCATCCCAGCACCGGAAGGGAGGGTGGTACGATGCATGGAAGGAGGGGGGCCAGGCGAAGATCGTCCTTAAGGTGGGGTCGGAGTCAGAGCTCCTAGAAGTGTTTCAGAAGGCGAGGGCGGCAGGGCTACCTGCGTCGCTGATAGAAGACAGAGGGCTGACCCAGCTGGAACCGGGGACCGCGACCTGCGCTGGAGTGGGCCCCGCCCCGGACGCCGACGTGGACGCCATCACGGGGAAACTCAAACTGCTTTGACCGAGGCAGCGTCGGTCGAAGCCGCCGTGGGGATGTGCGTTTACGCCACCGGCGGGCCGAGATGCAGCGGTCGGGCGAAGACGTCGGCAGAGGACTTCAGGGTGGAGGAAAGGATCTCCGCACTTGGGATGGTGGAGGAAGAGCAGCCAGGGTACTTTCCGCTCTACAGGGTGGAGAAGCAGGGCATCGACACGATGCACATGGCGGCGGAGATGTCCCGCGAGCTCAGGAGCAGGCTGAGCTACGGAGGGCTGAAGGACAGCAGGGCAGCCGCTGTCCAGTACGTCACCCCGACCAGCCTCCGCTCGTCGAAACCCGGGCGCATCCAGAGGGAGAAGTTCAGCGCGGAGCTGGTGGGATGGGTGCCAAGGCCGCTCACCCGGAGTGCGGTGGCTGGCAACAGGTTTGTAGTCACGCTGAGGGGCTGCTGCGACGAGATAGGCGAAAGGATCGAGGAAGCGTTCGCCGCGGCCCGCGAGAGGAGGGTCCCCAACTACTTCGGCCTGCAGAGGTTCGGGGTCGGCGGGGCGGGGACCCACCTCGTCGGCAGGGCGATCGTCAAGAGGGATTTCGAAGGGGCGGTGAAGCTGATCCTCGGAGAGTCGGCCGGCGAAACGAGCCCGGAGAGAGCGACCGGTGAGCTGCCGCCGCTTTCGCGGGGCCAAGATGTCGAGAGGGCGGTCGCGAAAGAGGCGGCAAGGCACCCGGGGGAGTGGGTCAGAGCCCTGAGGGCGGTCCCGGTGAGGCTGCGGAGGCTCTACGTGCAGGCATACCAGTCTTACGTGTTCAACAGGTCGCTGACCCTCGCTCTGATGTCTGGGGAGGACATTTCCAGCTGCATCAAGGGTGACAACTGGGCTTCGGTCTCGGGGGGAGGCCTTCTGACCTCCTTCGCGAAGAGCGCCAAGGAAGCCCCGGTCGGAGACGCCACCCCGTTGATCCAGTTGGCCGGGTATGCCTACAGGAACTACGGGTCGAGGTTCGACGGCTGGGTGGAAGAGGCCCTGAGGGCCGAGGAGGTCTCCCCCGGCCAGTTCTTCATCGAAGAGATGCAGGAGGCATCGGCGGAGGGGGGATTCAGGAGGCCCCACATGGCGATGGGGGAGGAGTCCTGGACGGCAGTGGGGGAAGCGGCCACCCTTACCTTCACTCTGGCAAGGGGGGAGTACGCCACCGTGCTGCTGCGCGAGGTCCTGAAGCCGGAAGACCCCCTTGTTTCGGGGCTCGTCTGAGCCGGGAACGCTTATACAGGCTTTGAAGTTGGCCCAGCACAGAATTTCATGTCCTCGGACGTCTACGACCTCACCATAATCGGTGCGGGTCCGAGCGGACTCTTCGCAACCTTCTACGCAGGGCTTCGGCAGATGAAGACCAAGGTGATCGACGCCCTGGAAGAGCCGGGGGGACAGGTCGCAGTCCTCTACCCTGAGAAGTACATCTTCGACGTCCCAGGATACACGAAGATCCTTGCCAAGGACCTCGTGAAGGCCCTCGTGGACCAGGCGTTCCAGTACAACGCCACCCTGGTGCTCGGTGAAAGGGTGACGTCGCTCCACAAGACTGACGGCGTCATCGAGCTTTCGACCGACAAGGGGACCAAGCACTACTCGAAGGCGGTCCTAATCGCGGCCGGGGTGGGCGCCTTCTCACCAAACAGGCTCGAGGCGAAGGGCGCCTCCGACTACGAGGGGAAGGGGGTGTATTACTTCGTCAAGGACAAGAGCGTCTTCAAGGGCAAGAGCCTCCTCATAGTCGGGGGCGGGGACTCGGCCGTGGACTGGGCGCTCAACATCAAGGACATCGCCAAGAAGATCACCCTTGTACACAGGCGAGACGTGTTCAGGGCGCACGAGGGGAGCGTTGCCGAGCTCATGGGTTCGAAGGTGGATGTCAGGCTGTTCTACGAGGTGGGGAGCGTCATGGGGGACGGGACGAAGGTGACCGGGGCAGTGGTGTACGACAACAGGACAAAAGCTGAGACCACCCTCGAAGTCGATGCGATTCTCGTAAACATAGGATTCAGAGCGGACCTCGGTCCGATAAAGGACTGGGGGCTGCAGATAGACGGCAGAGAGATCAGGTCGAACGGGAAGATGGAGACCAACATCCCGGGGGTCTACGTCGCCGGGGACATCGCCGGGCCTCTGGACGGGGTGAAGCTGAACCTGATAGCCACGGGCTACGCCCAGGCCGCACTGGCGGTCAACGTGGCGAAGGCGTACGTCGACCCTAACTCCAAGATCTTCCCCGGCCACAGCAGCGAGATGAAGAAGTAGCCTAGTCTACCTTGCCGAGTATCCGCCTGTAGTTGTAGTCCTTGCTTATCGCAGGGTGCATCGGGTCGATGAGCACGCACTCGTACCAGGCGTGGATGCCGTCCTGCCAGACCGGATACGACCCAAGGAGCTTCATGTTGGGGTGGCGCTCCTGGGCCCTGCGTTCGGCGACCTGCTGAGACGAGACATCCGACTTGATCTTGAGGACGCCCATGTGCTTAGGCCTTCTACCAGAGGTCGGCCTCTGCTTCCGCATCCCGCCCCTCGAGACCCGCATGCGGACGACTATGACCCCCTCCTTCGCCTTGTACCCTATGGCCCTTGCACGGTCGAGGCGCCATGGGCGGTCCACTCTGAGCATCGCAGGCTGCTTGCGGAGCTCCACGGCGCGGGTCCTCATGTCCCCGCCCTTCTCACGGAGCACCTGCTGCCAAGTCTTCGAAATCTGGCGGTACATCGGCATCTGGGCGCCTCGTTTCAAGTCGGCAAATAAACGTTCGGCTGGGTCAGCCGATTGCGAAGAAGGCCCTGACCTTCTCCCCGATGACCGTGATGGCGTTGACCTGCGCCTCTTCAGTCTGGCCCCCTATGTGGGGGGTGAGGATGGTGTTGGGCGCCCCCATGATCGCGCCCGACGGGGGCTCCTTCTCGAACACGTCCAATCCCGCGCCTCCCAGGCGCCCATCCTTCAAGGCCGCCGCCAGCGCTTCTTCGTCAACGACCCCACCCCGCGAAGTGTTCACAAGAACCGACCCCCTCTTCATGCTGGAGATCCGTTCGGGTCCCACCAGCCTCGCGGTGTCGGGGGTCATTGGGACGTGGAGGGTGATGAAGTCAGAGGAAGAGAAGAGTTGGTCGAGGGAGACCACCTTCGCTCCAAGCTGGTCGAGAACCTCCCTGGGGATGGCGACCACGTCGTAGACCAGGATGCTCATCCCCAGCACCCTTGCTATCTCGCCTATCCTTCTACCGATCCGTCCCAGGCCGACTATGCCGAGCACCTTCCCCTTCAGTTCTCTGCCGACGAGAGCGCTCTTTTCCCACTTCCCTGACTTCGTCCCGACGTCTGCCTGCACCACCCTCCTGCTGATGCCAAGCATGAGGAGCATAACGTGCTCGGCCACGGCCTCCACGAGCGACTCTGGGCTGTTCACCACAGTTACCCCCCTAGACTTCGCGAATTCTACGTCGACGTTGTCCAGCCCGGTCCCTGGCCGGGCTACCAGCCTGAGCTTGACCGCCCTCTCCAGGACCTCCCTGTCCACCTTCGTCCTGCTCCGGACTATCAGGCCGTCGTATCCTCCGACGACCGAGAGGAGTTCGTCCCTCGTGATCTCAGGCCTGTAGTCCACCGCAACCGTCGGCCCGAGGGAAAGCTGGTCGAGTTCGACCTTGTCGCAGATCAGGATCTTGACCATCTTTCCAGCCCCAGCCTTGCGGCCTCAGAGACCAGCGATATATCGCTTGAACCTAAAGCACTGCAATAGGCGAGCGACCTGAGCGTAGCGAGTCCCCCCAGGGCGACGAGCACCGGTTCGGCGTGCGCCTCCTCTTCGACTGTTTCCACCCCCAGGGCGGTCCCCTTCCTGCGGTCGTAGACGATGGCGCAGGAGGAGCGCTCGTCCCGGCGCACCCCCACGGTGCCCACTTCCAGCCCTGCGGCCCTTGCCGCGGCGACCCCGGCTCCCATGCGGGTCCACGACAGCCCGAAGACGGCACACCCGAAGCGCCTCGACTCGGATATCCGGACGTCCGCACCCCCGGCGTTGGCGCCTGCGATCCTTCCCGAGGGCCCCTGCTCGTCCTCGAGGGTGGCACGAGAAGGACCCCATTCGAGCTCGGCGCAGCCGCCCGCGGAGAAGACGCCGGGGACCGTCGTCCTCATTTCCGGCCCCACCAGGACCCCGCCGCCCGGGCCGACGGCAGCCGGGCTGGGAACCGGCCTCGGCATGCGCCGGGGCACCACAGCGAGGACATCCGAAGGGAGCACCTCGCCTCCTGTGAGGACCGCCTCGAGCCCCCGGGCTCCAAGGGCCCTGTCCAGGCGACCGGCCCTGACGGACACCCCTTTCCGTTCGGCCGCGTCGAAGAGGACTTGGGCCGCGAGCCGTCCCGGCGCCGCGTGCTGCCAGAAGGAGAGGAGCATCGTCACCCTCCTCCCTCCCGAGGCAGCCCTCTCTGCAACCTGCATCCCCCGGACCCCTTCCCCCGCGACCACCACGCGCTCGGCTGAAGCCAGGTCCCTCCCGAGCCCTGCATACGCCCCCGGAGAGTCCAGGACGTTCACCCCGTGCCTCCCCCGCCCCTCGAACGCGAAAGGCTCGAAAGAAGAGCCAGACGCCAGTACGAACGCGTCAGCGCCGAAGCCTCCTCCCCCAGCCGTCGCCGCCCAGCCCCCGGTGAGCGAGACCACCCTCGCGCCGAGGGAGCAGACGACCTCCGGCGGAAGTGGACTGGGACGGCTTGCGACGGCTCTCCTCCTGCCTTCGAAGATCAGGTCCGGCCAAGCCCGCCAGTCAGGGGCCGGGGCCGAGGCGGCGTCGACGAGCACCACCTCCGACCCTCCCCGGGCGGCTTCCCTGGCCGCTTCGCCTCCGGCCTTGCCGGCGCCTATCACGCAGACCTTCACACCGTTGCTCGCCGCCTGCGATGGTTATAACGGGCCGCTGACTCGGCGGCCACGTGATAGTGGGGGTCGTCGGCAAACCTAACGTCGGGAAATCGACGTTCTTCGCAGCGGCGACCCTGAAGGACGTCCCGATTGCTGACTATCCCTTCACCACGATAAGGCCCAACGTCGGCGTGGCTCATCTCGTCACGCAGTGCGTCTGCAGGGAGCTGGGGGTCGCTGACGCCCCGAGGAACTCGACCTGCGTGAACGGCACCAGGCTGATACCGGTGAAGCTGGTCGACGTCGCGGGGCTGGTCGAAGGCGCGTCGCAGGGGAAGGGGCTGGGCAACCAGTTCCTCGACGACCTCAGGCAGGCAGACGCGCTCATCCATGTAGTGGACGCGTCCGGATCCACCGACATGGAGGGGAGGAAGGTCCCCGCCGGGACCCACGACCCGGCGGGAGACATAGAGATGGTCGAGAGGGAGTTCGACCTCTGGATGTTCGGGATCCTGAAGAAGGACTGGGAGAAGGCGACCAGGTCGCTCGAGCAGTCGGGGGGGAAGATAGTCGAGCATCTCTCCGAGAGGCTCTCAGGGCTTTCCGTCACATACGCTGACGTCGAGGAGGTGGTGCTCAGGCTGCGCCTGAGGACGGAGAAGCCCAGCCAGTGGACCGACGACCAGATCATGCAGTTCGTCGTCGAGACGAGGAGGCTCACGAAGCCGTCGCTCCTTGCGGCCAACAAGGCGGACCTGCCCACTTCGGGCGCGTACATCGACGGGCTGAGGAAGACAGGGAGGGAGGTGGTCCCCTGCGCCTCTGAAGCCGAGCTCCTGCTGCGCAGGGCCGCAGAGCACGGCCTGGTCGACTACTTTCCGGGGGAAGGCGGCTTCACCGTCAGGGCCGGCGCGAAGCTGAGCGCCGCACAGGCGGACGCGCTCAAGATGGTGGAAGCCAGAGTGATGAAAGCCTACGGGGGGACTGGGGTTCAGGACGCCATCAACAGGGCCTTCTTCGACCTCCTCAAGGCGGTGGTGGTCTACCCCGTGGAGGACGAGACCAAGCTCACCGACAAGGAAGGGAGGGTCCTCCCCGACGCGTTTGTGATGCGGGGGGGTTCAACCGCCCTCGACCTGGCGCGCACGGTGCACAGCGAGCTGGCAGAGACGTTCCTTTACGCCGTGGATGCAAGGACCGGGAAGCGGCTCGCTTCGGACCACGTGCTCAGGAACAGGGATGTCGTGAAGATTGTATCAAGCGGGAAGCGGGGCTAGCTCTTCGGCCTTCCTGGGCTCGGGCCTGGCTATCAGCTTGCTCTTGCGCACCCCCACATGCCTCAGGTGGGTGACCTTCTTCGCCTCGTTGTAGACGTCAGACGCCACCTTCTGCAGCACCAGCTCCTGGGCGAAGCCCTCGTAGTTCATGCCGGCGGCCTTCGCCCCGATGACCTTGTCCATGATCAGCCTCAGGTCGTGCTTCTTCGAGCTGTTCATCTTCCCCTGAGAGAGCGCGGTACAGTAGACCCTCACCACGAAGCCGTCCTTGGTGGTGTAGTCGTGGATGAAGTCGGACATGGATGAACCTCTCCTGATGAGACTCCTGAGGAACTCGCGGGAGTATTCGTGCCCCTTGAAGACGGTGTAAGCCGTCTCTCCTTCGACCCGGTTGATCTGGAAGAAGAGTTTGAAGGCATAGTGCTGGGGGTCCTGCTTCAGGATGTCGTAGAGAGTGGTCTCGATGGTCCTGCCACCGGGCTTCTGGATGTCGGTCAGGGGGACCCTTGCGATGGGGGCGTTCCCGAAGGACGGGGAAGCGGTGACCGTGACCCAGGACTTCAGCTTCCACTTGTCCCTGACCTTCGCCACTTTCTTTGGCAAGAGAAATCGCCCCGTTCCGACCGGGCTTTTAACCTCAGCGCTTCTGGAGGGAGGTGATGCCCCCCATGTAGGGCACCAGCGCCTTCGGGACGGTCACTGTCCCGTCCTTCTGTTGGAAGTTTTCGATGAGGGCGACCAGGGTGCGGGTGACCACCGCGGTGGAGTTCAGGGTGTGCACGAGGGTGGTGGGGTCGCTCTGCTTCTCCCTGTATCGGATCAGCAGCCGCCTCGCCTGGAAGTCGGTGACGTTGCTTGCCGACGCCATCTCTCTGTACTTCCCCTGCCCCGGGAGCCAAGCTTCGAGGTCGTAGGTCTTTGCAGACATGAACCCGGTGTCGCCGCTGCAGAGGGCGACTACCCTGTGGGGGATCCCGAGCGACCTGTAGATCTCCTCGGCGTTCGCTATCAGTTCCTCGTGGATCCTCCAGCTCTGGTCAGGCTTGCTGAAGACCACCTGCTCCACCTTGTAGAACTGATGGACCCGGAAGATGCCCTTGGTGTCCTTCCCGTGGGCTCCCGCTTCGACCCTGAAGCATGGGCTCAGTCCGCAGTATCTAATGGGGAGCAGCGAAGCATCTACGATCTCGTCCATGTGCATCGACACCAGAGGGTGCTCAGACGTGGCGATTAGGTGGAGGTCTTCTCCCTCTATCTTGTAGATTACGGGGCCGAAGTCTTCGAGGTTGACCACCCCCTCGTAGGCCGCCCGGTTGAGCATGAACGGGGGCTCTACTGCGGTGAACCCCTTTCCCCTTAGGAAGTCGAGGGCAAACTGCATTATCGCGTGCTCGAGCTTCACTGCGTCCCCCTTCAGAAAGTAGAATCTGGCCCCCGCCACCTTGGCGCCCCTCTCCATGTCGACCATCCCGAGCGCGCTGAGGACGTCTATGTGGTCCCTCACTTCGAAGTCGAACTCGGTGTGGCCTCCCCAGGTCCTCAGGGTGACGCTCTCGGTCTCGTCCTTGCCGGTGGGGACGCTTTCGTGGAGGATGTTGGGGAGGGTCATCAGTATCTTGGTGAGCCTTCTGCTGCTGTCGTCCGCCTTCGCTTCGAGTTCCTTGATCTTCTGAGGGATGTCCTTGACCTCTCTCAGCTTGTCCTCGATGTTCGCCCCCCTCTTCTTCAGGCCAGCGACCTCGGCGGTGAGCTCGTTCTGCCGGTGCCTCAGCTTGTCCACCTCGGTCTTGTATCTCCTCCACTCGGAGTCGGCTCTGGCGGCCTCGTCGACCAGGGGGACCTTGTCAGCAGCGCCCCTCCTCTTCAGGCTCTCGACGATCGTGCCGGGGTCCTCCCGTACCAGCCTGATGTCCATCATGTCTTTCGAGCCCCTCTGGCCCGGCCAGGCTTTCGACGCGATAAAAGCCATACCTCCTGGAACAGAGCGATGTCTCTGAGGAACGCAAGGCTGGTCGACAGGGCGGTGGCCGGGGACTCGGCGCCGACCCTGATTTCAAGCCGGTTCCCTTCCCCGTTGAGCTCTATGGCCAGCCCCCGAGGACCTCCTTCGTTGTCCGGGGCGAGGACAGACTCGAGACTCTTCCGGACGCCCTGGTCGCTGCAGGCTATTTCGAGCACAGCTCCGGCCTTCATCCCGCGATCCTGGCGACAACCGCCTTCGAAAAGGCCTCCGCTCTGGAGGACTGTATCTTCGCTCCCGCTGCCATGGCGTGGCCGCCCCCTACCCCCTCGACCTCCTCTGCGGCCTCCCTCATGATCAGTCCGAGGTTGACCGAGCCGTCGTAGAGGTCCCCCACCCTCGAAGAGATCTTCAGGTCGCTCCCGCGGCTGGCCGCGCTTCCGACGACGACCTTGTCCTTGAACTCCGGCGAGCCTGCGAGTATGGAAATCACGGGACCCAGCAGCTTCTCGTCCACCACGCCTTCCCCCTTCACCAGGACGAGCTGTCCGTGCCGCTCGATCCTCGTCGGGTCAGACGTCACCCCTTCGAGCGCCTTGTTTATCCCAGATCTATAGTCAGAGAGTGTCTTCATGGCGTCCCTGAGCGCCGCTGACCTGTCACCCAGGCAGACCGATATCCCGACGCTTGGGACCCCCATCCTTCCGCAGGAATTCAAAAGGGTGCCGAACTCCCTGGCGTCTCTCAGGGGAGTGAAGGGGTCTTCGAACTGGAACGAGTAGACCTCGCCGAAGAGGCTGGCAAGCGCCTCGGTCGCGCCTTTCTCCGCTCCAAGGGCCCCGGCCACGACCTCGGTCAGCTTCCTCTTCTCGTCGGCGCTCAGGGACGAGATCGTCCGCCAGGCGCCGCCTTCCTTCAGCGCCAGCCCTGACTGATGCAGGACCGCCAAGACCGCGTCCTTGCTCCCGGTGAGCCCCTTCAGGTACGGAGTCGAGGTGAGGGCCACGGCTTCGTGGACGGGCCTGGTCTCCCGACCGGTGAACATCAGGTCGTTCGAGACGGTGACGAGCCCCCTCCTTTGCGCGACCTCGAGGGCTGCCCTGTTCAGCCCAGTCAGGGACCTGCCAGGACCAGAGTCCTGCCTGTCGGCGAGCGCGCCCACGACTGCAAGAAGAGAAAGGTCGCTGTTGCTCGGGTCGAGGGCGACCGCGAAGAAGTACGCCATCGTCGACGAGCACGCCTCCCTACCCCCGTCGTATCCGAAGGCCCAGGCGTTCACCACCGAGCGGTTGTCCCTGTCTCCCTCGGCGATCTCGTGATGGTCGATCACGATGTACTTCCCCCCGAGGGCCGCCTCTATCTCGGAGACCAGGGTTGAAGCGAGGTCGACGAAGATGTACAGGTCGTACCCCTGAGACGCCAGCTCGCCGACGGTCTTGGGGTCGAGGTCGGGGACTGTCCTGAGGGTCGCGTTGGCGCCCTTGCGCATGAGAGCGGAGAATATCACCGAACCGCTGCAGAGCCCGTCGGCGTCTATGTGAGTCACGACAAGGATGCGCTTTCCGCCGAAGACCGACTCCATCACCCTTGGGACTACGGTCTGGTACCTTTGCATTAGGCCCTCCAGGTCGGCCAACGGCGACCCCTCCGATTACGCCAGCTGGGCGACGACCGCTGTGTACTTGAAGTCGCTCGGGATGAGCCCCTTTTGCTTGTAGTACTTCGACAGCCTGTAGATCTTGGCCTCGACGAGCTCCAGCGAATGGACGTTCTTCCGGTCGCTGCGGTGGGTCCCGAGGTGCTTCTGGACCCTCAGGGCCCTGTCGATGAGGTCCTGGAGGTCCTGGGGGACCTTCGGAGCCGCCTTGCCTTCTGAGAGTATCTTGCCTAGGGGCTTGCCAACGAGAGGCTTCACCAGGGGGACGCCATAGTCGTCCCTCAGCGCCTGTCCGATCCTGCTGGGAGTGACCCCTTCCTTCGCCAGCTTCAGAGCCACGGTCCGGGCATCCTCCGGAGTGGTGGTCACCCAGCTGGGGTTGCTCTTGCTCGTCGGCCTCGTCTGGTGAGACTTGCCGTGCCTATGAGAGTGAATGCGAGCCATTTCGCTACCGTTCAGGCGAGTCCTTCGCGTTGTGCAGATAAAGGTTGCCCGGCTGCAGCTCGTCTCATGTGACTCGGGCGTATCTGCCCCGGCGCTCGATGCCCCTGAGCTGCCTCTGGACCGCCCTCGACCTCGTGGCCCCCGCGACCTCGGAGTACCCCTTCAGGAGCGCCTCCAGGGCCAGCTTGGAGACAGCCGGGTGCGCCCCGACGAGCGTCTCCTTGATCAGCCTGAGGTCGACCGCCTGGTCTTCGAGCCGGGTGGTCCGGAAGGAGAGGCCGAAGTCGATGAATACCAGCGCCCCCTTTCTTCTTACGACGTTGGCCGTGGTGAGGTCGCCGTGGACGATGCCGGCAGAATGAAGCCTGGCCACGTCCGTCCCGAATTCTCTGAAGACTTGTCGGGCCTCGTCTTCGCCCATCGAAGCTGCCTCGTCCTTCAGCCGCTCCCCTTCGACATATTCCATCACCAGGGTCGAGCGGGGGACGTCGACGTCGTAGATGTATGGCGAAGGGACCCCCGCCTGCTTCGCCTGGCGAATCATCTCCGCCTCGCGAAGGGTCCTCTGCCTCCTGATGGCGTCGTCGAGCACGGGGAGCCTGTAGGCCAGCGGCTTCCTGACCTTGTAGATCGCCCGCATCCCCTGCCATCGCCCCATCAGGATGTCGGCCTCGGCGCCCCTGTAGAGGAGCATCGGCGCCATTCTCTTAGTTCCTCCAGGCGATGTCGACACTGTCGAGCCTCCACGACTGGGTGACCTCGGACTCCGCCACCGGGACCGAGACGCCGCTCTTGTAGGCGAGCCACCCCGTCCAGGCGATCTGGGCCCCGCAGTCGCCGCTGTACTCGAGAGGGGCTGCGGCGAGCCTCGCCGAATGCCTGGCAGACATCGTGGACATCATCCGCGACAGGCGCCTGTTGGCGGCGACCCCTCCCACTATGATGACCTCCCGCTTTCCGGTGAAGGCCAGGGCCCTTTCAGTCACTTCTGTCACCATCGCGAAGGCCGTCTCCTGTATCGAATAGGAGACGTCCGAGAAGCTCTTGCCGGCGTCGAGCAGCTTCTTTGAAGCGGTCAGCAGCCCCGAGAAGGAGACGTCGTTGCCCTTCACCGAGTAGGGGAGCCGCAGATAGCTGCTGGACCCGGCGGCTGCCTCCTCTATCGCCCTCCCGCAGGGAGACGCCAGGCCGTGATGCCTCCCGAACTGGTCGAGGAGCTGGCCGAGGGTCAGGTCGAGCGACTCGCCCAGGATGCGCCAGCGGCCTCCAGCATAGGCTATGATCATGGTGTGCCCCCCGGACACGAGCAGGACCACAGGGTCTCTCACTCCGGTGAGCATGCATCCGAGCTCGATGTGGCCCACCGCGTGGTTGACCGGGACCAGAGGCACGCCGAGCGACGAGGCCACGGTCCTGGCGACCACAGCCCCCACCCTGAGGCAGGGGCCCAGCCCGGGGCCCTTGGCGTAGGCCACCGCCGAGATGTCCCGCATACCCACTCCCGAAGCCCCCGTCGCCTCCGAGAGGACCGGCGCAGCGGACGCCAGATGGCTCAGGGAAGCCTCGAATGGGTGGATCCCGCTCCCTTCTGGGGGCTTGTATACCGACTTCGCGTTGGAGAGTATCTTCCCCTCCGAAGACACGATTGAGACGGAGAAGGTGTGGGCGGTGCTCTCCACGCCGAGGATGTAACGACTCATTGCGGCCTACATCTTGCGCGTCTGGCGGTACAGGTCCCCGAGGAGGTTGATGTACGGCTTGACTTCCATCAGGAAGTCGTCGAACTTCCCCCGCTCGAACACTGTGCTCCGCTTCCCCCCGCTCACCACTATCTTTGCGGCGAGTACTATGCCTCCGCTCCTGTCCGGGTTCGCCCTGAGCTTGGGGAAGTGTATGAGGGCGCCGTACCCCAACTTGCCCTTCCCCTTCGTGAAGACAACGTTGTAGTACATGCTGAGCGTCTTGGTGAACTGCGCGAGCTGCTTCCTCCTGCTCTCGCTCCTCTTGACATGGTCGAAGTTCTGGGATGCCAGGGCGTCTATCATCTCCTTCAGGAGCTTCATCTCGCTCACTTTTCTTGTGTACCCCGCGTACTCTATGGGCATCTGGTAGACGCTGTTCAACACCGAGTCCCAGTCGTCCAGCACCACGAAGGAGTCAGTATCGAGGTTCATCTCGCGCTTAAGCTCGTCGGAGAGTATGTCTTCTACGGTGAGTCTCTTGGGCACGGGGGAGCGTCGGAGGCGCTTCTAGTTATGGTTAACTACGAAGGGACGCCCCTGGCATCCGCGCCGTCGGGTGGGGCCCTCCGCCACCAGAGGGCCCAGACCGCGACCCCGGCCGAGGCCGCCTCCCCGACGAACACGATGATTATCCAGGGAAGGTCGACCGCGACGCCCTCTCTCGCGCCCGCCGGCGATATCGCAAGGACGAGGAAGTACTGGGCCGAAGCGCTGGTCGAGATGATGTCGTCGGCGAAGACGCACATGCAGACTACTGTCCCCCTCCTGTAGGAGTGGCTGTAGGCCGCCACCACGGTTCCGTTCGAGTCGACGAAGGTCCCTATCAGGCTGGTCATTGTGCTGTTGGTCACGCTTGCTTCTTCGTGCGAAATGTACTCTCTGAACACGGTTGGTCCGAACGCCCTTTGGAGTGCCGCCCCTATGGAGTCGCTCTGGTTGAGGCTGGCCCCCGAGTACGTGAACTCGTGGAAGCAGCAGTAGTTGCTGCCGACCCAGTCCGTGTTGTTGGCTCGGAACGGCTCCGCGGGCGAGCGCCACGCCGTCGCCCCGTTGAAGTCGAAGCCGTGGCCGACGACGTAGGTCTCGTTCCCAGTCACCGGGCTGTAGTCGACCCTGACGACGAAGTCGTCCCCGCCCATGATGACGAGCCTCCCCCCCGAAGCGACGAACCTCTGAAGCTGGGAATATTCATCCTGGGTGACATACTCGGCGAAGCCGATGACGACCACGTCGAACTTCGCCCCGCCCCCGGGAGTGAACAGCTCCCCCGAAGAGACGTTGACGTCGGAAAGGACCACCACGTTCCGTCCAATTACGAGCCCGCAGTCACGGGCCGCCGTCGAGTCCATGAACTTGTAGAGGCTGAAGCTCGCCCCCCAGCCTCCGTTGAACTTGAGCGCGTCGGATAGTGGGGTGCTCAGCAGGCCCAGGCTGGTCGTTATGTTCCCTTGGGCCCCTCCGTACTGCGAGTAGAAGGCGTAGAAGGACCCGAACTTGTACTGAGAGTAGGGGGCGGCTGTGAGCACAGGTTTGACCAGGGCGACCGTGAGCCCAGGGCCTATGATGGGGGGGACCCATCCGCCCAGGCAGGTCGGCGCCCCCGCGGAGGTGGGGAGGCTTCCGCTCCCGCCGGGAGGGGGCGCGCCCTCGGCCCAACCGACGCCGAATGCGGGGAGCGCGATGATGATGAGCATGAAGGCAGAGAGGAGAAGGAGCGGGCGCTTCACAGGTTCCGCCGGATTCTTGGGGGGAGGCGCGGACTTATACCCTTTGAAGGCAGAGGAACGGGAATTGCCTGGGAAGGCGGTGACGGTGGAAGTCACCTATCTGGTCCATGAGACCGAGGACGAAGGAAGGATAGACTCGGCGGTCGGGGAGCTCATCGGGTCGCCTGGGCCCTACGAGAAGCAGGCGCTGGAAGGGCATTTTGGGAACCGCATCCTCAGGGCGAGGGTCCACCTCACAGGGGGAGACGCCGACGGAGCGGTGGGGCGGATTATGGGAGCCCTCCCGGCCGAGGCCCGGAGGAGGATCTCCTCGAGCATCGGCTCCATGCTCGACGAGCGTTCGGCGTTCTACCTGAGGCTCGACAAGCAGAGCCTGGTGTCAGGGGCCGCGGCGCTCGGGACCGGGGACGCCGTGAGGATCAGGGTCAAGCCGAAGTGGCTCCCCAGAGACAGGGCCGAGGAGTTCTATCTCGGGTTGTTGGGGGGAGGCTAGGGCGGCAAAGAGGTACGTCCTCTTCATGGCCGACGAGGAGATCACTGAAAGCGAATTCAAGAGCCTCGCGGCGCGCCTCGAGGGCGCATACGGGGGCGCCAAGGTCATCCAGGTGGCAGGGAACCCCCGGGCGGTGATCGTGAAGACCACCGTCGGGACTGCCCGCCTATTCCGTGAGCCTGGAAGGAGTCCCGTCATCGGCGGGAAGCGGCTGGTCCCGGTCCTGACCTCCGGGGCGATAGGTAACCTCAAAAGGAGAGCGAACGAAGCGGGAACCTGATGTCGAAGTTCATGAGCGACGAGTACATCTCGCAGGTTCAGTCAGCCCTCGCCCAGGACCCGAAGTGGATCGAGAGCACCAAGAGCTTCAAGACGAGCGTCGCTTTCAACGTGACAGACACTGGACAGAACTACGTCATGGGGGTGGAGAATGGCGTCACTTCGTTCCAGAAGGTCGCACCGGGGACTGCGGCAGAATTCTCCTTTGACGGCAACTTCGACGCATGGAGCAAGATCGCCAGGGGGGAGGTCGACATACAGTCCGCGGTACTGAGGGGTCAGCTCAAGTTCAAGGGGTCGCTGACGAAGATCCTGATGTACAAGGACAGGTTCGTCAGGGTCGCCGAGATAATGAGGGACGTCCCCAAGGAATTCTAGGCTGGGACGAACACGTAGTAGGGGCTCCCTCCCGTGCCTGCCCTGGCTTCGATCCTGAGACCCATCCCCGGCTTCACGGTTTCTGCCCCGACCCCCTCGAGCCAGGCAAGCACTTTCAGTCCGCTCTTCAGCTGTGCGATGGCTATGGTGTAGGTGCCGTCCTCGGCGAAGCTCGCAGGGGTAATCTTCACGTGGGTGAAGGTGACCAGGGTGGCGTCGGTCCCCAGGTCGACCCACTCGGACTCGCTCCCCATGCACTTCGGGCAGTCGGCCTGAGGGGGAAAGGATACGTTCCCGCACTTCAGGCACTTCGTGGTGACAAGCTTCCCCTGCCTCAGCATGTCCCAGAATTCTTTGGTCTTCAAGATCGGGATGTCGAACCTGAGGTGCAGTGCCCGCCTGGAGTGGAGGTAGGGGTTCTCGTCCATGCTCAGCCCCTCGACAGGATCGTTACGTAGGCGTAGTGGCCCGTGCCGCCTATGTTGTGGACCAGGCCCACCCCGTTCCTGATGTTGGCCTGGCGCCTCCCCGCCTCCCCTCTGAGCTGCTTCGTGATCTCAACCGCCATCGAGACGCCGGTCGCGCCTATCGGGTGGCCCTTCGCCTTCAGTCCCCCGTCGAGGTTCACCGGTATCTTCCCCCCGACCTCCGTCTGCCCCTCGCGGATCATCTTTGCAGCTTCGCCCTTCTTGCAGAACCCGAGGTCTTCGTAGGCCATCAGCTCGGCTATGGTGAAGCAGTCGTGGGCCGTGGCCACGTCTATGTCCCCCGGCGACACCTTTGCCATGGCGTAGGCGTTTGCCGCAGCCCTGACGGCAGCCCGGAGCCCCACGTAGTCGTCCCTCCTGCTGAGGTTGGCTGTGTCCGATGAGTAGCCGACCCCCCTGATCCATATCGGAGTGTCAGTGAGCTTCTTCGCCGTCTCCTCGGCGGCGAGCACCACGGCCGCCGAACCGTCGGAGAGGGGGCAGGCGTCATACAGCTTCAGGGGCCATGACACCACCTGTGAACTCAGCGCCTTCTCCAGGGTGATCTCCTTCTGGAACTGCGCCAGGGGGTTCATGGCGCCATAGTGGTGCGCCTTCACCGACACCCTGGAAAGGTCCTCTTCGGTGGTGCCGAACCGGTTCATGTGGGCGACGGCGTACAGCGCGTAGTAGGCAGGGAAGGTCATGCCGTAGTTCTCGAACTCCCACATGTAAGAGCCGGCCCTTCCGATGAGCTCCACCGACGTCGGAGTGTCGACCTCCGTCATCTTCTCGACGCCGACGGCCATGGCTACGTCGGTCTCGCCGCTGACGATGCTGTTGTAGGCTGCCTTCACGGCGGCGCTCCCGCTGGCGCAGGCCGCTTCTACCCTCATGGTCCCGGCGCCGCTCAGCCCCGCGTACTCCCCTACGACGACCGCAGGGAGAGATTCCTCGTACCATCCTCCGGCGCTGCCGACCACCACGTTCCCGATGTCGCCTCTGTCAACCCCTGCGTCATCCACAGCCTGCTTGATCGACTCGAAGGCGAGCTCGCCCAGGTTGACGTCGGTCCTCCTGCCGAACCTGCTGTGCCCGACCCCCACTACGGCGACCCGGCTCATATGTGCTCTCGCTCTCAGACCTTCACTCGTATTTCAATGCCGCGCGGGCCTGACGCCTAGCCGAGGACGCCCATCTCCTTGGCGACTTCCTTCATTATGGTCAGCCTCTGGATGTCGTTGGTCCCTTCGTATGTCTTGATGATCTGGGAGTCCCGTAGCATCCTTTCGACCTGGCTGTCGGTGGACACCCCGTAAGCCCCCATGATCAGCATGGCCATGTGGGCGTTCTTCTCGGCGGCCTCGGTGGCCGTTATCTTCGCGATGGAGGACGCCTTGATGAAGTCCTTCCCCTTCTTCGTGAGCGTTGCCGCCCAGTATGTCAGGAGCCTCGCGGTGTGGACCGCAGCCGTCATCTCTGCGATCTTGAACTGGACCTGCTGGTAGCTGAGGAGGTAGGTGTCGAAGGTCTGTCTCTGTGTGGAGTAGTTCAGCGCTGCCTCGAGCGCCGCCTGTGCCAACCCGGTCCCCTGGGCGGCGACCCCCACCCTTCCGTGGTCGTAGCAGGTGAGCGCTATTCTGACCCCCCTGCCGACCTCGCCCACGACGTTGGCTTCGGGGACCTCGAGGTTGTCGAACATCAGCTCTACGGGCTGGTCCCCCCTGAGCCCTATGACATCGGTCCGCTGACCGACGTTCAGCCCTGGCATCCCCTTCTCGGCGATGAACGCGGTGATACCGTGGTGCCTCTTGCCTTCTTCCTTGGGGCTCGTCCTGGCGAAGATCAGGAAGACCTCTGCCTTGTCGCCGTTCGTGATGAACATCTTCTTCCCGTTGATTACGTACTTGTCCCCCACCTTCTTGGCGTTGGTGGTGATGGCTGCGACGTCGGAGCCGGTTCCCGGCTCGGTCATCGCGTGGGCGGCTATCTTCTCGCCCTTGGCGATTGGGACCAGGTACTTGCGCTTCTGCTCCTCGTTGCCGAAGAGGAAGATGGGGGTCGACACGAGGTAGGTGGCCCCTATCACTGCAGAGAAGGCTGCCGAGAACCTGGCTATCTCCTCGGTGGCTATGACAAGCGAGAGGTCGTCCCCGCCGCCGCCGCCGTACTGCTCGGGGAAAGGCACCCCGAAGAGCCCCAGCTCAGCGGCCCTCCTGACCAGGCTCATGTCCATCTGATTTTCCCTGTCGATCTTCTGGGTCACTGGTGCGAGCTCTTTTTCGGCGAATTCTCTGACTGCCTTCCGGAACGCCTCCTGCTCCTCTGAGACGGTTATCACGTAGTCTGAAGCCGTGGGGGAAAGGGTGCTCATGGCCTCATGGCGGAGGCTGGGGGCTATATACGCCGTCACTTTTTGGAGACCACCCTTTCCGGTGGAAAGGGAATTAAGAGGGGCGCGCCCGGGGCGGGTCTAGAGAGCCTTGGAGAGCGCCAGGGTCGCGGTCATCGGCGCGGGAGACATGGGGCACGGCATTGCCGAGCTGTTCGCAGTCAACGGATTCGAGGTCACCCTGATGGACAAGTTCCCCCAGGCCCTAGAGAAGGCGCGGGGGAGGGTGTCGGCAAGCTTGGCCAGGCTTGTCGAGCGGGGGAAGATCACAAAGGCGCAGGAAGCAGCGGCACTCTCAGCCATGAAGTACTCCGGAGACATGGCGTCGGCGGTCGCAGGGGCCGCCATTGTGGTGGAGGCTGTCCCCGAGTCCCAGGAGCTCAAGAAGGCGGTCTTCAAGGAGCTCGACGCGCTCGCGCCCAGGGACGCCATCCTCGCTTCGAACACTTCGAACATCAAGATCTCCGAGCTGGCCTCGGCGACCTCTCGGCCCGGGCGGGTGGTCGGCATGCACTTCTTCAACCCGCCCATGTCGATGAAGCTGGTCGAGGTGATACCCGGCGAGAAGACCGACCCCTCCGTCGTCCAAGAGGTGGTCAGAGTATGCGAGAAGATAGGGAGGACCCCCGTCAGGGTCGTCAGAGACAGCCCCGGATTCATAGTCAACAGGATCAACGCGGCGGACACCCTCTTCTTCTGCCTCCTCTTGGACAGGGGGGTGGCGTCCCCTGCGGAGGTGGACACCTACGCAAGGGGGCAGGGGCTCCCCATGGGTCCCTACGAGCTCCTCGACTTCGTAGGCATAGACGTCGGCGCAGACTCCCTGGCTTACTTCTCAGGCGCCCTTTCCCCCGAGTACGGCAAAGGGGAGACCTTTTCGAGGATGGCGAAGGCCGGGCAGCTGGGGAAGAAGACCGGCAGGGGGTTCTACGACTGGTCCAGCGGGAGGGCCGCCATCCCGAAGGCAGAGCCCACGGACAAGATATCGATCATGGACATCTTCGCCCTTGAAATCAACGAGTCTGTCAAGCTGATCGAGGAGGGGGTGGCGTCTCCCGAGGACATTGAGAGGGGCGTGGTCCTCGGGATGAACAGGCCTTTTGGACCCATCACTGTGGCCAAAGACCTGAGCAACGCCGAGGTGAAGGCGAAGCTAGAGGAGCTGGCCTCGAAGTTCGGCTGCTCGATATTCGCCCCTGCGAGGTCCATATCCGAGGGGAAGATGAGGGACGCGATCGAAGGCAGGCTCTCTCCGAGAGAGGAGGCGAAGGTAGCGCAGCCAGAGGCCCAGGTGTCGAAGCCCCAGGGCGGAGGAGACGAAGTCCGTCTTGAGAGGCTCCCCGGCGGGGTGGCTAGGATCGTGGTCAACAGGCCCAGGCTGAACCTGATCAACGGTCGGGTCCTGGACCGGCTGGACGCCATAGTGGCAGAGCTCGCCGCCGACCAGGCGGTCAGAGCCGTGGTGGTCACCGGAGAAGGCCCGGTGTTCTCGGCCGGCGCCGACTTCTCGCAGTTCTTCAGCAGCTCGGCGGCGTTCATGGATTTCGCAAGGAAGGGAGCGAGGATAATGAGGAGGCTCTCGGAGTTGCCGAAGATCACCATCGCGGTGCTGAAGGGGCATGTCCTGGGCGGCGGGCTGGAGCTCGCCCTTTCTTGCGACGTCAGGGTCGCGACCGAGGATGTGGAGATGGGGTTCACCGAGCTGAGCCGGGGGCTCGCCCCCGTGTGGTCGGGGAGCCACACCCTGCCGAGGCTGCTCGGGGTCTCCCAGGCGTCCTTTATGATCCTCACCAGCGAGAAGATAAAGGGGAAGCGAGCCTATGAAATTGGCCTGGTCAACCGGCTGGTCTCGACGGGAGACCCGGACGAGTTTGCAGTGAAGTATGCGACCGAGCTCGCGTCAAGCCAGGCGCCGGTGGCTGTGAAGGTTGCCAAGACGCTGCTTAGAAACGGGACGGACGTTCCGATGGACGACGGCCTGGAGATGGAGGCGCTTGCGGCGGGACTCCTGTTCGCCACGGAAGACCTGAAGGAGGGGATCTCTGCCTTCCTCGGGAAGAGGAAACCAGAGTTCAAGGGGAAGTGATGCTTTGGCGGAACTGAGGGATGCGTACGTCGGAGACTACCTCCGGGTGCCATTCTCTCGTTCGCGGCCGTCTCAGCCAGAGCGCGACGTCTACAACTCACTGAGGATGGACCAAGCCCTGGCGATGCTCATCAGGAAAGTCCTCGAAAGGACTACCTTCAGACCCGAGGAGGTAGGCGACGTCGTCACCGGATGCGCGTTCCAGACCGGGGAGAACTGGCTCTACGGAGGGAGGCACCCGGTCCTCCTGGCCGGGCTCCCTGTCACCGTCCCAGCGATGGCGATGGACAGGGCCTGCGCCTCGTCCATGAACGCCGCCGCCGAAGGGGCCATGGAGATCATGACCGGGAACTCGGACGTCGTCCTTGCAGGAGGGATGGAGCACCTGACCCACGTCCCCTTGGCCAACAACCCCGCCCTCGCCCCGAACACCAGGCTCCTGACCCGCCCCGAGTACGCGAGATACCAGATGGGCACCGGGTACTCGATGGGGCTGACGGCCGAGAAGCTGGCCGAGCAGGAGGGGTTCACCAGGGAGGAGATGGACAGGTTCTCCGTGGACTCGCATGCGAAGGCGGCCAGGGCCGTGGACGAAGGGTGGTTCAAGGAGGAGCTCCTCGAGATGAAAGTGGAGGTCTCCGGACAGGAGAAGGTCATAGCCGTGGACCAGAGCATCAGGAGAGACACCACCATTGAGCTGTTGGCCGCCCTGCAACCCTCGTTCAAGGCCGGGGGCCTGATAACGGCCGGGAACTCTTCGCCGCTCAACGCCGGCGCGAGCATGGTCGCCCTCGCATCCAGGCAGAAGCTGGAAGAGCACGGCGTGAAACCCCTGGCCAGGATCGTGGCGATGGGCTGGGCGGGCGTCGATCCGAGCGTGATGGGAAAGGGTCCGGTCCCCGCCTCCCAGAAGGCGCTGGCCAAGGCCGGGATCGCGGCCGACCAGGTGGACCTCTGGGAGATCAACGAGGCATTCGCCGTGGTGGTGTTGTACGCGGTGAGGGAGCTCGGGCTAGACCCCTCGAAGGTGAACGTCCACGGCGGGGCCATCGCCATAGGCCACCCCCTCGGGGCGTCAGGGGCAAGGCTGGTGGGGACTCTTGCCAGGCAGCTCCACGAGACGGGAAAGGAGTACGGGGTAGCCACCCTGTGCGTCGGCGGCGGACAGGGGTTCGCCATCGTGCTGCAGAGGGCCTGAGCCCTTCACTCGACAGCTCTCAGCTCTCGCATCCGTGATACGTCTGCCTTCGAGTACCCAAGCGACCTCATCAGCGCGCTTGTGTGCTCTCCCAGCTCTGGGGCCCTCGTAAATGGACGGCTCCGCATCGCGGGACGAGACTTCACAGGCTCGTTAACCACGAGCTCTCCTCCCAGCTCAGCCAGCATCGCCATCCCCTTGGCCCAGTCGCTTGTCAGCGCCTCCTCGACCGTGAGGACCGGCGTCGTGCAGGTGTCTCTGTGCATGAGCGCTTCCGCCCACTCGTCTCTCGTCCTGGTGGCGAAGACCCGCCTGAGCTCCGACGTCACGCGCGCCCTCTCCCGGGGGGTGCCGAACCGCATGTGCTCAAGCTCGGGGACGCCGAGGGCCCCGACGAGGTTCCTCCAGAACACCTCTTCGATGGCTGCGACCGCCACGTACTTGCCGTCAGAAGTCCCGTACACGTTGTAGTAGGGGGTGGAGCCGAACACGAGGCTGTGCCCCTCCTTGGGAGCCTTGCCCGTGGCGAGGTAGGCCGCCGCAGGGATCACCATCCAGGAAAGGAGGGAGCCCACAATGGGCACGTCGATGTGAACGGCCTTCTTCCTCTTCGAGAGCGCCCCGACTATGGCAAGGGCGCTGTACATCCCTGAAGTCATGTCGCCGAGCTGCAGCAGAGGGACCCCTGACCTTTCGGAGTAGCCGAGGGTCCCGGCCATGGCCTGGAAGTTTATGTCGTGGCCCGGCATGGAGCTCAGCTTCCCCTCCTGCCCATAGGCCGATATGGAACAGTAGACTATCCGCGGGTTGACCTCCCTGACAGCCTGGAAGGAGAACCCGAGGCGCGACATGGCGCCGGGCCTGAAGCCCTCGACGAACACGTCCGCGGTGCTCAGCAGGCGGCTCATCACTTTCTTCCCGTCCCTGGTCTTCAGGTCGATCCCTATGCTGAGTTTGTTCCGGTTGACCGAGGCGTGGAGGGGGCTCCTCCCGTCCTTCGTCGGGGGGGTGGCGCGCATGTAATCCCCGAGACCGGGTTGTTCGACCTTGATCACCTCGGCCCCCATGTCTGACAGGAGCATTGTGCAGAACCCCCCCGGAAGCAGGCGCGTCGCGTCCACGACCCTGTACCCGTCAAGAAACCCCACGGAGGAAGGTCACGGGAGGGTGGATAAAGGCCGATCTTCCGCGGGTCCGGGCAACCCCCCTGGTCCGTCCACCCCCGCAAAACCTTAATCGGAACCGGGGCCGCGCCCCCTTCGACGATGAGGTGAACGCCGTCCCAGTCATAGCCCGGAGTAAGCTCCCGGGTAGATGATGAACTCGCGACGAACTGAGTCACAACCGACTCCGGGACATTGGAGTTGGCTTCGGCTTGCCTCGGCGCAGGCCGCCCTGACGCCGGCCCTGGATCGAATGGGGCCAAGCTGGGGTGCTTCTGACTTCAGGGAGGACCAGTACACCCGTGAAAGCTCAATAGGGGTCGCCCCAGCGACCTGACCCGCGGATTGAAGTCGGTCAAAGTCCACGACGAGACCCATAGGGCACTGAAGAAGCTCAAGGCAGGGCAGAGGAGCAGGAGCATCGACCAGGTGATCAGAGAGATGATCAGGGCGTCGACCGGGAGCCCTGTCGGCGCCGAGCCCCCCGCCGGTTCAGGGAAGATCACAGAGTATCTGGACCAGTGATCTGGCAAGACAGAAATACGCACCCCCGGTCCCCCAGGGTTCCGAATGGCAAAGTTCGACGGAATCGTAGGAAAGGCGCTGCTCACTGTGGAGGAGAAGGAGAACGAGCTCACCCTGGTCTTCGCTGACAACAGGTTCCTGTTCGTGAAGCTCGAGAACGGTAAGATAGCTTCCGAGAGCGTGCCGGAATAGACCGCAACTCCCCTTGCTGGGGTCCTGGCGACGCAAGCAGCTTCATGGCCCCGCTTCGGCTCTGAGCCGGAGCCTCCGGCGGGCTAGAGGTTGATTCCTTCTTCCTTGATCCCTGTCTTGTCTATCGTGAGCAGATCGATACCGTTCCCGCTCATGGCGTCCCTCGCCACAGCCGCCTTGATCGCCGAGATGGCCAGGTCGCGAGCCTCCTTCTGGGTCATGGTGGGGCTGTAGCCCGCTTCGACGACCCCGATGGCCGTCTCCTCTCCTGTGCCGACGGTGGCATACTGGTCTGAGATTACGCTCCCGAGTGGGTCCAGGACATAGACCACAGGCTTCTCGCCCACCCCCCCAAGGATGACCTGGGTAAGGAGGGGGGCGTACCTGTTCTGGAACATCAAAGTGGACATCAGCTTGGCCACCGAGTTGGGCTTCATGCTCCTACTCGACTCAAGCTCCTTCAGCTTCGAATAGACCGCAACCTCCTTCACAAGGTTCTGCATGTCTGCGACCATTCCGGCGCACACCGCCCCCACCGTGTCCGTGATCTTGAAGACCTTCCTCCCAGACTTGCTCCTCACGAAGTTCCCGAGAGTGATGCGCCTTTCAGCTCCGAGGACGACGCCGTCCTTGTATGCTATGCCGACCGCAGTCGCGCCCGGCATGTACTGCTCGTAGGACATCTGTATTCTGACCGGCCGCGAAGTCTCGCCCTTTTAGACATTGTGTCTTTGACGACATCAGCCCCGGGGGAAGACGCTGACCACCGCCCCCCTCCGGCCATTCTCCACCGACCAAGTGCAGGAGGTGAACAGTTCGGCGAGGCGGAGCCCCGACTCCAGGTGAGGGGTGACCGCAGGGACCCTGACCCGCGAAGGCCTCGGGGCGAGCGAGAGCAGTGGTATCAGCATGTCTGCGACGTTGACGTCCATGCAGGCCCCGGACTCCGCTGCCAGGATGAACCTCTCTGCCGCTTCCAGTCCCACCCTCTCCGCCGGCTTCCCCCTCGCCCCCAGGGCGTCAGCCCCGACGAAGCAGCCTTCGCCCACGCTGGAAATCGTCACCGACGTCCCGGGGGAACTGGATCGCTCCTCTGTCACCTCACAGGCGTCAAGGGCGATTCCAGACCTGCTTAGCCGATCCGATGCAGCCTCGGCCTGCCTCTCCGCCACCGCCCTAGGGAGCATGCCGCATCTGCTTGCGAGGGTGGCTCCGGTTATCGCCTTTCGTTCTGTCATGTCGAGGGGGAGAGGAGGCCTGGACCCGCTGACCTCAGCTGTGACAGCGCCTCCCCCCTTGGGGTAGTACCCCCTACGATGCACCTGCACCTCAGCCTCTATCCCAATGGCCCTGTACCCCCCGATGACCACCGACCGGAAGTAGTCGAAGGTCGGGCTCCAGGGGACGTCGGTGCCGCCTGCCAGGCTCAGCTTCAGCTTCGAGCCGCCGAGTGCGACGGCAGGGATCACGGCCTGGAGTACGAGGCTGATGCTGGCCGCAGTCCCCATGTCGAGGGAATGGACCTCGACCTGCTGCCTGCCTGGGTCGAACCTGACGGTGGCGGAGCCCTCGCTGGCTCCTTCGAGGGTCCCCCCGAATATCGAAGCCAGGACGCTCAGGGCAGAGACGTGCTGCCGCTTCAGCCCAGGCGCCTCCCTGCCGGCCCTGATCTTCACTACGCGAACTGGAACCTGCCTTATCACCGAGAACGCCACCGCAGTCCGGAGTATCTGACCCCCGCCTTCGCCCAGGGACCCGTCGACCTCTACCTGCTCCACGGCCATGCCTGAAAGGGAGGAGGATAAGTGCTGGTGCGGGCTGTCTTAAATAGGCCATGAGGGCCGGCAAATCGAGTTCGGATGCGGGTCGGTCTGCTCGTCGGCCGCTTCCAGCCGTTCCATCTGGGGCACCTCGAAGCGGTAAGGTACGCCCTCTCCCACGCCGACTACGTCTACATCGTCGTGGGCTCGGCCCAGCGGAGCCATGAGAGGGACAACCCATTTACAGCCGCAGAAAGGATCACCATGGTCAAGAGCGCCCTCGACGGGAACGGCATCGACCCCGCGAAGTGGATGGCGATGCCCATCGCTGACGCAGACTCCCACTCTCTCTGGGTGTCGACCCTGGAGTCGATGGTGCCGAAGTTCGACGTCGTGTTCACCAACGACGCGCTGACCTTCCTCCTCTTCAAAGAAGAAGGGAGGGAAGTCAAGGCGGTCCCCTACCTGGACAGGCGAAGGTACTCCGCAACGAACGTTAGGGATAGGATTCTTGAACGGAAGGACTGGGAGAGCCTTGTGCCCCCACAGGTGGCCAAGCTGGTGAAGAGGTTCGGAGGCGTGGAGAGGGTAAGAGCACTTATCCGCAAGGACCTGACAGGTGGAGCCCACGGATAAGCAGAAGCTGATAATGCTCCCGGGACCGACCAACGTGTCCGAGCGGGTAATGAAGGCCATGCTGGGGCCCATAATCAATCACAGGGGAGACTCGTTCAGGGAGCTCTACAAGGGGGTCCTCGACAAGACGAGGCGGCTCTTCCAGACCGAAGGGGAAGTAGTCGTGTTCTCGTCTTCGGGGACGGGAGGAGTCGAGGCTGCGGTCTGGAACCTGATCCGCCCCGGAGACGTGGCTATCGTCCCGGTTTTCGGGGAGTTCAGCACGAGGCTGGCAGAGACCGTGGAGATGGCCGGCGGGAAGGCCGTCAGGGTCACTTCAGAGTTTGGCAAGGTGCCCACCCTGGACCAGCTGAAGGCAGCGATGGAGCAGCAGGGGAGGTACAAGGCGATGTTCCTCGTTCACAACGAGACCAGCACGGGGGTCGCGGTGCCGTATGTCGAGGCGGCGACAAAGCTCGCGAGGGACCACGGGGCGTTCTCGGTCATAGACGCGATCTCGAGCCTAGGGGGCTACGCCATACCGGTGGACAAGTGGGGGGTCGACGTGTGCATTACCGGGAGCCAGAAGTGCATCGCGGCGCCGCCCGGTCTAGCGCTCCTCTCGGTGAGCCGAGGGGTGGTCGACTTCCTGAAGAGTTCGCCTCCGAAGACTAGGTACTTCGAGATTCCAAGGTACATCGAGTACGGCTCCCGGGGCGAGACCCCGTTCACCCCCGCGCTCCCGCTCGTCTATGCCCTCGACGAGGCACTCAACGAGCTCCTGGAGGAGGGCTTTGAGAAGAGGGTGGAGAGGCACGATAGGATGTCCGCCCTCCTGTACGACGGCCTGGCCAACATGGGGTTGAAGCCGGTCGCCGAGAGGTCCGTCCGGTCGAGGACCGTGGTCGCCTCCTACTACCCACAGGGGGTGGACGACGCCAAGTTCAGAAAGACGATGGCCCACGACAGGGGGGTGGTCATAGCCGGGGGGTTCGGTCCGTTCGCGGGCAGGGTGTTCCGGGTCGGCTGCATGGGGCAGATCAACGAGGGCTATGTCACGACCACGCTGAAAGCCATCGCCGAGACGATGGCCGGACTGCACAACTGAAAGTCTTTAAACCCAAGACGGGCCCCGGTCCAATTCCATGACCCTCGAGAAAGGGACCCTCATATTCGCCAACTACACCGCCAGGGTGAAGGACACCGGGGAGGGGATAGAGTCTACGGTGGAGGCCGAGGCGAAGAAGCTGAAGATATTCGAGGAATCCAGGAAGTACGAGCCGAGGCTCGTCGCCGTGGGAGAGGGGTGGCTGATCTCTGGGCTGGACGCGGAGGTGGCGAAGCTTACGGTCGGCGACAAGAAGGAGATTGAGCTCCCGCCTGAGAAGGCCTTTGGGAACAGGGACCCGACACAGCTCCGGATGATACCCCTCAGGAAGTTCGGGGACAGGGAGCATGAGCTTTCGGTCGGCGACTCGGTCGATGTGGACAACAGGGTAGGGATTGTGAGGTTCATCGGCTCGGGGAGAGCCCAGGTGGACTTCAACCACAGGCTGGCTGGCAAGTCCATAGTCTACGACTTCGAGGTAATCAGCAAGGTGGAGTCCGACCAGGACAAGGTGCGGGCCCTCATCGACAGGAGGTTGGCGGGCGACGGGAGCAAGGCTTCTTTCGAGATGGCCGAAGGTGCGCTGGCGGTCTCGATCCCGGAGGACCTCTTCCTCGTGGAAGGGCTCCAGATCATAAAGAGGGGGATCGCCAACGACGTCTTCAAGTTCATCCCATCGCTCACTGGGCTGACGTTCACCGAGAGGTTCTCCAACGAAAAGGCCCAGCCGAAGACCGAGGCCCCCAAGGAAGAGAAGCCTGCCGCCGAAACCGAGAAGCCCGCTCCGGAAGCGCCGAAGCCCAGGAAGAAGAAGGCAGAGGCGCAGGCCCAGACTTCTTAGATAACCCCTGTCGACTTCGCGAGGGAGGCCGCGGCCTTCCTGTCCAGCTTCTTCCTCGACAGGATTGTGTACCTGTCCGGGCGTATTGAGCTCGCCTTCACGAGCGACTGGATCACCTTCGAGTCGTCGATCCCGATCTGGGCCGCCTCCACGGGCGCGCCCACGTTCTTGAGCGCCGACCTCACCCTCTTCCAGCCTATGCCGTGGAGCTTTGCCATCATTATGGTCCCCATGCCACACTTTTCGCCGTGCAGCCCTGCTTCCGGCGCCACCATGTCGAGGTAGTGGCTGAATAGGTGCTCCGACCCGGAACAGGGCCTGGAGCTCCCCGCGATCCCTGCAGCCACCCCGGTGCTTATCAGGGCCTCCACAAGGTCCCTGACCCCGTCCATTTCGAACTTCCCGAGAGTCCGCGACCGCTCGATGACGACGTTGGCGCTCATCAGCGCCAGGCTGGCCGAGTAGCTCCCGTAGTATTCACCCGTGACTCGGTGAGCCAGCTGCCAGTCCTTGACCGCGGTGAGCTTCGAAACGAGGTCGCCGCACCCTGCTGCGAGCAGCCGCCGGGGTGCGGAAGCGATCACTCCGATGTCCGCCAGTATCCCCACCGGGGGCTTCGCCATGACGGAATAGGGTCTGTCGAGCCCCTTCAGGGAGGCGAACGGACTCGAGATGCCGTCGTGCGAGGCGCTGGTGGGGACCGAATAGAAGGGCAGGTGGAGCCTGAACGCGGCGAGCTTCCCCACGTCGACGCTCTTGCCTCCGCCGACCCCGATTATGCAGCCGGAACCCTCCGCAGCGGACATCACCTTCCGGACGTTGGCCATGTCCGCGACGGCGACCTCGACCCAGACGGGGGAGCCCCCCAGGGCGGCGTCGACGGTGTCCTTCACCCTGGCTGCGACGTTGGAACCGGCTGATATCACCACCTTCTTGTCGCCCGACGAGTCTTTGACGAAGTCACCGAGCTTGGAAATCACCCCGTCACCGATGAGCACCTTCGTGGGCAGCTCCATCAGATGATACATGGGGTCCACGAAGCGAAGCGGTCGCGGTAGTGATTTAAGGCCACTGCGCGCCCCGACGGGCAGGGCGCGGTCAGGTCGGAGCGGGCCTTGGAAAGATTAAATAACTAACGGGAGCGCGCGGGTTCTCATCCGTTCTGGAAGAGGTTTGTGGACATGTCGAGAGATTACAACCAAGTGGGCAAGAAAACAGTGGCGTCTGCGGTGTATCACGGCACCACCACGGTGGGCCTGGTCTGCACCGACGGCGTCGTCCTCGCCACCGACACCCGGGTGACCGCCGGGGGCTTCATCGCCCACAAGAGAGGCAAGAAGCTCCTGAAGGTCGACGACAACATCGCGATGACGATTTCAGGGGGGGTCGCCGACGCCCAGAACGTGGTCGACTCATTGAGGTACCACTGCAACCTGTACCGCATCGAGAAGGGCAGGCAGATGCCCGTGAAGGCGGCGGCCCAGGTCGTATCCAACATGCTCTTTTCGTCCAGGTACTATCCGTATATCGCGGACGTCCTGGTGGGCGGGGTCGACAGGAGCGGCGGGTCACTGTTCAATGTGGACATCTTCGGTTCCCTGAACCAGGAGAAGATGATTGCGACCGGGAGCGGTTCGCCGGTGGCCTACGGGGTGCTCGAGTCGGAGTTCAAGGAGGGGATGACCACGGCGAAGGCATACCCGCTGGCGGCGAAGGCGATTATCGCGGCTACGAAGAGGAACGTGGCGACGGGCGACCACTTCGACGTGGCCATCCTCGACAAGGAAGGGTTCAGGGAGCTGAGCGAAGCGGAGAAGGACAAGCTCCTGGCCCAGTTCACATCTAACAGTTAGTCTTGGAACAGAAAGCCAGCGGCGTAAGCCTGATGAGCGCTATTCTGAACAACATCCCAGCGGAGGCTCAGATCACAAGGATAGAGTACGAGGGGCCGAGGATCGCCCTCTACACCAAGAACCCCGCATATCTCCACAAGAACAGCTATGTGATATCTGAGATCGTCAACTCGCTGAAGAAGCGCGTCGTCACCAGGACAGAGAAGTCAATCAGGAAGCAGGAGAGCGACGCCAGGCAGATCCTCGAGAGGACGATCCCACCAGAGGCCGGGGCGTCCAACTACTTCTTCGACGACGCCCTCGGGGAGATCACCGTCGAGGCAGAGGTCCCGAGGCTCCTCTCGCAGGAGGCCGGGTTCGACCTTGGGAGCCTGATGGAGCAGACGGGGTGGAAGGTGAAGGTCAGGAAGGCGCCCCACATCAAATCCACGGCAATACAGAACGTATACTTCGCGCTCAAATCCGGGAGCGAGGCCAGGGAGAAGTTCCTCCGTGACCTCGGCGAGGCGATTTTCAGGCCCAGGATGGCTACCGAGGAGCACGTCACCATCAAGACCCTCGGCGCTTTCCAGGAAGTGGGAAGGTCCTGCGTCCTTGTCGAGACCGCCGAGAGCAAGGTGCTGCTGGACTGCGGAATCCATCCGGGGTCGAGGAACACCTGGGACGCATATCCGCGCCTCGACTGGGCGGACGTCTCCCCCAACGACCTCGACGCCATAGTGGTCAGCCACTCGCACCTTGACCACATGGGTTTCGTGCCCGCCATGTACAAGTACGGCTACGACGGCCCGGTCTACTGCACCGAGCCCACGCTGCCGCTTATGACCCTGCTGCAGAACGACTTCGTGAAGATTGCCCAGATAGAAGGGGGCCGCCTGATCTACGACCAGAAGGACATCCGCAACGAGATCCAGCATGCGATTACGCTCCCCTACGGGATGGTCACAGACATCTCCCCGGACATCAAGCTGGTGTTCAACAACGCGGGCCACATACTCGGGTCGGCGACCGTCCACCTGCACATCGGCGACGGTGCCCACAACATAGTGTACACCGGGGACTACAAGTATGGAAGGACCCAGCTCTTCGACTCTGCGACCTGGAACTACCCGAGGGTTGAGACTCTCATCACCGAGAGCACCTACGGCAACAAGGAGGACATCATGCCGGTCCGCGAAGAGGTGGAGATGAACTTCGTCAACTCCATCAACGGGACCCTGAAGAACGGCGGCAAGGTGCTGATCCCGACCCCCGCGGTAGGGAGGGCCCAGGAGATCCTCCTCGTGATCGACCAGTACATGAGGAACAAGGTCCTGGTGGAAGCACCGGTCTTCACGGAGGGGATGATCTCCGAGGCGACGGCGATACACGTCTCCTACGCCGACTATCTCTCAAGGGAGCTGAGGGCCAAGATCCTGGAGGAGGGGGTGAACCCGTTCAAGTCCGAGTACTTCACCGAAGTCGAACACCCCAGCGACAGGGAGGAGGCATACAGGGAGGGGCCGGCAATCATAATGGCCACGTCGGGGATGCTGGAGGGAGGCCCGGTGCTTGACTACTTCGAGCACCTCGCCCCGTCGGAGAAGAACAAGATACTCTTCGTGTCATACCAAGTCCAGGGGACCATCGGCCGGAGGGTCCTTGACGGCGGGAGCCAGGCCAGCCTGATGGACGAGGGCGGCAAGATCAAGATCGTGGACGTCAGAGCGTCGGTCCAGAAGGTCGACGGGTTCAGCGGCCACAGCGACTACAACCAGCTCGTGCGCTTCGTGGGGAAGGTCAGGCCGAAGCTCCAGCTGGTACTTGTCAACCACGGGGACAAGCGGAAGACGGAGAACCTCGCCTACTCGATCCAGCGGATATACAGGATACCCGCGATCCACCCTGCGGTCCAAGAAGCGATAAGGGTCTACTAGGGCTCCGGTATGCCAGGGAACGCCTGCGCATTCGACGCTTCTTCCCCAAGCAGGGAGGTTCATGAGAAGAGCATTGTTTTTAACCCGAACGCGGCCTAACAGGTTAGGGTGATGCATGCGGTTTGAGGCTCAACTTGGAAAGCGCCCTCGGCGGTCCGGCCATCGGGAAGGCATTCCCTTCTCTCTTTACGAGGTCGTCCCCCGTGGTCGAACGCGACTCCTCCCTGTTCATGGTCGCTTCGCTGTTGCGGTTCCACTGGGCCGAAGCCGCCTTGATACTGGTGGACAGGACGAGGCCTGTGCGCGTCGGGGGCAAGGTCGCCTTCGTCGCCGGTCATCGCGTCTTGAAGTCGCTGTTCGACGCTCCCCCTAGAGACAGGTACTCGGACATGTTCAAGCCGAGCGAAGCAAACGCCGTTCTGATGCCTCCCCTCGAGTCCACTAGGACGCTCCGTGACCTCCTTCAGGTCTTCCACCTCGAAAGGTACGGCTTCACGGCCGTCACCAGCGGAAGCATGTTCTGCATGGTTGGGCTATCGGGAGTGCTGGGGCTCTTTGAAGACGGGACCCTGGACACCGGCCTCTGCGCTGAAGACGTCGCTACGCAGCCTGTCTCCGTCCCCAAGGACGCCACCCTGGGCGAGGCTCTTGGCCTGATGCTCAGGGAGCGGATCCGCAGGGTCTTCATAGGGGAGACCAAGGCGTACATCTCTGACCGCGAGGTCATAGGCTACCTGTTCAGCCCGCGGAAGCTGCAGGAGGTAAAGCGGGCCCCCGCCAAGATGTTCGAAGACAGGGTGGTGGAGGTGGGCCCGGTCGATCCCGAGGATGTCGACCCGCACCTGCCCCTCCGCGAATGCGCGAAGCTGATGGCCCGCTCCCAGGGAGGAACTCTCTGCTGTCCCCGAGGGGTCATCTCGCCCTGGGACATCGTCATGAAACCGTTCGCCTCGGGCGACCTCCTCGTGTCCTAGGTTCGCAGCGCCGGCCGGCTGTGGCGGACGCCCGGGAAAACCCGTCGTGACCCTATTGGAGCCCGCGCCAGATGCGGACGCCCGGAGGGGTGATCACCACCCTCTCGTCCCCGAGCCTGGCGATGTCTCCACCGACGGAGGTGGCGAATTCGTAGAGCTGTTCCACGGACGACTTCAGCTCCTCGAGGCTCTTCTGAGCGAGCGGGGTGACCTTCAGGATGACGATGGTCTTGTTGGTCACGTCTTCCTGGATCTTGGGCAGGTCTTCGATGCTCCTGAGCGCGAGCGCCTTCAGAAGTATCTCCTTGTTCTGGCCCTCGAGCTTCCTTTCTTGCATCACTCCGGACATTTGGTGTTGTTTCTCCTTGCCTCTCGGCTATTATTAAGCATAGGGCGCCCCGCAATTCTATCATGCTTGTGAATTAGTTAGACCGAGTTGTAGAGAATAGTTCAGAAATCGGAAATTCTGTTCTCCCAATAAATAGGAGGGGGGTCCCCGAAAGTGAACCGGGTCAGAGCGCCTTGTGCGCGTTCCAGAACCTGTCTCCGACGTGGTGAGAGTTCCTGATGCAACTTCCCTTTGACATTGCGGCGGCGTCAGAGCCAGACACCGCCGCGGGGCCGACGGCTACGGCCCGCCCTTTCTTCTCCTCCTTGACCACCACTATCTTCCCCGGGGCCCCCCAGTCGTCGAGCTTCCGTATGCCCGGCCTCATCACGTCCGCTCCGTTGATGAGAAACTTGATCGCACCTTCGTCGACCACGGCCGATGGGAAGAGGGCCAGCGTTCCGGCGGACCCCAGGAAAGGGAGATACGCCTCCCCGGCCTGGATGAACTCGAACCCGTCCAAGTTCACGAACACCACCCCTTCCTCGGGCTCGGCACAGTTTGCCTGGGCTGACTTCGGGAGGCCCAGCGACAGCCCCACGGAAGACTCGATCTTCTGGATCATCTCCAAGGAGTCGCGCCTTGACAGGACCCACCTCTTCAACTGGGCTCGGCGAAATGACTGCTTAAATAAATGAGTTCAGATGGCCAGCTCAAGAGACATTTGTCCGTCGACATGGCCGTCAAGGAGCTCGAGTCGAGCATGGGGAAGGTGGTCCTCATCAAGCTGAAGGGCGGGAAAGTAATCAGGGGCAACCTTCAGGGGTTCGACCAGCACATGAACCTCGCCCTCGAGAAGGCCGAAGAGGTGGCCGAGGACGGCAAGTCGAACATCCTCGGGACGCTGATCGTAAGAGGGGACAACATAATCATGGTCTCCCCGCCGCCGGACTAAGTGCCCTCGTCCTGAATCTACTTTTATACTGAATCAGCCAGAGCGGAAGCAAGGAAAAGTCACATGGTCGATGTCCTCACCATAGCTATCGCGGCGGTCGTGGGGCTCGGACTCGGAGGGGTGGCTGCCTACGCGGTGTTCTACACCAGGCCGAGGGCCCAGAAGCCGGTCGCGGCCCGGCATGAGCCTGGGGCGAGGCAGGCTGAGTCGACTGTGACAACCGCCGAGCTTGAGAAGTCCAGGAGGGAGATGAGGACGATCATGGTGGAAAGGGACCTGCTCTCTTCGGCCATGATGAAGCTCTACGAAGCCGAAAGCGAGGGGAGGATCACGAGGGAGGAGAGGGAGATGATCTCGAAGCGCTACAGCGACCAGATCAAAGACCTCCAGGCGAAGCTGAAGGACGTCGAGCTCGTGGTGGAGGTGGGAGAGCTGGAGGGCCTCAGGGGAGAGCTTGTGTCCCTCTTCGAGAGCAAGATACAGAACATCGAGACGCGCCTCGACGCAGCGAAGCAGAGGCTCGGTCCGGCCGCACCTCAGCCAGTGAAGAAGGAGGCGGCGGCCCCCAAGGTCGAGAGGGGGACGGACCTCGAGCGCGCCGTGGAACGGAGGGCGAAGCCGGAGATGAGCGAGTCGGAGAAGAGGGTCAAGGAGATCAGGGACGAAGTGATGGACGCGCTCACGCGGCTTGAACAGATAGACATCGAGAAGAAGCAGCAGGAAAGCTGATGGACCGGCTCAGGGACGCTCTGAAGGGGGTGGCCAAGGAGCTCGCCAAGGCCATCACCCCCGGGATGACGCTCGGACTCGGAAGCGGGTCTACAGTAGCTGCCCTCCTGGAAGAGCTCTCTCCCCTGGTGCTGGCCAAGGCCAAGACAGTCAACGGGGTCCCGACCTCCACCCAGATAGAGATGGTGGCCGCGAGGTGCGGCATCAACCTGGTCCCCTTCAAGGGGAGCGTCGACCTCGTGATCGACGGCGCAGACCAGGTGGACAAGGGGCTGAACCTCATCAAGGGCGGAGGCGGCGCGCTTCTGAAGGAGAAGGTGGTCATGGGGAGCGCCAGGAGGACTGCGATAGTCGCCGCCGAGAACAAGTTCGTGGGGAGGCTCTGTGACAACGGGGTGAGGGTCCCGGTGGAGGTCCTCCCCATGGCGAGGGAGAGCGCGAAGATGAAGCTCTCGATGCTGGGTGGTGTCCCCGAGGAAAGGCTCATGCCGAAGGGGTACCCCTACTTCACCGAGAACGGGAACGTCATCCTCGACACCCTCTTCGAGCCCGTGGACGACCCCACGAGCCTAGAGGTCAGGGTGAAGTCCACCCCCGGCGTCGCCGAAGTCGGCATTTTCACGTTCAAGCCGATCACAGTCTACAGGCTCGGGGCCGACGGAAACTACGAAGTCCTGCAATCTCACGACTAAACTTATAACCACCTAGACGGGACGACCTTTCGACAGACATTGACTCGCGATGTAGGCTACAAGTCAGCACCGATCGACCCGAACTTCCTTTCGAAACCCGACCAGTTCCCGGTGACAGGAGAGCACAACGGGCACAAGATCAGGGCGGCAGGAGTGAGCAGGATGGACGGGGAGGGAAAGCCCTACCCGACAGCCAACGGGATCCATGGGAGCCAGGTGGCTGTAGACTGGGAGTCCTGCGTGGCCGACGGGGTCTGCATGGACGTCTGCCCTGTCTTCGTCTTCGAGTGGCTGCTCAACCCCGGCCAGGCCGGCACGGGGAAAGACAAGATCCTGGAGCAAGGGGGCGAGGAGTGGAACGGCTACAGGAGCGACAAGTGCGAGCCCATCAGGGAGATGGACTGCATCTTCTGCATGGCATGTGAGACTAGCTGCCCGACCCAGTCAATCAAGATTACTCAACCTTAGCACGGGTCGGATTCAACTGGAATATGGTCGCGGACGCTATCCGGTGTTTTAGATTCTCCAAGTATACCCGCTCCACATCTGCGACAAACGCGTCCCGAGCAGCTCGTCCTGGGTCGGGCCCGAGGCTGGCCGCTCTGACAAGGGACAGGTAGCGCGCCTCTGAGGCAATTATGCGTGCTGGGGCCGAAACGTCTCATGGGGCTACGGAGCCCTATCCAGCAGACGGGGAGGTCGCACCCTTAGCAATCGTTTTATGGCGACCGGATTCGGTCCGGCAAGCGCATGGAAGAAGACGCGGACCTGAAGCTCCTCGAGCGGAGGAAGATGGAGGAGCTCAGGAAGAAGCTCAAGGCTTCGGCCCAGCCAAAGGCGGAGAAGACAGACCGCCAGGTCGTAGAGGAGATGCTCTACGACAGGGGGGACGAAGTGCTTGATGCGGCGTTCTCGTTCTATCCGCAGGAGACAGGGAGGCTGGTCAGGGAGCTCGCAGGCATGATCAGGGACGGGAGGCTGACAGAGAGGATAGCAGGCGGGGAGCTGCTTTCGATCTTCCGGCAGCTGGGGCTGAGGTTCAGGCTGAAGACTTCGATCAAAGTGATGGACCAGGGGAAGCTTGTAGACCTGAGCGAGAAGCTCGGGAAGAAGGGCGAAGCTTGAGCCGCAGGGGCGAGGGGGTTGTAACGGAGAGCGTCACCGAGGTGCCGAAGCCCCGCGCGTCCGTACTGATCTGCGGCCTCCCGGGGAGCGGCTACGTGGGTAAGCTCGCCGCCGACCACCTCGTCGGCTCGATGAAGCTGAGGAAGGTAGCGGAGTACTCCAGCCCTACCTTCCCTCCGCAGGTGAGCGTGAAGGAGGACGGGACCGTCGACCCCCCGAAGGGCGAGCTCTACTTCGCACAGACCAGGAAGAAGGGGGTCTTCGTGTTTACAGCCGACGCTCAGCCGACCACCTCGGAGGGGGAGTACGAGCTGTCGGACGCGGTGGTGAAGTTCGCCAGGAAGTGCGGGGTGAAGAAGGTCTATACCCTCGCAGCCTACATCACAGGCTCATTCTCGAACTCTCCCAGGGTCTTCGGGGCCGGGACGTCCAAAGCCATGGCCGACTCGCTGGTGGACAATGGGGTCACGCTGATGAAGGACGGCGGGATCAGCGGGATGAACGGGCTCCTCATCGGGGTGGCGGCCCTCAGAGGGCTCGAGGGCGCCTGCCTGCTCGGCGAGACTTCAGGCTACGTGGTGGACGCCGGAGCTTCGAAGGTGGTTCTGGAGGCCCTCTCCAGGATTGTCGGCATTGCGGTGGACACTTCCATGCTCAAGGAGAAGGCGGAAGAGACCCAGAAGGTCATCAGCCAACTCCAGGCGATGGCCGAGCAGTCGAGGGAGGCCGCGCCGCAGCAGGGGCGCGAGCAGCGGCCGGGTTACATAGGCTAGGGGTTCAGAACGGGTAGAAGCTGGGGAACTTCACGCCGAAGATCGTGACCAGCAGGAGGTCCAGGACCATTAGTATGATCCAGGCGACCACGACAATCCCCACGGCGCCGAGCCACCCGGTGTGGAAGGAGCCCTTGAAGACAGCGAGCCAGGCCAGGAGTCCCAGCAGCAGTGCAAACGCGACCGCCGAGGACCCGATCACCGCGCCGAGCGCGACCGCCACCACGAAGTATACGATGTAGTAGACGACCACTCCGCCCAGGGTGGCGGCCATGGCCTCGCCGAAGTGGGCGGCGCCTCCCTTCACCAGCTTTGCCGCGAAGTACACGGGTATCGAGACGACCACCCAGAGGACGAGGAGGCCCAGGACGTAGACGATCAGCCCGACGGGGTCGGTTGGGAAGTGGACAGGGATCGCGGCCTCTCACCCCTTGATGTTGCCCACCGGCCTCAGGGCCACGACCTTCTTGGAGATCCCGGCGCGGTCCATGGTCTCCACCACCTCCGAGATGTCCTTGTAGGCCATCCCGGCTTCTTCGGCCAGCCCGTCCATGGTCGCGGCCTTCACATAGATCCCCCTGTCGAGCATCCTCTTCTGGAGCTCGGCGCCCCTCACCTCCCTCTTCGCCGCGGTCCTCGACATCGTCCTCCCGGAGCCGTGGGCGGTGGAGCCGAAGGTGTCTTCCATGGCCTTCGCGGTGCCGACCAGCAGGTAGGAGCCGGTCTCCATGGAGCCACCGATGATGACCGGCTGCCCGATCTCGCGGTAGGGGGCGGGGATGTCAGGGTGGCCAGGACCGAAGCTCCTCGTGGCCCCCTTGCGGTGGACGAGCAGGTCTGCCCTGGTCCCGTCGTAGGAGTGGTTCTCCACCTTGGCGACGTTGTGGCAGACGTCGTAGATCAGGTGCATGTCCATCGCCTCGGCGTCTCTGTGGAAGACCTTGGAGAACGCCTCCCTCACCTTCTGGACGATGATCTGCCTGTTGGTGAAGGCCATGTTGGCCGCGCAGACCATGGCCCCGTAGTAGTCCGTACCCTCCTTCGAAGCGAAGGGCGCACAGGCGAGCTCCCTGTCCCTGACCTCCAGGCCGTACTTCTTCATCGCCCCGTCGAACACACGGAGGTAGTCGCTCCCGATCTGGTGCCCGAAACCCCTGCTCCCGCAGTGGACCATCACCATCACCTGGTCCTCGTCCACGATTCCGAAGCGCCTGGCGAGCTCGCGGTCGAAGTGCCTCGCCGGGTCCACGACCTGGATCTCCAGGTAGTGGTTTCCGGAGCCGAGGGTGCCCAGCTGGTCGATGCCCCTGCTCCTCGCCTGGCGGCTCACCTTGGACGGGTCAGCGCCCTTGATGTACCCCCCTTCCTCGACGTGGGCAGGGTCGTCCTCCCACGCCTGGCCGTTTTCGGCGCACCACTTCACGCCGTACTTCATTATCTCTTCGAACTGAGGCTCGCTCACCCTCAGGAACCCCTTGACCCCGACCCCGGCGGGGACGAGCCTGAAGATCAGGTCTACCAGCTCTTTGATCTTCGGTTTCACCTCCGGGTAGCGCAGGTTGGTCCTGATGAGCCTCATCCCGCAGTTTATGTCGAAGCCGATCCCTCCGGGGGATATCACCCCTTTCTCGACGTCGAAGGCGGCCACGCCGCCTATGGGGAAGCCGTACCCCCAGTGGGCGTCGGCCATGGCGTAGGCGGACCTCACGATGCCCGGAAGGCAGGCGACGTTGGTCACCTGCTCTATCACCCCCGAGTCCATGGATTCCAGCAGCTTGCGGGTGGCGTAGATCTTGGCGGGGACCCTCATCCCAGGCTTGTAAGTTTCAGGTATCTCCCAGGAGACGTCAGACACCTGTCTGAACGAGCCTGTCTGTGCCACGCGGAACCCCTTTCGGGACGCCCTCCTTCGCCTCTTAAAGGGTTTGGAGCAGGCAGCCTAGATGTCGAGGACCACCGTCGCCGTCCAGAGCCTCCCCTCGCGCTTCACGCCGAACAGATGCATGGTCACCGCCTTCACGTCGTTCCTGAGCCTGTGGCGCTCCCTGTCGATGGCTTCCCCCTTCGCCGACGCCCTGAGGGCGCCTCCTCCGGGGTCGATCTTGACCGAGAAATCTTTGAAGAGGAGGGAGTCGACGTCCTTGGCGATTATCAGCTCTGTGAGGAAGTCGTACAGGAGCCGGTCCAGGTCACCGGAGTCCAGGGAGAACTCCCTGGCCACCTTCGCCTTGAGGGTGCCCGGGTCCACCATTATGTCGGTCAGCGCCATGGCGCAGGACTCGAAGAGCCCCTCCGGAGAGTCCGCCTCGGCCTCGAAGGCGATGTCCGCCAGGGCGACGTCGGGGAGATATCTGAAAGTCATGGGCTACTCAACTTGGCAGGAACCCTTGCCCTTGGGGTTCATGAAGCGGCCCTGGGGACCACCCTCAGCTCCTTCCCCGCGGTCTCGAAGGCGCCGATGGCGAAGTCAAGGTCTTCCTTGGTCAGGGCGGCGTTCATGATGGTCCTGATCCTCGCCCTTCCCTGGGCGACCATGGGGTAGACTATCGGGAGGGCGAAGACGCCCGCCTCGAAGAGCCTGGAGCTGAGCTGCTTCGCCTTGGCGCTCTCTCCGACCATGACGGGGGTGATGGGGGTCTCGCTCTTACCGATGTCGAACCCCAGGTCCACCATCGCCTTCTTGAAGTACTGGGTGTTCTCCCAGAGCCTCCTGACGTGCTCAGGCTCCGACTCCAGCACGTCGACGGCGGCCAGGCACGCGGCAGCGACGGCGGGGGGGTGCGACCCGCTCAGCAGCCAGGTCCTCGACTTGTTGTAGGCGAAGTTGACCAGGTCCTGGGACCCGGATATGTGTCCGCCGACGACCCCGAAAGCCTTGGAGAAGGTCCCCATCTCTACGTGGACCCTGTCCCTTGGGAGCCTGAAGTGGGAGACGATGCCCCTGCCGCCCTCCCCGAGGACCCCTTCGCCGTGGGCGTCGTCGACATAGACCATGGCCCCGTGTTCTGCCCCCAGGGCAGCCACCCTGTCGAGAGGGGCGATGTCTCCGTCCATGGAGAACACTCCGTCGGTGATGATCAGGATCCGCCTGAAGGCGGTGGAGGAGCCTTCAGCCTCGTCTAGGACCCGCGACAGGTCGTCGGCGTCCCCGTGCTTGTACACCCTCCGCTCCGCCAGCGAGAGGCGCACTCCGTCGATGATACTGCCGTGGTTCAGCTCGTCGCTCACGACGAGGTCCCCCTTCCCTGCGAGCTGTGGGATCAGGCCAGAGTTCGCCGCGTACCCGGTCTGGTAAACCAGCGACGCCTCGGCCCCTTTGAACTTCGCGAGCCGCCTCTCGAGCTCCATGTGGAGGTCCATGTTCCCCGCTATCGGCCGCACGGACCCCGAGCCGGCCCCGTAGTTCTTGACTGCCTCAAGGGCGGCCGACTTCAGCTTCGGGTGGTTGCTGAGCCCCAGGTAGTTGTTCGAGCAGAACATCAGCACCTTCTTCCCGTCGACCATGCACCAGGGGGTGCTGGGGCCGCCGAGCACCCTAAGCTTCCAGTCAAGGTCCTGGCGCACGAGCTCCCGGTACTCTTCGCCAAGGAACGACGTAGGGTCTCTCATCGCTTTCGGCGCGGGCCGCCCGCGGTGTTAAACGTCTTTTGCCCCGTCCCGAGCCTCTGGGCGAGCCTGGTGAGCATGTCTGATGTCATCGCCTTGAGGTCGAACTCCTCCCTCCACCCCCAGTCCCTCCGGGCTGCGGAGTCGTCCACGGATCTGGGCCAGGAGTCGGCGATGGCCTGGCGGGAGTCGGGGGCGAAGGTCACCTGGAACCCAGGGAGGTGGTTCCTGATCTCAGCGGCGAGCTCCCCTGCCGAGAAGCTCATGGCGCCGACGTTGTACCCCGTGTGGAGCGTTACGTCAGAGGGGTCGGCCTCCATGAGAGTGACCGCGGCCCTGAGCGCGTCTGGCATGTACATCATCGGGAGGACGGTCCCCTCGGACAGGAAGCAGGCGTAGCGCCCCGTCTGGAGCGCGGAGTAGAATATCTCGACGGCGTAGTCGGTGGTCCCCCCGCCTGGCCTTGCCTCGCTGCTGATCAGGCCGGGGAAGCGCACGCTCCTCACGTCGAGGCCGTGCTTGTGCGAGTAGTAGGCGCAGAGGAGCTCCCCAGCTACCTTGGTCACGCCGTACATGGTGGTGGGGTTGAGTGCCGCGTCCTGGGGGGCCAGCGCCTTCGGCGCGTCGGGGCCGAAGACTCCGATCGAGCTGGGCCAGAAGATCCTTCGGACCCCCTGCCTGGAGGCCGCGTCCAAGATGTTCTTCAGCCCGTCCATGTTGACGTCCCAGGCGAGGTCAGGGTTCGCCTCCCCCGTGGCGGACAGGATGGCGGCGAGGTGGTAGACCGTGTCGATGCGATGGGACTTCATCGCCCTCTCTACCGACGAAAGGTGCATCACGTCGAGCTGCTCGAGGACCCCTGCGGAAACTTGGGCCCTGGTGGCCGCCTTGTCTGTGGCGACGACGGTGTCCCCCCCGTACCTCTTCCTGAGGGCCGCGACGAGCTCGGAACCGATCTGCCCTGCTGCCCCAGTCACCAGTATCCTGGGCGGCAACAAGCTCCGGCCGTCCTTGTCGGGTTAAAACGTTGACGCCTAGGTCAGTATCTTCATGGTGATGGTGGAGACGACGCCGGGCTTGGACCTGAGGTGGTCGGCTATGATGGACTTCACGGCCTGGTCGTCCGCCCCTTCGACCATCACCAGGAGGTCGTAGAGGCCGTACAGCTGGTAGACCGAAGTGATCCCGGCCATCCCTCGGAGGGCCGATATGCTCTGTTCTTCGGTGCCAGGGCTCAGGTTCACCAGTACTATCGCTCTTTCCATCGCGCAACATGGATGACGGAGGCCCTTGGATTAAAGATTATGCCGCGCCCATCAGCTGCCGGCGATGCGCGCGAGGGCTGCTTCGAGCGGGAGGAGCTCCTCCTTGCGGCTCTTCATGTCCCTCAGGGTCACCCCCCCTGCCTTGACCTCCCTCTCCCCGACGATGACCGCCCAGGACGCGCCCATGCGGCTCGCGTCCTCCATCTGCTTGGAGAGGGACTTCGGCTGGAGTGGGACCTCGCATGGTACCCCCTTCTCGCGCAGGGCGCTCCCCACCCTGAGCGCGTCCTTGGCCGTGGCCGGTCCTGGGACGGCGACGTAGACCAGCACTGTCCCCGCTTCGCCCCCGGGCCCTATCGAAAGCGCCATCCTCTCTATCCCTCCGGCGGCCCCTGTGGCGGACAGCTCGGGCCTGCCGAAGATCCTCGGCAGGGCGTCATACCTTCCGCCGCCGAACAGGGAGCCGAGCCGGGGGTTCCTGTCGTCGGTCGCCTCGAACACGATGCCTGTGTAGTAGTCGATCCCCCTGACTACGCTCATGTTGTACTCCACGCTCTTCAGGTTCCTGCCGTCCAGCATGTCGGCGAGCAGGGCAAGCTCGCCCGCAGACCCCAGGCGCAGCTCCGCCAACCTGGCCAGCACGGCGTCGGGGCGCCCCTTCACCCCCCCGAACTCGAGGAGCCGGTCCACCTGGTCCCCTGCGAACCCCTTGGCTGCGTACTCCTTCCTGAGGTCTGCGGCGGACTTCTTCTCGACCTTGTCGAGGGCGCGCATGAGCTCGACCACGCGCGCTTCTTCGGCTATCTTCAGGTCCTTCCGGATGAACTCCTCCACCACCCTCCTGTCACCGACCTTGATGGTGGCGCCTGACAGCCCCAGGCGCCTCAGGATTGCCCCCCCGGCGTCGATGACCTCCGCGTCCGCCTCTACCGAAGGAGGGCCGAAGATCTCCAGGTCCCACTGGTGCGACCACCTGTATCTCCCGTACTGGGGCTCGTCGTATCTCCAGATCCCCCCCGAGGCGGCCAGTTTGGCCGGGAGCTTCAGGTCCTTCCTGGAACAGACGTAGCGGGTGATGCCCACGGTCATGTCGAAGCGGAGCCCGACGTCGCGGTCTCCCTTGTCCTTGAAGGCGTAGATCTCCTTGTCGACCCCCTCGCCGCTCTTGGCCCTCAGGACGCCGAGGTGCTCGAGGGAGGCCGGCTCCATGAGCTGGAAGTTGTAGAGCCTGGCGACCGACTCGAAGGCAGACCGGACCCTGGCCTGCGCTGCGAACCTGACGGGGTCTATGTCGTCTATGCCCCTCGGGACTCCCAGGTCCAACCTAGTCCCCTTTGCCTTTGAGGGCGGAGAGCTGGGCCAGCATCGCCGTCAGCTGCAGCTCCGGCTGAGAGCCCTGGACCAGGCGGTAGTCGTACTCGGCCAAGATCGTGATGGCCCGCGCCATGTCGGGGACCTTGAGCGCGCCCAGCGCCTCGTTGGCGTACTTCAGGAAGTCCCTCTCTGGGACGCCGTAGACCCTGGTGAGCTCGACCATCTTGGTCCGGGCGCCCTCGAAGTCGCCGTCGAGGGCGGTGCCGATTATCTCGGCGACCCGCGACTTCGCAGTGGCCCCCGAGACAGACTTCACCGAGTCCATGTCCAGCTCTCCCGATGCGGACGCTGCCTGCATCAGGTTGATCGCCTGGCGGAGGTCCCCCTGGGTGGCCTCGTAGATTGCGCCGAACACCGCGTCTCCGGCGTGCTTGAGCCGCTCCTTCTTCGCTATCTGGGCGAGGTGCCCGGTCACAGAGGCTTCGTCCAGCCTCTGGAATCTGAAGATGGCGCACCTGCTCTGAAGAGGCTCGATTATCCCAGAGGAGTAGTTGCAGATGAGGATGAACCGGGTGTGCGCCGAGTACTCCTCCATGATCCTTCGGAGGGCGGTCTGCCCGTCCGCAGTCATCTCGTCTGACTCGTCGAGGATTACGAGCCGATAGGGGACCCCTTCCCTCCTGTCGGTGTATCGCGCGAAGGTCTTGATCCTCTCCCGCACCACGTCGATGCCCCTCTCGTCCGAGGCGTTCAGTGAGAGCGTGTAGTCGCGCCACTGTTCCCCCAGGATGAGCCTCGCGATGATCACGGCCGTGGCGGTCTTCCCTGAGCCAGGGGGCCCGGCGAAGAGGAGGTGGGGGAGCTGCTCCTTCTTCTGGAGAAGGGCCTGGAGCCTCCGCTTGATCGTCTCATGGTCCACGAGTTCGGCGAGGCTCGAAGGCCTGTACTTCTCGACCCACATCAGGTCATCCAATGGCAATGTCCTGGCACCAGAACCTGAGAGCTGTCTCAGATGAAACTCGACGGGAGTTCGTATATATTCGTTCCAAGCTAGGCTGCCACAGGGCGGAGGGCGAGGGTGAGGCCGGAGCCCGCTGCATTCATGCCGCCCTGAGGCCGAGGTACATCTTGGCCAGCTCCGCGTGGGAAAGCAGCTCCTTGGCGCTCCCCTGGAAGGCGTTCCTCCCGCTTACCAGGAGGTACGCGCGGTCGCCCACCTCCAGGGCCTTCTTCGCGTTCTGCTCGACGAGCACCACGATCATCTTCGAGTCCTTCGCCAGAGAAGACACGGTGTCCAGCACCTGGGTCGCGAACTTGGGCGACAGGTTGGCCGTAGGCTCGTCGAAGAGCACGGCCGTCGGCCTCCGCATCATGGCCATGCTCATGGCCACCATCTGCCTCTCTCCCCCGCTGAGGTTCTGCACCTTCGTCCCCATGTATTCCGAGAGCCTTGGGAAGCGCCCCAGCGCCTCCTCGAGCCGCCGGGGGTAGTCCGATTGCTTGACGGTGTATGCGGCCATCCTGAAGTTCTCTGCCACTGTGAGCTGCGCGAAGGTGCTCTCTGTCTGGGGAAGGTAGGCGATGCCTCTCCTGACGATCTCGTGGGGCGGAAGGCCCGAGACCTCCTTCTCGTCGAGGGTCACAGTCCCGTTGTAGATCCTGGTGAGGCCGGCGATGGTCTTCAGCAGGGTGCTCTTGCCGGAGCCGTTCGGGCCTACTACCACGGTCACCTCTCCGGGCCTGGCCTCGAGGGAGACGTCGGAGAGTATCTGGAGCCTGCCGTATCCGGAAGAGACGTTGTCGACCTTGAGCATGTTTCAACCCCCCAGGTACGCTTCTATCAGCTTGGGGTCGGACATCACGCTGTCCGGGAGCCCCCGGGCGATTACCTTGCCGTAGGCCAGGGCTTCCACGTAGTCGATGTAGGCGAGCGCGATGTCCAGCCGGTGCTCGACGATCAGGAAGGTCACCCCCAGCTTGTCCCTGAGGCTTATCAGCTTCCCGAATATCTCGTGCGCGAGGGTGGGGTTCACCCCCGAGACCGGCTCGTCGAGCAGCAGGACGGTCGCGTCGCTCATGAGCGCCCTCCCGATTTCGACCAGCTTCATCTGTCCTCCGCTGAGCTTCGACGCCTGGGAGTCCCACACCTTCTCCAGGCCGAGTATCTCGAGGAGCCCGAACGCCTTCCTGGTCGTCTCTTCCTCTGCCTTGGCCCAGGACCTCTGGAGGATGGACTTCAAGAACGACTCGCCGGGGTTGTCCTTGCCCGCGACCTGGAGGTTCTCAAGGACCGTGAGCTTCCAGAAGAGAGAGGGTATCTGGAAGGTTCGGGCGAGGCCCAGCCGGTAGATCTTGTGCGGCTTCCAGCCGGTTATGTCCTTCCCCCTGTACGAAACGGTCCCGCTGTCGGGCTTGTGGTAGCCCATGATGACGTTGATCAGGGTGGTCTTTCCAGAGCCGTTCGGACCGATCAGTATCGTCAGGGTCTTCTCCTGGACGGTGAGCGACACCTCGTCCAAGGCGTTCAGCATCCCGAAGGACTTCGATATGTTTTCAGCCTTGAGGACGTCGGTCATCTATGACCCACGACAAAAAGGAAAGGGGTGGAACCTTACGGATTCTGCGGATAGTTGGGGCTTGCCCAGGTCACCGAGTTGGACGACAGGTCGTAGGTCCCTACCTGAACCCATACGTCGGGCGCGGTCCCTATGTAGCCTGCCGGGCAGCTGGTCGTGCAGTGGACCACCTGCCAGATCTGGTAGCCGAATGTTGGGTATGCGTCACCGTGCGGCCCGAGGACGAGCCACCCTGTGACACCGAAGAGGTTGTTCGCTATGCTGGGGAGCACCGCCTTCATCGCAGAGCCGCTAGACGACTGGGCTGCCAACGCCGACAGGGCGATCAGCCAGGCGTCGTCGTAGGCTCCCTGAGCATACGATGGCGGGGCTTGGTTGTAGGCGGCCTGGAACCTCGCGGAGAAGTTCGCAAGCTTCTGGTTGCTCGGGGCGTTGTACACTGTAGCCGCCAGCTTCACCTGGGCGACCAGGTTTCCTGCGATCGAAGAGTTGGATATGACCGTGTCCTGCGACTCGCCGTCGACGCCGTACCACGGCTGAGGCGTGTGCAGGAGGGGACTGTAGGTCGAGCTCGCGTTGGCCTGTAGCAGCAGCGAGCTGATCTCCTCTTCACTTGCCGCAAAGATTGCTACCTGGTTCGGCTGGTAGGTCTGGATGGCACTGTTCCAGTCGGAAATCATCTGGTTGAGGACTGGGGTGAAGTCTGTAGTGGTGATCTGGTACTGGATCTGGTCCTGTACATGCCCTCCTGCAGCGGTGAAGTCGGCGATGGTCGCGTTGGCCAGGGCGCCGGCGTAGCTGCTGTAGAAGTTGATGACGATGAGGTCCTTGACGTTCTGCGACAGGAGCTCGGCCGTGTCGGCCTTAGCCTGGTACGCGTCTGTCGGGACCGTCCTGAAGACGTAGTTGGTAGTAGGGTCACGGTTGGCGATGACTGCGCTGGTAGACGAAGGACTGACAGTGACTATGTGGTCCTGGTTGACGGTCTGCTGGATCGCGATGAGGGAGTCGCTGTCGAGAGGGCCGACAATGGCAGTCACCCCGGCTGTGTTGAACGCCTGGACCTGCTGCACGGCCTTCGTGGGGTCGTGGGCATAGTCGAGGGAGCTCAGCCTGAAGGTGACGTGGCATCCGGTCGTCGCCGAGTAGGCGTTGATGTCTGATATCGCCATCGTGAGTGCGTTGGTCTGTGCGATCCCCTGAGCCGAAAGGGCGCCTGAAGTGTCGGCCAGGTTGCCTATGGTGAATGTCCCTCCGTTGCAGAACGAGTTGCCATTGACTGTTGTAACCTGAGAAGGCAAGATCGAGGGCGCGGCCGCGTAGACTATGCCGGCGCCCACGAGCAAGCCGATGATTAGTACACCGATTGTTCCACCGGTTGATACTCCGTTCCTTTTCATCATGTGAACCCGCCGTGGG
>JAKASK010000005.1 GCA_021819105.1 archaeon
AGTAGCCTCGTCTCAGCGGCCCCGTCATTGTCCATTGGGACAAGGCGTCAGGAGGGTGACTTCGATACGCTTGTCCCTCCCTGTCCGGTCCTTGCCGTCGCAGAAACGGACGCGGGCACCCACCCAGTAAAATCTAAATACGCGACAAAAATCGCCTCTCATGGGGCCCTGTTACGTGTATTGTTCGCGCCACTTAGTCTGTATTATCAATGGGGGTAAGACGGCATAGTAACCACCAAGAAGACGGTCAGACGGAAGAAGGTGGAGGACGAAGTTCCAGCCTTCAAGGTCAGCACCCACTTCTTGATCCCCAAGCACGAGCTGCTCACCAAGGAAGAGGCGGCCCAGGTCGTCTCGAGGTTCAACTCCTCTCCGTCCCAGTTCCCCTACATCCAGTCCACTGACTCGATCGCAAAAGAGGTCGGCGCCAAGCCGGGCGACTTCGTCAGGATCACCAGGTCCAGCGAGACCGCTGGGACGAGCACCTACTACAGGTACGTGGTGGAGGGATAGAGTTGAGCAAACAATTCGCGACTTCGAACTACTGGGTCATACTCAGCGACCTGCTGCAGAGGGAAGGGGTCGCGCGCCAGCACCTGAACAGTTACAACGAGTTCGTCACAAGGGGGCTGCAGAACATCATAGACGAAATCGGGGAGGTCGAAATCGAGACGGTAAGCACTCCCTACAAGATAAAGCTCGGCAGGCTCACACTCGGCTCTCCGCGGGTGGTCGAGATAGACGGCTCCGTCAGCAGCATCCTCCCGATGGAGTCAAGGCTCAGGAACCTGACCTATTCGGCACCGATACTCCTCGAGATGACCATTGAGGAGGAGGGGCTCCCGCGCGACACTACGCGCCAGCACATCGGCGACCTGCCGGTGATGGTAAAGTCAGAGCTCTGCCAGCTGTCCAACCGCACGCGCGAGCAGCTGATCGAATCGGGCGAGGACCCCAACGACCCGGGCGGATACTTCATCATCCACGGAGCCGAAAGGGTGATCGTCGGCCTCGAGGACCTGTCCCCCAACAAGATTCTGGTCGACGCTGAGAAGCTCGCCGGGGCGACCACCTACAAGTCCAGGGTCTACTCTTCGGTGGTCGGATACAGGTCAAAGCTTGAGCTCACGCTGAAGCAGGACGGAGCCGTCAACGTCAAGGTTCCGAGCTGCCCGGTGGACCTCCCCTACGTCATCGTCATGCGCGCGCTGGGCATAAAGTCGGACAAGGAGATCGCCGACGCCGTCTCCCCGAAGGCAGAGATCCAAGACCTGCTGGAAGTCTCGTTCGACAAGGCCAGCGAGGCCCCGACGGAGAAGGACGCCCTGGTGTTCATAGGGAACAGGGTGGCCCACGGCATGCTCGAAGAGTTCAGGGTGAAGCGCGCCCAATCGATGCTCGACTGGGGGCTCCTGCCGCACCTCGGGAAGACGCCCGACAGGCGTTTCGACAAATCGATGTTCATGGGAGAAGCGGCGTGCAAGCTCCTGGAGCTGAGGCTCGGATGGATCGAGGCGGACGACAAGGACCACTACGGCAACAAGGTGATAAAGTTCGCGGGCCAGATGCTCGCCGACCTCTTCAGGACGGCGTTCCGCAACCTGGTCAGGGACATGAAGTACCAGCTGGAGCGGACGGGCCAGAAGCGCGGAGGCAACGTGGTGGGCGCGGCGATCAGGACAGGCATCATCACTGACAAGCTCAACAACGCCATCGCCACGGGGAACTGGGGCAGGGGAAAGGTCGGGGTGACGCAGCTCCTCGACAGGACCAACTACCTCAGCACCCTCAGCCACCTCAGGCGCGTCCAGTCGCCGCTCAGCAGGAGCCAGCCGAACTTCGAGGCAAGAGACCTCCACGCGACCCACTTCGGCAGGATCTGTCCCTCCGAGACCCCAGAAGGGGTGAACTGCGGTCTTGTCAAGAACCTGGCGCTGTCGGCTATCATCTCGGTCAGCGTTCCGTCCCAGGAGGTAGAAGAGAAGCTCTGGGAGCTCGGGGCCAGGCAAATCCGCGACGCAGACCAGAAGCTCCAGGTGGACGGGTGCAGGATATTCATGGACGGGAGGTTCCTCGGCTACGTCGACGACGGAGAGCGTCTCGCCAAGGCGTTCAGAAAGCTGAGGAGGGACGGGCAGATCAACCCCAGCGCCAGCGTCCTCTATGTGTCTCCGATCAACGAGAAGGCTTACCCCCGCATCTACATCAGCCTCAGCTCGGGCCGAGTCCTCAGGCCGCTCGTGGTGGTCGAGAGCGGGCGCCCACTGCTGAATCCGGAGCTCATCGAGAAGGTGATCAGAGGCGAATCTTCCTGGAGAGACCTAGTAGATCAAGGAGTCATCGAGCTCATCGACGCCAACGAGGAGGAGAACAGCCTCGTGGCCATGGGGCCGGAGGACGTCACCACGAAGAACAGCCACATGGAGCTCTTCCCAGCCGCCATGTTCGGCATCGCGGCTTCGATCATCCCCTACCCCGAGCACAACCAGTCGCCGAGGAACACCTACGAGTCCGCCATGGCGAAGCAGAGCCTCGGCTTCAGCTCTCCCACCTATCCGATCTCCCCGCACGTCAGGCAGCACCTGCTGGTCAGTCCCCAGGCGCCCGTCGTCAGGACCAGGACCCTCGACCTCCTCAAGATCGACGAGAGGCCGCTCGGGACCAACTGCGTGGTGGCAGTGCTTTCCTTCGAAGGCTATAACATCGAGGACGCCATCATCATGAACAAGTCCAGCGTCGAGCGCGGGATGGCGAGGTCGTTCTTCTACAGGCTCTATGACGGGGAGGCGAAGCAGTACCTCGGCGGCATGCGCGACACCTTCGAAGTCCCCGCGGCCGAGTCGAACATCAGAGGCTATCGCGGCGAGAAGTTCTACCGCCTCCTCGAAGGAGACGGGGTGGTCGCCCACGAGTCCCAGGTCGCAGGCGGTGACGTCGTGATCGGAAGGACCAGCCCCCCGAGGTTCATGGAGGAGTACAAGGAGTTCGAGATCAAGGGGCCCTACAGGCGCGACACGTCGGTAGCGGTGAGGCCTTCCGAGGCAGGCGTGGTCGACTCCATCTTCATGACCGAGAACGTCGAGGGAGGCAAGATGTTCAAGGTCAGGGTGAGGGACATGAGGACTCCGGAGATAGGTGACAAGTTCGCTTCCAGGCACGGACAGAAGGGGGTGATCGGGCTCGTGGTCCCCCAGGAGGACATGCCATACACGGCAGAGGGCATAGTCCCGGACGTCATCATCAACCCGCACGCGTTTCCGTCCAGGATGACGGTGGGACAGTTCATCGAGTCTATCGCGGGCAAGGCGGCGGCATTCCGCGGCTCGCCGGTCGACGGGTCCGCCTTCGCAGGCGAGAGCATAGATGAGATGGAAAAGGTGCTCAGGGGCAAGGGGTTCGAGCCGACGGGCAGAGAGGTCATGTACGACGGGAAGACCGGCAAGAAGTTCGCGGCCGACGTCTTCGTCGGCGTCGTCTACTACCAGAAGCTGCACCACATGGTCGCAGACAAGATTCACGCGAGGGCCAGGGGTCAGGTGCAGATGCTCACCAAGCAACCCACCGAAGGCAGGGCCAGGGGCGGAGGCCTGAGGTTCGGCGAGATGGAGAGGGACTGCCTGATCGCCTATGGGGCTTCCATGGTGCTGAAGGACAGGCTGCTCGACGAGGCGGACAAGTCAGAGATCTACGTCTGCGAGAAGTGCGGGCTCATAGCCTACTACGACGCCAAGCAGAGGAAGTACACCTGCAAGATCGACGGAGACCAGGCAAAGATCTCCACCGTGGTCGTCGCCTACGCGTTCAAGCTGCTGCTGCAGGAGATGATGAGCCTAAACATCGCGCCCAGGCTGCAGCTGAAGGACAAGGTGTAGAGAAATGTCGATGGAACAGGCGCTCAAGACGATCGGGGGGATCAACTTCGCGGTGTTCTCTCCGGCGGAAGTGAGGAAGTACTCGGTAGCAGAGATCACCCAGCCCGAGACCTACGACGAGGACGGGATGCCCGTCCAGGGGGGCCTGATGGACAGCAGGCTGGGCACCCTGGAGCCTGGACAGAAGTGCGGCACCTGCGGGAGCACGGCAGGGAGGTGCCCTGGGCACTTCGGCCACATCGAGCTCGCCGAGCCAGTGCTCCACATCGCGTTCGTCGATGAAATCAACAGGCTGGTTCAGACCACCTGCAGGTCCTGCGGAAGGATACTCCTCCCTCAGCAGGAACTGGACGCCTATCACGTCAAACTGACCAGCAAGAGCGACTTCACCCCGTCGCTGGTGGAGGGGGTCGCCAAGGAGATAGCGGTGAAGGCGAAGAAGGTCAAGCTCTGCCCGCACTGCGGCAAGCAGCAGTACCAGATCGAGTTCACAAAGCCCACGATTTTCCACGAAATCACCGAGGAGGGGGGCGCCACGCGGCTTCTCCCCGTCGCCATCCGCGAGAGGCTCGAGAGGATCAACAACGAAGACCTCCAGCTCCTCGAATTCAATTCGAAGGCTGCGAGGCCGGAGTGGTTCGTCCTCCAGGTCCTGCCTGTCCCGCCGCTCACGGTCAGGCCGTCCATCACCCTCGAGTCAGGAATCCGGTCCGAGGACGACCTCACCCACAAAGTCGTGGACATACTCAGGGTCAACCAGAGGGTCCGCGAATCCAAGGAGTCGGGTACCCCACACCTGATTGTCCAGGACCTCGTCGACCTGCTCCACTACCACGTTACCACTTACTTCGACAACGAAGTCTCCGGTATCCCTCAGGCTCACCACCGCTCCGGGAGGCCGCTGAAGACCCTCAGCCAGAGGCTGAAGGGGAAGGAAGGCCGGTTCAGGGGGTCGCTCTCCGGCAAGAGGGTGGACTTCTCCAGCCGCACAGTCATCAGCCCAGACCCGAACCTCGACATCGGCGAAGTCGGAGTGCCCTTCGAGGTCGCCAAGAAGCTGACCATCCCGGAGAAGGTGTCTCCGTTCAACATCGAGAACCTGAAGGCGCTGGTCAACAGGGGGCCCTTCGAGCACCCCGGCGCAAACTACGTCATCAGGCCGGACGGAGTAAAGATCAGGCTGGACTTCGCCAGCGACAGGAAGGCCCTGGCCGACTCCCTCGTGCCGGGCTACATCGTCGAAAGGCACCTGATGGACGGAGACGTCGTCCTGTTCAACAGGCAGCCTTCGCTCCACAGGATGTCCGTCATGGCGCACTTCGTGCGCGTCCTCCCGTTCAGGACCTTCAGGCTGCACCCGTCCGTCTGCCCGCCCTACAACGCAGACTTCGACGGCGACGAGATGAACCTACACGTCCCGCAGAGCGAGGAATCCAGGTCGGAAGCGCTCATGCTGATGCGGGTCCAGGACCAGATCCTCTCCCCGAGGTACGGTGGACCCATCATAGGCGGGATCAGGGACTTCATCACCGGCGCGTTCATGCTCACCAGAGACGAGACCATGCTAACCCCGGGCGAGTTCTCCAACCTCGCCCTCGTGGGGGACTACGACGGAGACCTCCCTGAACCGGCTTCGAAGGGAGCCCACCCCATGTACACTGGCAAGCAGCTCTTCTCACTCTTCCTCCCGAAGGGGATGAACTACGTGCTCACCTCGAAGTGGGCGAAGGCCCAGAGGACGGGGACTACCAACGACGTAGTCATCAGAGACGGCGAGCTCGTATCGGGTGTGGTCGACAAGGCGGTCATCGGGGCCGAAGAGCCCGACTCTCTCCTGCACAGGATCGCCAAGGACTACGGGAATGAGGAGGCCCGCAACTTCCTCAACTCCGTCCTCAAGGTGCTGAAGACCTACCTCACGAGGAGGGGGTTCACCTACGGTTTCAACGAGCTGGAGCTCCCCACGGAGGCCAAGAAGGGCATCACCGACTCTCTGGACGAGGCCTACGTCAACGTCACCGACCTCCAGAAGAAGTACAGGGCCGGGACGCTTCAGCTCACCAGGGGACTTTCGGCCGAGGACACCCTCGAGGCCTACATAGTCAACGAGCTGGCGAAGGCCAGGGACAAGGCGGGGAGGATAGCGGACAGGGCGTTCCCTGCCGAGAACTCGGGGATGATAATGGCAAGGACCGGCGCAAGAGGCTCCAGCCTCAACGTGGGCCAGATGACCGCAGCGCTGGGCCAGCAGTCGGTCCGCGGTAAGAGGATCAGCCACGGCCTGAGAGGCAGGGCTCTGAGCCACTTCCCCTGGGACGACCCCTCGCCCACCGCCAAGGGTTTCGTCAAGAGCAACTACAGGGATGGGCTTTCCCCGACTGAGTTCTTCTTCCACGCGATGGGCGGCCGCGAGGGGTTGGTGGACACCGCAGTCAGGACCCAGCAGAGCGGCTACATGCAGAGAAGGCTCGTCAACGCCCTCGAGCACCTGAAGGTGGAGTACGACCTGACGGTCAGGGACCCCCACGGGCACATCATCCAGTTCCTATACGGCGAAGACGGCGTAGACCCTGCGAAGAGCGACCACGGCCGCCCCATCAACCTCGACAGGCTGATCGAGACCGAGGAGCTCCTCCACAAGTCGAAAGCGAAGGGGAGCGAGGAGGAGCTCGAGAAGCTGCTCAAGAAGAACCAGGGCTCGCTAAACGAGAGGCTCAACAAGGAGCTGAAGGAAAAGCTTGGCGGTTCGCACCTCACCGACGAAGGCCTCCGGGAGACCATGGAGAAGGTCGACGAAGCCCTCGACTACTCCAGGGTGGAGCCGGGAGAGGCCTCTGGCATCGTCGCGGCCCAGTCCATCGGCGAGCCGGGCACCCAGATGACCCTCAGGACCTTCCACTTCGCAGGCGTCAGGGAGAGAGACGTCACCCTCGGCCTGCCGAGGCTCATGGAGCTGGTGGACGCAAGGAAGATCCCGGCCACCCCGTCCATGGACATCTACCTCACCAAGGACTACGCGGCGCAGAACGAGAAGGCGGTGAAGGTTGCCAAGGAGATACTCTTCACGAAGGTCGGGAACGTGGTCTCCTTCAGCGAGGTGGACCCCACCGAGGGCATCAAGCTCCATCTCAGCCCCGAGATGATGGCGGACAGGGACACCACCCCAGAGGAGATCGCAAAGGTGGTCGAGACAGGGAAGAGGAAGGTCCAGCAGGACAAGAGGAACCCCAACGTCATCCACGTGAGCATGCCCGAGGCGGACCTTTCTGCCCTGTTCACCCTCAGGAACAAGATACTCAACATGAAGCTGAAGGGGATCCCCGGCATCACCCGGGTCACCGTAGTAAAGGAGGGGGAGGAGTGGTTCATCCAGACCGCCGGCTCCAACCTCGGCAAGGTCGTCCAGGTCCAGGGGGTCGACCCCACCAGGGTCTACACCAACAACGTCCATGAAGTGGCTCAGGTCCTCGGGATCGAGGCCGCCCGGGCGACCCTGGTCAGGGAGCTCATGAGCACCCTGGACGAGCAGGGGCTCGAGGTGGACATCCGCCACATATTCCTGGTGGCCGACCTGATGACCTCCAAGGGTTACATCCAGCAGATAGGAAGGCACGGCATCGCCGGAACCAAGAGCAGCGTCCTTGCAAGGGCCGCCTTCGAGATCACCGTCCCGACCCTGGCCGAGGCCGCGGTGAAGGGCGAGGTGGAGGACCTCAAGGGGGTCACCGAGAACGTCATCGTCGGGCTCCCGATACCCCTGGGGACCGGGATGATCGACCTGTACATGAGCTGATTCTCATGGTGGAAAGCGCACAGCTCTCCAAGGTACTGAAGGACGCCATGAAGGGCGCCAAGTCGGCCTTCGGGGCGAAGGAGAGCATAGCGGCGGTGAAGGGTAGCAAGGGGATCCTCGTCACCAAATCCATCCCTCCAGCCCTGGACGCGAAACTGAGGGAAGAGGCCAAGAAGCACAACGTCCCTGTGATCGAGCTGACGCAGTCGTCCGTCGAGCTCGCACGGATGGTCGGGAGGCCCTACAAGGTCTCAGCCATGGCCCTCCGCAACGTGAGCGACACGGACGTCAAGCAGCTGGTGAAGTGATAGCCGGGTGCCAGAGATCAAGCTATCTTCAGACGAGCTCTCTCTGATGTCCATGTTCCAGGGGATGACCGGGGCCACGGCCCGTGACTGCGTCATCGACGAGAAGAGGGACAGGGTGATCTTCGTGATAGCGCAGGGCCAGATGGGGCTCGCGATAGGGAAGGAGGGCTCGTCGGTCAAGAAGATAGAGAGGGCGGTCAGGCGGCCCGTGGAAGTGGTCGAGTGGGCGGACGACGTCGAAGGGCTGGTCAGGAACTCCCTTGGCGCCAGGTTCGTCCAGGAGGTGAGGGTCAGCGAAAGGCTCGACGGAACCAAGGGGGTGGTGGTCGTGGTCGACTCCAAGAAGAAGGGCGCAGTCCTCGGCCTGGGGGGGAAGAACGCCGAGAAGGTGAGGCTGCTGGCCAAGCGCTACTTCGACGTGAGCAACGTCCAGATAACGTCAGAGCTCTGAAACGGCTAAATACGATGAGAAAAGGCGGCGACTGAAGCATGTCAGGTTCACCACGCGGGGAGTTCGCTGCGAGACAGATCTCGCTGAAGCGCCAGAGGCTCCGCTGGTCCAACAAGTGGTACAAGAGGCGGAAGCTCGGCCTGGACTACAAGGCCGACCCGCTGGAAGGCGCACCGCAGGCGAGGGGCATCGTGCTCGAGAAGGTGGGGGTGGAGTCGAAGCAGCCGAACTCTGCCATCAGGAAGTGCGTCCGCTGCCAGATCGTGAAGAACGGCAAGCAGATTACGGCTTTCCTCCCCGGGGACGGGGCGCTCAACTTCGTGGACGAGCACGACGAGGTGATGCTCCAAGGGATCGGTGGGTCCATGAAACGGGCCATGGGCGACATCCCAGGAGTCCGCTGGACGGTCTTCAAGGTAAACGGCGTATCCCTCAATGAGCTCGTCTACGGCCGGAAGGAGAAGCCAAGGAGATAGACATGAGCAGACAGTCGCTCGACTACCCCAACCTGCTCCTGTGGGAGAGGTGGGACCTCACCGGGGTCAAGGTAGAGGACCCGGGCCTCCTGAACGTCATCAGCGTCAAACCGATACTCATCCCCCATTCGGGCGGGAGGCACGAGCACAAGAAGTTCGGAAAGACCAGGGTGAACATAGTCGAGAGGCTGGTCAACGAGATGATGCACTTCGGGAAGAAGTACGCCAAGAACACCGGGCGGATGGGGGGCAAGAAGCAGAAGGCGATGAGCGTAGTGAAGACCGCCTTCGCGATCATAGAGCTCAGGACAGGCCAGAACCCCGTGCAGCAGCTTGTGAAGGCCATCGAGAACGCTTCTCCCAACGAGGACACGACCAGGCTGAGCTACGGCGGCGTCGTCTACCACCAGTCGGTCGACATCTCGCCGGTCAGGAGAGTGGACATCGCGCTCAGATTCATATCGGAGGGGGTGAGGGAAGCGGCGTTCAACTCCCCCAAGACGGTCGAGGAAGTGCTCGCCGACGAGATTGTACAGGCGGCGTCCGGTGACGCGAACGGCTACGCCGTGAAGAAGAAGAACGAGCAAGAGCGCGTCGCGATGGCCTCGAGATAGGCGACCGGTTACAGACTTCCGCAGCGACCGACCTAGAAGCGTTCAGCGAGGGTGCCTCAGCACAGGGCCTGGTCCGACTGTCGACCTAGCCCTTCTTCCAGATCTTTCCGTCCTTCTCGTCTTCCTTCCTGAGGGCTTGCCCCTTGAGCTCGTTCTCCACTTCCGGGGGTTCTGCTATCATCCCGGCCGGGTTGGAGAGGAACGACCTCGCCAGCTGAAGCACCTGGGGCGCCCTGAACTTCTGCAGCCTGTGCGACATGCGGAAGTCGTAGCGAGGGTCCCTGGCCACGCTGTCCAGGACTTCCAGCCTGGACGTCCCTATGGCGTCTCGTAGGAGGTATCCGGCTTTGAGCTGGGTCACCATGTCGTCCTCGGCGTATATGACGAGGGTCGGCTTCCTCAGCTTCTGGAGCCTCGGGAGCTGCTCCGTGTCGTAGGCGCTGGCGACGAGGACCAGCGAGCTCACGCTGTCCGGCCATTGGAGGGCGACCTCAAGGGCCACCTGGCCCCCCCAGCCCCCTCCCATCAGCGCGGCCGAGCGAATCCCGAGCTTGTCCATGAAGTCGCGGAGCATCAGCGCCTGGGCCTTGTAGCCCGGGGTCTCGTCGGTCCTGGTCGACCTTCCGTGACCAAGAAGGTCAGGGATGATGAGCTTGCGCGAATCCCCCAGGGCCAGAAGGGGCTCCCAGACGCGCCAGTTCTCTCCGGGCTCGCTCCCATGGATGAGGACGAGCGGGTCGCCGCTCCCAGCACTGGCGTAGTTTACGGTGAATTCTCCGACTGAAATCTGCTTCTCGGCAGGCTCCAACTTTGGCACACCCAATCGCTCGCCTTTTCAAGCCTTTTCCTTGACGCCGCTACCTTACGAACGACGCTTTGAAGGCGTCCCTGTTCGCTGCCAGCACTTCTGATTCGCTGAGCACCCCCTTCTCCATGAGGAAGCTGATTTCGCCGCGGAGGTTTGTCCGCAGCATTTCCGGCCCGTCTGTGTTGATGGTGAACCTTGTGCCGCTCTCCTTCAGCTTTTCGAAGACGCGTTTCAGCTCCGGCACCCCCTTCAGGACCCCAGTGTTGAGGTTGGAGGTGGGACAGACCTCCAGGACGGCTCCGCTCCTTTCGAGGAGTTCCATTGTCCGGCTGTCCTCGGTCGCCCTCACCCCGTGGCCGATCCGGTCCGGTTCGAGGTGCTCCAGCACCCTTCGCACCGAGTCGTGCCCTTCGTCCTCCCCCGCGTGGACCGTGAGCCCGAGCCCCTCCTTCCTTGCGCGCCTGTAGATGGAGGAGTAGCTCTCGTACCTGAACCCCTTTCTTGCCGGCCCTGCCATGTCGATGCCCACCACGCCCCTGTTCGAGAAGTGGATCGCCTTCTCGAGGAGGATTTCGTTCAGCTTGACGTCGAAGGTCCTGTCGAGGCAGACGATGAGGCCCGTCTTTACGGGGTACTCCAGCGAGGCCCTGTCGATTCCCCTCACCGCCGCCATCATGATCTGGTCGAGGTCCTGCTCCCCTCCTCTGTTCCTCTTCATGGGGTTGAAGCGAAGCTCCATCAGGGTGATGTTGTTCTTCCGGTAACCGCCGGCGATGGTCTGGTAGACCGACCTCTCGATGGCCAGGGGGCTGGACTGGATGAGCTCAGTCCAGTGGAAGAGCGCCAGGTAGCCCTCGAAGGACTTCTCCTTGCCCCTGTCGACCGTCACGAGGTCGACGAACTTCCAGTATTCCTTTGTCGGGAGCCTGATCCCCTGGGCGTGGGCTATCTCCCACATCACCGCCGGGTCCACGGACCCCCCGAGGTGCACGTGCAGCTCCGCCAGCTCCGTCGAGGGACTGATGTTCTTCATCGGGGTTCACTGAGGCTCTATGGTCGCCGGGGGCTTGGAAGAGATGGAGTACGCCACAGCCACGACGCCCGGGACTTCGTTGGTGATCCTGTCTGAGATCCTTTCGAGCGCTCCCGGGTCCACCCTGCTCCAGTCTGCCGTCATCGCGTCCACCGATTCCACGATCTTCACCGTCACCTGGTGACCGAGCTTCCGTTGGTCGCCCAGCACGCCGGTCAACAGGTCGTCTCCCACGAACGCGAACGCCTGCCATACCTTCGGATAGATCCCTTCCTCGTCCAGTACCTGCTCGACGATGGCGCTGGCTTCCCTGGCGATCCTCAGCTTCTCTCCGGTCACCTCCCCAACGACCCTTACTGCAAGCCCCGGCCCCGGGAATGGGTGCCTCTCCACGACCTCCTTCGGGAGACCTAGAAGTTTGCCGAGTTCCCTGACCTCGTCCTTGTAGAGCTCCCTCAGGGGCTCGACCAGCTCCATCGACAGGCCGGGCGGGAGGCCGCCGACGTTGTGGTGCGTCTTGATCACCGAGGCGGGCCCGGCCGACCTTCCGCTCTCGATCACGTCGGGGTACAGCGTCCCCTGGGCGAGGTAGCCGAAGGGGCCCCTCGTCCTTGCAAACTCCTCGAAAACGTCAGCAAACACCCTGCCCGTTATCTTCCTCTTCTGCTCGGGGTCCGAGACGCCGGCCAGTGACTTCAGGAACCTGTCCGAAGCGTCCACGAACTCGACCCTCACGCCGAGCCCCCGACCAAGGAGCTCTCCAACATTCGCAGCCTCCCCCTTCCTCAGCAGCCCCGTGTCGATGAACACGCACTGGAGCCTGTCCGCGATCGCCCTGTTCAGGAGGGCCGCGGTCACCGAGGAGTCTACTCCGCCGGATACGGCGCACAGGACCCGCCCTTCGAGCTTCGACAGCGACCCGACAGAGTCTCTGAGGAACCCCTCCATGCTCCATCTCTTCGCGGCGCCGCACACGCCGAACACGAAGTTCGAAAGCACCTCATGTCCCCGCTCGGTGTGCGACACCTCGGGGTGAAACTGCACCCCGTACTGGCGGGCGCCCACGAGCCTCACGGCGGCGTAGGGTGACCCCTCGCTGGCCGCCAGGACCTCCATCGAAGGGGGTATGCTCGTGGCCGAGTCGGAGTGGCTCATCCAGCAGATGAGCCTGTCCTCGAGGCCGTCAAAGAGGCCCCCTCCGTCGATGACCTTCAGGTTGGACCTGCCATACTCTCTGCTCTCCGACCTCACGACGTCGCCGCCGTGCGCCTTGACCATGAGCTGGTAGCCGTAGCAGATCCCCAGCACCGGGAGCTTACCCTGGAACAGCGCAGGGTCCGCCTTGGGCGCGCCCTCCGCGTAGACGCTCGCGGGCCCCCCCGAAAGGACCACCCCCGCGACCTTCATCCTTTCGAGCTCCTCCAGCTTGGTGCCGTGGGGGAGGAGCTCTGAGTATACCCCGAGCGAGCGAATCCTCCTGCAGATGAGGTGCGCGTACTGCCCGCCGAAGTCGAGGACGGCGACGCCTCCGGCCAGGTCGGGCGCCGTCACTTCTTCACCTCGAGCGAATGCGCCCCCAGCTCCGTAGCGCCTGCTGGGGTCACCAGCCCGAATGATGCCCTGCTCCACATGTTTTGGACGCTCGATGCCCCTGCGTACCCGAACGCCGCCCTCAGCCCGTTCTCCATGTTGGCTACTACTTTCTGTGCCTTCCCGACGCAGGGGACGAACGCTTCAACCCCCTCGTCCAGTCCCTTTGCGGGGACGCTGTAGCGGTCGACGGCGAACCTGACCTTCCGTGCGGCTGCGCTGGCCATGCCCCGGTGCGTCTTGTATCTAACCCCACCCCTTACGACTACCTTGCTCGGCGCCTCGTCCGTCCCGGCCAGCATCGACCCGAGCATTACCGTCGACGCGCCCGCTGCGAAGGCGAGCGCCGCATCCCCCGGACCCCGGACCCCGCCGTCCGCGATCACAGGGATCTCCGCCTTCCTCTCCTGGAGGGCGGTGGCTACCTCGGCCACGGCGTACAGCGTCGGCGCCCCTACGCGGGTGACCTCCGACGTGATGCAGATAGACCCAGACCCAATCCCTGCCCTGAACCCGTCCACCCTGGGGAGCTCGTCGAGGATGTCGAGGGCAGCCTTGCTCGTCCCCACGTTACCTGCGACGAAGTCGGCGCTCAGGTCAGGGACGAGCCTCCTGGCGGCGTCCATCACTTTTGTCGTGTGGAAGTGCGCGACGTCGGCCACCAGGAAGTCGGCCACGCGGTCAAGTGCGACGCATCGCTCCCTGTCGAGCGGGGAGACGGAGGCGCCCACGAGGGGCCTCCCTCTGTCGTCGATGCTCGCCGCCTCGACCTTCGCTGACTTTACCTTCTTCGCCTGTTCCACCTGCCTGCCTATGGGCATGTTTCGGTGGATGGTCCCCGCCCCGCCGAGCTTCGCCATCTCCAGCGCAAGGTTCCACTCCGTCACCGTGTCCATGGGAGACGAGACGAGGGGGACCTTGAGCCTGATGTTCCTCGTCAGCTTGGAGGAGAGCGCTATCTCGCCGGGCTCGACTTCGCTCCGCCCCGGAAGCAGTATGAAATCCCTGAAGGTGAATACGTTCCGCGCCCCATTCAGCTTGGAGAGAAAACCGCTTGGCAAGGTGGTGGCCTTGCCGAAGTTGGGATTCTGGTTAGGTATATCAACGCTCCCACGGGTCACTAATTGTTGACCGCGTCCGGACAGTTTCAGCGAACCCTCCGCCGTGGCGCAGGGGCCCTCTCCTGTGGCTAAATACCGGAAGTTGATGGGTTCCTCGATGACAAAGTTCGTGCTGATACCCGGTGCCTGGCTCGGCGCCTGGGCATGGAAACCCGTCGTCTCCAACCTCGAGAAGGAGGGGCACTCGGCATATCCGGTGACACTGACAGGGATGGGCGAGCGGGTCCACCTGGCCACCAAGGACGTGGGCCTGGAGACGGCCGTTCAGGACGTCCTCAACATGATAAAGTACAACGAGCTCGACGACTTCGTGCTCGTGGGCCACAGCTTCGCAGGAAAGGTGGCCGCCGTCGTCGCAGACCGAGCCCACGACAGGGTGAAGAAGGTGGTCTATCTCGACTCGTTCAGGCCTGATAAGGTCGATACGCCTCAGGGAGGGTTCGACCCCACAAGAGAGTTCGGCGCCCAACCTCCGGGCGCGTTCGCGGTGCCGCTGAGCGAGGAGACTGTGGACCGCATAGGCAAGGACGTGAAGGGGGCAGCCAGGACCCGGATGATGTCGCTCGCCACTCCTTGGCCCATGAAGATGGCCATGGACGCCCTCACCCTGTCAAAGAACTACGACTGGGCAAAGGAGACATACGTCTTCTGCACCCTCTCTGGGGACCCTGTGGACGAAATAGTCGCCGGCAAATGGGGGGAGCTCAACGGCCCCTACAAGCTGATGGAGACCGGCCACTGGCCCATGGTGACCAAGCCGGAAGAGACCGCGCAGAACCTGGTGGCCCTTTCAAAGTAGCTTCCTCGAGGGCGGCGAAGCAGATGGAGCAGGCGTCCACAACCGTTAATAGGCCTGAGAGGGCTTTTTGGGGCGGAGTTGCCCAAGGACCCCGGGTCGATATTCGGCGGGCTCTTCAACGTCTGCGTCAGCGACGAGTATCTTAGGGAGCGGAAGATCCTCACGGAAGGGGTCATCTTCGCCTTTCTCGGGCTGGTGAGCAGCTTCGTGACCGCCTACGTGCTGTCAGCGGCGGGCCTCCTGCTCTAAACATTTCAACCAAGCCGTAAAGTAATACTGTCCACGGCCAATTTACCGACTCTGAGGATGATATGGTCCATCGAAACAGCATGGGAAGAAAACTCGTACTGTTCGGATTCTGGCTCCTGGGTTACGCCCTAGGTTTCTTCGCCTGGCTCGTCAGGGCCCCGGTGATCTCGTTCATCGAGAACTTCGGGATCAACGCTGACGCCGCAGGCGCGCTCATAACCGGCTTCGCCGGGTCTCTGGTGATGCTGGTGGGCGTGATCATGTGGAGCTACCTGTCAGGTTCGAGCTAGGACGCAGGTATCAGAGCGTAGAGCGGGAAGCTCGACCCTGCTCGCGCTCCCGCATTTTCTCTGCCTATGCAGCTCTCAGGGAGCCAGGGTTGGAGCTCCTTCGATGAGGTCCAGCGACTTCCCCGTCTTCACTATCTTCGACACCGCGAGGCCCGCCTCGGCGAAGAGGCTTCTCCACTCCCGCTCGGTCCTCTCCATCCCTCCCAGCATGAAGAGCATCGTCAGGTCCCGCTCCTTGGCGAAGGACGGCGCATCCCCCTCGGGGATGACCGCCTCGACGACGAGCACCCTCCCCCCGTCCGCCATGGCCTTCCTGCAGTTCAGAAGGATCGCCTTCGCATCTTCGTCCGACCAGTCGTGGAGGACCCTGGAAAGGACGTACACGTCCCCGCCAGGAGGCACGGCGTCGAAGAACGAACCGCTGACCACCTGGCAGCGGCCGCCCACCCCCGCCCCCTCAAGGTAGGCCCTCGCCTCCGCGACCCCCTGGGGGAGGTCGTACAGCACCCCCTTCAGCGCCGGGTTGGCGGCCAAGACCTTCGCGATGAGCGTCCCCTGCCCGCCCCCCACGTCCACGACGAGTGTCTTGCTTGTGAAGTCGTATGACTCCAGGGCGTCCCCTCCCCTCCTGAGCCCCTGGGCCATGAACAGGTTGAATGCCCTGCTCGCCTCAGGGTTCTCAGCCAGGTACTCGAAATGACTCTTCCCATAGAGGTACCTGAAGGCGACCTCTCCGGTCCTGACGGTATGCAGGAGCTCCCCTGCCGCCCTGTAGCTTTCTTCGCCGACAGAAATCGCGAAGTACCGCAGCGAGTCCGGGACGTCCGTCCGAAGGAGCTGGCCGACAGGGGTGAGCCCGAACCTGTCGGAGGTGTCTTGGGTGAAGACCCCCTGGGCCGCGAGGGCCCTCATCACGCGGAAGAGGGGACGCTGTTGCACCCCGAGCTCGTTCGCCAGTTCCTTGCACCGCGCTGGTCCCCTGACCAGGAGGTCAGCCACCCCAAGCTTTGCGACGACGTACAGCGCCTGGGTGTTGCGGTATCCAAATGTCATCTTCGTGATGGCGTCGGTCGGCGACTCGGAGCCCACCGGCAAGTTCATCTGAAGCCTGGCCAGTCTGACTGATTAGGTTTCCGGGGCCCGTCCTGCGGAGCGGGCGGGACCCTGCGGTCCCCGGGTGCGGCTTGCTGCCCTGGCGAGCCTCGCCGCTATCTTGGGGTCAGGGCGACCACCGGGATGACCCTCTTTGTATTCCGCTCGTAGTCCCCGAACTGCGGATAAAGTGAGGCTTGGCGAGCATAGTGCCTGTCCCTTTCCGCCCTTTCGAGCTCTTCGGCATGAACCTTGATGGTCTCGTCTCCCACTTCGATCTCCACGTCCGGGTGCGCCCTCAGGTTGTGGTACCAATCGGGATTGCGTAGGTGCCCTCCCTTCGTTGCGAAGATCAGGTAGCGGTCCCCGTCTTTGAGGTACATGACCGGGTTGACCCTCTGCCTGCCTGTCCGCGCTCCTCTGTGGTGAAGGAGAAGGAGCGGCGCCCCCTTGAAGTTCCCTCCCACCTTCCCGTGGTTCTTGCGGAACTCTTCAATGACCCCCTCGTTCCAGCTCATGGCCCGGAAGTCCAGGGGGGTGCAAAAATCCACCGGGGACCAGCCAAGGTCCCTCAGCGCGCCGGGTCATAGTGCAGCGCCAGGACGCCGTTTTGGAACGGCCTGGCGGAGACCAGCTTGAGCGGATGCCTCGCGTCGGGGTCCGAGAAGAGCGGCCTGCCTGCACCCAGTATGATCGGGCGGACCCGGATGCGGTACTCGTCCACTAGCCCGCCCCTGACCAGGGCCGAAACAAGGGTCCCGCTCCCGACGACGACCATGTCCTTTCCGGGTTCCTGCTTGAGTTTGGCGACGGTCGCGACCGGGTCTTCGCGGACCAGCTTCGCGGGCTTCCAGGGGGTGTCTGCGAGCGTGCGCGAGAAGACGATCTTCATCGTCCCGTTAAGTTGCCCGATGATCTCGGCGTCGAAGCCACCCGGGCTCGGGGACGCCTTCGGCCAGAAGCCGCTGAAATCCTGGTAGGTGACCCGCCCATACAGCATGGTGTCGACCCTGCGGAGTATCTCCTTGGACCACTCTATCTCGTCCTGGTCGAAATCAAACCAGTCGATCTCGCCCTTTGGGCTGGTGTAGTATCCGTCAAGCGAGATTATGGTGTCGAGGATTACCTTTCGCATGACGAGGGTTGCATGGCTGGAGCCTTAAGCTCATCTCTCCGGCGACACATCAAATGTCCCTTTCACCTCGCTAACCTTATATACGCTCGGGGAGGGTCGTTTCATTGTAAGGAACGAGCTAGTATGGCGAATAAGCCGCACCTGAACCTGATAGTCACAGGCCACGTGGACAACGGAAAGTCCACGACCATGGGGCACTTCCTGTTCGACCTCGGCGTCGTCGATCAGAGGATGATCGAGGAGTTCGCGAAGGAGTCTGAGAAGACCGGAGCGGGCGACTCTTTCAAGTACGCGTGGGTCCTCGACCAGCTGAAGGACGAGAGGGAGAGGGGTGTGACCATCGACCTCGCCTTCCAGAGGTTCGAGACTCCGAAGTACTTCTACACACTCATCGACGCCCCCGGCCACAAGGACTTCATCAAGAACATGATCACTGGCGCCTCAGAGGCAGACGCCGCTGTACTCGTCGTCTCTGCCAAGAAGGGAGAAGGTGACGCGGCCCTCGCGGCAGGAGGCCAGGCGAGGGAGCATGCCTTCCTGCTCAGGACCCTGGGCGTCACCCAGCTGGTGGTCTGCGTCAACAAGATGGACGACCAGACGGTAAAGTACTCCGAACAGCGCTACAACGAGGCAAAGCAGGACATCGAGAACCTGCTGAAGACCGTGGGCTACAACGTATCCAAGATTCGCTTCGTCCCGGTGTCCGGCTGGACCGGCGAGAACCTGGTGAAGCCTTCTACCAACATGCCGTGGTACAAGGGGCCGATCCTCCTCCAGGCGCTGGACGAATTCGTCGAGCCTCCAAAGCCCATCGACAAGCCGCTCAGGCTCCCGGTGCAGGACGTATACACCATCACCGGCGTAGGCACGGTGCCCGTCGGCAGGGTTGAGACCGGCAAGATCAAGGTCGGGGACGCCGTTTCGATCATGCCTGAAGGGCTGACGGCTGAAGTAAAGTCAATCGAGACCCACCACACCCAGATGCAGGAGGCGCTCGCTGGCGACAACATTGGGTTCAACCTGAGGGGCGTCGCGAAGGGCGACTTCCGCAGGGGCTCGGTGCTCGGCCCGACCAACAACCCGCCGACCATCGCGAAGGAGTTCAGGGCCCAGATCATCGTCGTCTTCCATCCGACGGCCATTGCCGCGGGATACACGCCAGTGCTGCACGCGCACACGGCGCAGGTTGCTGCGACCATATCTGAGCTCGTCGCCAAGATCGACCCGAGGACCGGGCAGCCCACCGAGGAGAAGCCGAAGACCCTCAAGACGGGCGACTCGGCCATAGTGAAGATCACTCCTCTGAGGCCGATCGTCCTGGAGACGTTCAAGGAGTTCTCGGAGCTTGGAAGGTTCGCTCTTCGAGACTCTGGAAGCACGGTAGCCGCCGGCATAGTCCAGGAAATCACCCAGAAAGGCTCAGCCGAGAAGGTCGCCGCGAAGGCATAGGCTAGCCGGCCCGACAACCTCTTCGCCGATTCGGCTCCGTTGCGTTCCAGTTCCGTCGGTTGTCTTCGGGGTCCAACGGTCGAGCCTAGCTTTTATCTGCGGCGCTGACGGCGGCTCTGTCCTCTGGAGCGAGCTGACACGATAGAGACCAAGGACCTGACGAAGAAGTTCGGTGACCTCACCGCGGTGGACGGAGTCACCCTCAACGTGGCCGAGGGGGAGGTCTTCGGGTTCCTGGGGCCCAACGGCGCAGGGAAGACAACGACAGTAAGGATGCTCTGCTGCCTGATCTCAAAGACATCCGGGGAGGCGCGGGTCGGAGGGTATGAGGTGGGGAACGACGGCGACTCCCTAAAGATAAGGCAGATGATCGGGCTCGTCCCAGACAACGTCGGGCTCTACGAGTCGCTCAGCGCCTACAGGAACCTTGACATCTATGGGAGGCTCTACGGCATGACCGACGCAGCTCGCAGGGAGAGCATCCAGCGCACCCTGACGATGCTGGGGCTCTGGGAGAAGAGGGACGTGGCCGCCGGGACATTCTCGAAGGGGATGAAGCAGAAGCTGGCCATAGCACGCGCGCTCATCCACGATCCCCAGGTCCTCATAATGGACGAGCCCACCGCGAACTTGGACCCCGAGTCGGCCAAGACGGTGCGTGACTTCATCTTGGACCTGAAGAAGGAGAAGAGGACCATATTCCTGAACACCCACAACCTCGACGAGGTCACGAGGATCTGCGACAGGGCAGCCATCCTGAACACCAGGCTCATGGCCACGGGGACCCTGGGGGAGCTGGAGGGGCTCGTCGGAGGACGGAAGGTCGTCGTGGTCCTTGCCCGAGAGGACGCGGCAGTCAGGTCCGCCCTCGAGAAGAAGTTCGGTCAGGGGGTGGCGTCGGACGGCCCGAAGCTGACCCTGGCGGTCTCAGACCCTGACGGCCAGGTCCCAGACATAGTCGATGCGGTCGTGAGGGCTGGGGGACGCGTCCGCTACGCTGGGGTCGAAGGGTCGACCCTGGAAGACACCTATCTGAAGCTCGTCAGGAGGGACACCTAGGTGAGGCTCTCCCAGGCCTGGATCGTCGCGTCGAAGGACTTCGCCACCTTCACGAAGAAGAAGAACATCATCTATTCGACCTTCGTCCTCCCGTTCGTCGTTTCTATAGGCCTGCCAGGGGTCATCTGGTATGCGATGCACAAGAGCGGCGGGAGCATCTCGCCCCCCGAGCTCACCATCCTCCTTCCTGCGCTTACCTTCTTCTTCATGGTCATCGCGGGCCTCATCCCCACTACGATAGCGTCCTACAGCATGGTGGGCGAGAAGGTGGAGAAGAGCATAGAGCCACTGCTCGCCACTCCGACCACCGACGGCGAGGTCCTCCTAGGAAAAGGGGTGGCGGCATTCCTTCCTCCCATGGGCGCCATCCTGGCGGCGTCGGGGGTGTACATGTTCCTGATGGACGTGTTCACGCACGGCGTCCTCGGCACCTACTACTTCCCCAACTGGAACGACGCCGTGCTCCTTTTCCTGATGGTCCCCCTGGCGGTAGTCATGAGCGTCGAGTGGAACGTCTTCGTCTCCTCCAGGGTGAGCGACGTCAGGATATCGCAGCAGGTGGGGATGCTCCTGGTGCTCCCACTCGGCGGGACCTATGTGGCCGGAGAGCTCGGCATCGTCCCCCTCGGAGACGTCAACACCTCCCTCTACATCGCTGGAATCCTCGCCGTCATCGACCTTCTCCTTCTGTACGTGGTAAGGGTCACCTTCCAGAGGGACGCGATACTCACGAAGTGGAAGTAGGGGACTCCTCGACCTCGGGGTGGTCCTGCCCGGGCCCGGGGCCGCCCCGAAGCAGGGCCAGGATGCGCCTGACCTGAGGGCCTATCTCCCCTTGGCCCTCGTCGGATCAACTCCCCCTTCCACCAGTTCGAGGAGGCAGCCGGGACAGACCGGCTTCTTGAAGATCAGGCCGACCTTCTTCGGCGGCGTGCACCCCTGGCACAGGACCTCTCTGCACTTGGGACACTGCCAGATGACGGGCCTGAATAGACCCCCCACCTGCCTCCCGCAGCGGGAGCAGAATCCGCGCAATATCTCTCTTCTTTGATCGCTTCAGGCGATATAACGCCCCACCCGTATCAGCTTCCGTCCGCGGCTCTTCCATGGACGACCCGGGCTGGTTCACGTCGAAGGGGGAACATCACACTTCGTGAAACTTCAGCCCAACGTTCGGCGAGCTGCCGCGGCAGATCTCGGGCCGGACGCCGCCCGGGGTGACAGGGCCCGCCAGGGCCGGCTTCACATCCCCTTCGGGCGCGAGCGCGAGAGGACACCCCTCCGGTCTCCGGGGGCCTCGTCAGCCTGGACCTTGGCATGGAGGAGCCCTCGCGTGCGGGCGATCTGTCTTCTGACAAGGATCGACGCGACAGAGGGGTCGCCGGTCGAGCGGAGGACGTACAGCGCCTTTATGGGGGTCTTGTACAGCAGGCGCCTGATTTCAGTGCCCGGCTTCATGAATCCCAGGTTGTATGCGCACACCGCCGACTCATACATCTCCTGCAGCCTCGCCCCCTTCCGCCCCCAGTGCCAGTAGTCGGGGCGCCGAGACCTGAGCCAGGAGTATCCCCTCGACTCGATGTGGCGGCGAATGTATTCGTCCTCGTACCAGATCGTGTTGGGGATGCGTATCCCCTTCACGGCGTCCGTGCGGATGAGGGTAGCCCCGGTGAAGGCGCGCTCGACCCGGTCGAGGAAGTGCCCTCGACCGAGGCGCACACCGATGCCGTCCATGGCCGCGTTCAGCTCGTTGATCCTTGGGTCCCCATATCCCACCGGCCTCCCCTCGACGGCGCCCACCTTCGGGCCGACGAGAGACGACGCATCTTCAAACCACCAAGGGTAGATCACCACATCCGAGTCGACGAACACGAAGAACTCCGTCTCCACCCTGTCGATCAGGTTCTGGCGCGCGGGCCCCCTCGGCAGCCCGATGACAGTCAGCAGCCTGTTGACCGGTATGGTCTCCTCGATGTTCCTGACCAGTTTTTCGGGGAGCGCCTCGAGGCTGGGCACGCAGACATCCACCTTGCCTATGCTTGGCGGCTTGGCCGAAGGCCCCTCGCTCTGGTAGCCCCCCGAAGCAGCCGGCGAAGCATAGTTGGGAGTCGTTTCGCTCAAATAGTTCAGCTCAGCCTCCATCTCTTCCTCATCCTGAGGTCCTCTAGCTTCCTAGGCTGTCCCGGGCCGGACGCGGAGTGTCTTTCTGCCTGCCGACCCAGTCCTTCGACATTCTTCGCCTTACACCGAAAAGCGCTATTAAGATATTTCTTTGAATTTCGACGCCGCTCCCCTTGGAGGGGGTCAGAAGGGTCGAGGCTCGCGGAGAACCGTCCCAGGGAACCCGACGCCAAGGGAACCGTTTTCTAGCCGGAGACCTGAGTACGGTCAGTTGACGTTCTTACGGGTGGTCGAGGTCCTCCCCCCCAGATTCAAGTCCCGCCGTGACCTCCGCGGTGCCCGCGAGGGCCTGGACCATTTCACCGCCGGAGTCCGCGACCTCAGGGGGTATGCGGACCTTATCCTCGTCGCCAATTCGAAAGACCAGGGGTACTACAAACCCGATACCCTCCAGGTCGCGTCAGGTCTGAAAAGGGACCTCCGTATCGCGACCGCTCCCGTGGTCGTCGTCAGGGACCAGAACCGACCGCAGTTCCTTTCAACGGTGCTGTCAGCGTTCATGGCCGGGATGAAGTCAGTCATGGTCGCCTGGGGGGACGACTATCCAGGCGGCTCCGCGTCAAACGTCCGAGATTTTCGGAGCCTTGCGGGGGCGATCGCCGAGGCGGCGAGAATCCGCGAAATGGCGGGGCCGTCGGCGAGCATCTTCGCCCCAGTGAACCTGAACCTGCTTTCCAGTCCGACCGGCGCGTCGATGGCGAAGGGGCGCATCGCCGCAGGGGCTGACCTCCTGATGGCGCAGCCTCCCACCACTGACCCGGGAGACACCTTCACAAGGCACCTGGCTCTGATCGACAACTGCGACCTCCGGCAGGAGGTGCTCTTCAACGTCTTCCCGTTCAAGGACCGCGCGGACGTCCTCCACTACGAGCGCATCTTCGGGTGGAAGCTCCCCCGGGCGCTCCACGCAGCTGCGCGGGGCGGCCGGGCACCGCTCCTGGGGCTTGAAAGGGACGTCGTGAGCCGGATCCGAAGGGAAGGCTTGCCCGGGGTCTACATCTCGACCCGCGGGGACCTCGGACTCGCAAGGGAGATCCTCTCTTAGCTCTGCTCGCCGCTAGGCAAGCATCTTCGCTTCAGGATGTGTTCCTTCCACAATCGTTATATTGCCGCCTTGAGAACGGATGCTGTTTCATGGCCAACGACAGAGCTATTGGCGGAGGAATCTTCGCAGGGAGCATCATCGGGATCATCGTCTACGCCCTGCTGCTGTGGTACTGGGGTCCGCTCATCGTTGAGATCACAGCATTCGTCGGGGTCTTCGTGCTCCTGGCCATCCTCGCGTGGATCGGGTACACCATGGCCACGACCCCGCCCCCGGAGCCGATAACAGACATACCGGAGATGGCCCCCGAGAAGCCGTCCGCCGAGCCAGGCACACCGACAGCCGAGAAGAAGTAGCACCCGGTGCCGACGGAAGCCCATCTTTTCCAGCTACCTCTTTGAGCCCCAGCCGGGGAATGTGAGAACCGAGTCGTTCCGCCGTGCCTCCCACCCCTCATGGGCCGCTTCGTGCATCGCGAAAAGACAATATTACTCACGTGATGAGGGCTGTCAGAGCCTTGCTCAAGCCTTCCCCCCGGTGCGGTCGCGGGAGAACCTGTAGGGTGTCTGACCGCTAGTGGCAGCCATCGCCCCCCGCCGCACCGGCGCCGTGGTCTTCGGCGCGAGGGTGCTCAGCATCGTCACCGGGCTGCTGTTCATACTGATGGTCACCCACGCGCTGTCCACATCCCAGTTCGGCCTCCTGGAGGTCATAACCGACATCGTGGTCTTCTCGACCTACCCCCTGGGGGTCATCAACTTCTGGGTGTCCAGGGACACAGCCAGGGGCAAGGTGGTCGGGAGGTCGGCGGTGACCTCCAACATGTTCCTCTCCATCCTCGGGGTCGCCATCTTCGTGGTCCTGGCCTTCGTCCGCGGGAACGCGGTTGCGTCGAGCGTGACGCTGTTCGCCATCGCCCTGATGTTGGTCCCCATCAGCTACTGGTACTCCACGGTCAACGCACTGCTCTCCGTGCACTTCCCGCAGGGCGCGGGCTACACGCTCCTGACCGCAGAGGGGGTGAAGCTCCTCTCCGCCTACCTCCTCCTCTACGTCGCCAGGGCGGGGCTCCCCGGCGTCCTAGCCTCCCTCGCCGTCTCCAACCTCGCCCAGGGGGCGCTTGCCTCCTATCTCGTCAAGGACACCTTCGCCGGTTCGTTCTCGTTTGGCCCATGGAAAGAGTGGGTCCGGAGCGCCTGGCTGCCAGCCCTCAACTCCACTCCGTATATTCTGGGCATCGCAGACACCTACGTCGCCTTCCTCGTCACCGGCGGGTACACCCTGACAGGTTACTACCAGGCTGCCTTCACGGTCGCCGCAATAGTCGGGTACTGCGGCTACCTTTCCTACGCCCTCTACCCCCTCCTGCTGCGCGGGGGGGCCGAAAGGATGATCGGCCTGCTCTTCGACTTCACCATGATGCTAGGCATCCCGATGGCCGTGGGGGTCGCCGCCCTCTCCCCTCAGCTGCTCTACCTGCTCTCGAAGAAGTACATCGTAACCTCCACCCCGCTTGAGATACTCGCCTTTTCAGCCCTCGTCGTCGCATTCAGCTCCCTGATTGACACCTCCCTGATGGGGAAGGACACCTCTGACCTCGTCGAGGGGAGCAAGTTCAGGAGCCTCCTGAGGGGGAACCTCTTCTTCGTCCCCATGGCCAACCTGCTCTACGGGGCACTCTACATCACTTCTGTCGCCGCCATCGCCCACTTCGGGACCGCCGCCTCGCTCTCCTATCCGGAGATAATCGACTACTGGGCCGCGGCCCAGCTCGGACTCGCCGTGCTCGTCGCCCTCATCAAGCTGCGGAGGCTCGGGCTGAGCGCCCTCGCGGGGGTAAAGAGCTCGCTCCTGTACTACATCGTCTCGGCGGTCGTGATGGGAGCCGCCGTCTACGAAGCGGCGCCCCTGCTGTTGAACTTCAGCATGACCGCGGTGAACTTCGGGCTGAGGCTCGCGGTGATCGTGGTCCTCGGCGGAGCAGTCTACTTCGGGTTCCTCGCAGCCGTGGACGCCAAGGCTAGGGAGCGGCTGATCAACATCTCGGGTGCGTTCCTCCCGTGAGCGGCGGGGCACCTGGGGCCGAGTTCGTCCTCCTGCTCGCCGGGGTCACTCTGGCGACCTTCGCGGTCAGGGCCAGCTTCATCTCGGGGGGGAGGTGGGTGAAGGGGGACTCCCTCTACCACCTGGCCATAGCCCGCGAGACCAGGCGCCTGGGGCACCTCCCTGCAACCATCGACCGTTTCATCCTCCCTGAGACCTACGCCTATCCGCCGCTGCACCATCTCATCATATCGAGGATCCCGGGACGCTGGGACCTGCAGACGCAGAAGGTCGGCTTCGCCTACGACGCCCTGACCACCTTCGCCGTGGGGTATGCAGGGTACGCCCTCGGAGGCTGGGAGGCGGGCCTGGTCGCTCCCCTCGTCTACGTCCTTTCCCCCTTCCCCCTCACCAGCTGCCTGGCCACCTCCCCACAGCCACTGGGGGTCTTCTTCGTGGCCGCCTTCGCCCTGTCGGCCGCATCCCTGCCGTCAGCTCCAGGCTCTGCCTTCTTGCCCCTCTTCGTCCTCTCGGGGGCCGCAGCCGCGGGGGCGATGCTTTCGCACAGGTCGACATCCCAGGCACTGATCCCGCTCGCAGCGGCCGAGTCCCTTGCCTACGGGCCCCTGGACTTCGTTGGGCCGCTCCTGCTCGGCTCCCTGATCGCCCTACTGCTGTTCAGGGAGAGGTTTTTGGCGCAGGTCAGGGAACACGTCAAGTTCGTCGTCCTGCAGGGAGGGCACCAGCTGAACGTCCTCTCTGGGCTCCTGAAGCAGAGGAGGTTCGCCCGGGCGCTGGAGGTGCACTTCATGCCAAGGGTGGTCGCCGCGAACTTCCCGCTCGTCGTGCTGGTCCCGCTGCTGCTCCTCTTCGTCCCCGGGGCGCCGCTCTACCTGCTGCTCTGGGCCGCCGGGGTCATCGCGATGTACCTCCTCTGGCTCCCCGGCCGTGGATACCGCCACCTCGCCGCCGCCGTCCCGGCTCTCAGCCTCCTCTCCGCCTGGGCCATCGGGGCGTCCCCCCTGGCCGCCGTCCCACTGATCGGCGTCCCCCTCGCCCTTTCCGCCGCGAAGTACCTTCGGACAGTACGAAGAGGGAAGATATTCCTGACCTCCCAGTCGCTTTCGGCATGCGCCGCGCTGGACAGACTGGCATCCGACGGCGACATGGTCCTCGTGATACCCTTCAGCGAGTCATACACCGCACTGTACTTCTCAAGGTGCAAGATCCTCCAGGGGAGCGGCGGGGACCCGGAGGGGCTGATGTTCAACAGGCGCCTCGACCAGCTGATCTCCCAGGAGGGAGGGGTCGAGGCCCTGGTGCGACAGTACGGGCCCAGGTTCGTCCTCCTGAGCAGCGCGGCGGAGGCGAAGGTGGCAGGTACGGTCCTCTTCGAGAACGAGGGGTACCGGATCATCGGCGTCGGCTCGCACTAGCCCCGGGAGCTGTAGACCCTGCGGCGGAGGTCGCCGGGGTCGAGGGTCTCGGTGATGACCCCCTGGTCCAGAAGGCTCTTCAACGAGGCCTGCACCGTCCTCCTGTTCAGGCCTGTGAGGCGGACGAGGCGGCTCTGGTCTATGGGCCCGTGGGCAGAGACCACGAAGTAGAGGAACTTGGCCCCCGGACCCCCGCTCACCTTCTTCGAACCGGGGAGGACGCCGAAGGTGTCGCCGCGCAGCCCCCTCCGCTGGGTCTCGAGTGCCCCGATGCTTCTGAGGTCCACGTTCCCAAGGTTGACCTGGGGCCCGATGTGCATGATGAGCTCCGTCTGCTGGGTCTCCATCGGGGCTTCGAACAGCAGCTTCTGCGGGCGGCTCGTCTCCTCCAGCCTGGTCACCCAGTCCCACTTGACCTTCCCTTCGCCGTCGTAGATGCCCACGCTCCGCCCGGTCTCCCTCCCTTCGATTATGACAAGGCTCGGGTCGAGGTCGAGCGACTGTTCCACCCTCGACGCCGTCTCTTCCAGGCTGAGCTGGTTCTTGGGGTTCTTCCTGCCGACTTCCACGCAGAGCATGAATCCGCGGGAGTGCGCGAAGTCGGCGACCGCCTTCTTCACCCTCCAGGGGATGTCGATCACCCCTTCGCTCAGCTCGACCGTGTCGAAGCCGGCCCCGGCGAGCCGGCCTAGGGCTGCCGTCTCCTTCCCCTTGGAGACGCAAATCTCGAGGAGCGTCCCTCCATTGGAAACGCTGATTCCGTGGTGCCTGTACGTCCTGACGCGCGCGACCAGCGCTTTCTCTTCGACGAGGAAGGGGAGCCCCCATCCTATCTTCGCAATGTCCGCGTACGGGCCGACCAGCCCGAGCAGATCGTCAAGGGGTTGGGCCAGCCTGTCGAGGACCATCGTCTTCCCTGACTCGCCCGGGCGGGGCGCGCCCAGTACCTCGCTGAGGAACGTCTTTGCCAAGCCGGGTGCCTCTGGCCGTGGCATGGTTCATGCGTAATATATGCATACACCTCGCCAATCAATACGCAGGACAGGCCTGACTTCCGCTTTGTTATGCGCACTCCTCCACCATTAAATCCGCCCCTCGATGCGGGGGCGGCCGAGGGGTGCATTCACACTGCAGGAAGGGGAGCCAAGGAAGAAGCGCATAGACTGGTCTTCCCTCTACAGGAAGGAGGACTGGTGGGCCGTCTGGCTCGGGCTCCTCATCCTCGTCCTCTCTGTCCCGTCCTACCTTGGGGTCTATGTCATGGGCTGGGACCCGGCTGCGGTTTCCTGGACCAGCATCGCCTCCGCCCTGTCAGCCAGGTCGCTCAACCCCTGGGCTGGCCTGGCGCTCAGCTTCTTCTTCATCGCCCTCCTATTGGTGCCGGCGACCCGGGCGAACGGAGTTAGGACCAGGGACTGGCTGAAGGGGTTCGCAATCATCTTCCTCCTGTCCTGGGCGGTCTGGATCGTGGCCAACTACTCCCCGGTCGTGAAGGCGATGGGGAGCCCGGAGGTGGGGTTCGTGTTCGCCCTGGTCGCCGGAATCGCCATAGCCAACTTGACCGAGGTCCCCAGGTGGTTATTGGACTCGGCGCGGGTCGAGCTGTTCATCAAGGTGGCGATTGTGCTGCTCGGGGCGAAGATACTCCTGACGACCTTCGCCACCAGCGCCGGCGGGATCCTCCTCGCTGTCTTCCTCTCGTTTCCTGCCGTGTGGCTGTTCGCGTTCTTCACTTCGAGGCGTTCGGGCCTTGACAGGGACCTCTCGGCGACCCTCTCCTCTGGGGTAGGGGTCTGCGGCATAGCCGCTTCGATAGCGACCGCCGCCGCCATCGACGCTCCTCCGATCTATGCCAGCCTGATGTCGTCGGTCATCGTGGTCTTCTCCGCCGTGGAGATAATCGCCATGCCGTTCCTCGCGGCGGCGGTCTTCCCTGGTCACTACCAGGCGGCCGGGGTCTGGATGGGTCTGAGCGTGAAGACCGACGGGGCTGCGTCCGCCAGCGGCTCGGTGGTGGACGGGCTGCTGAACGCCAACGGCTCGTCCCTGGCTGCGGCCGTCCAGACAAAGGTCATGATTGACATCTGGATAGGGCTCATAGCCTTCGTGCTGGCGACGGTCTGGGCCTACAAGTTCGGAAGGAAGACCGGGGAGGGGAGGTCCCCCAGGGTGGTGTGGTACAGGTTCCCGAAGTTCGTGCTCGGCTACTTCGCCGCCAGCGCCCTCATCACCGCGATAGCGCTCACCTACCCGACGGCGGCTGCGGGGGCCAAAGCCGTCGCTCCGATCATATCCAGCGGCACCGACCCGCTCAGGACGATCTTCTTCGCCTTCACCTTCCTCTCCATCGGGCTGAACACGAAGTTCTCGAAGTTCAGGGAGATCGGGATCGGCAAGCCCGCCCTCATCTACGGGGTTTCGCTGGCCTTCGCGATCCTCTGGGGAGGGGTCGTGGCCTACCTTATCTTCGGCTAGGGCCGCGCTGCGAGGAGAAGCTTGTCAGGCCGGGCCCAGCGGCCCGTGCCCCTTCTTCCCTTCCTTCCAGGTGACCGTGGGGGCGATGTGCTCCTTCTTCTCCTCGATCCTGCTCTTGTATCTGACGCAGTCGCCCAGCATGATCTCCAGCTCCTCCTCCAACGACCTGGTCGGCTTGAACCCCAGGTCCTTGAGGTGCTGGTTGTCGACGGAGTAGAAGTGCTCCTGCATTTCGATTCTGGGGTCTTCTATTCCTTTGACCTCGGTCTTCAGCCCGAGTTTCTCCCTGGCGACCTTCGCCACCTTCTGGGCCAGCTCCCCTATCCCGTAGACCTCGTCAAGCTGGTTGAACACCCTGTACTCGCCCTCCCTGGGGGGGTGCTCGATGGCCAGGGTCATGCACTGGATCGAGTCAACGAGGGCGATGAACCCGCGCTTCATCTGGCCCGTCCCGTAGGGGCTCATGGGGTACCCTATGGCTGCCTGGGCGCAGAACCTGTTGACCGCTGTCCCGAAGGCCTCGTCGAAGTCGAACCTGGTCAGCAGCCTTTCGTCAGACATCTCCGGCGTGCGCGTGCCATAGACGACCCCCTGCATGATGTCGGTCGACCTGAGGCCCCAGATCTTGCAGGCGAATGCGACGTTCCCCGTGTCATGGACCTTGCTCCAGTGGTACCAGCTCCCCGCCTGGCGTGGGAACGGGAGGGTGTCCTTCCTCCCCCTGTACTCTACGTCGAAGAAACCCTCGGGGATGGCGACGTTGGGGGTCCCGTACTCCCCCATGGTCCCGAGCTTCACAAGCTGTGCGCCTCTCGCATACTCCCTCATCTCGAACAGGAGGTTCAGGGTGCCTATGACGTTGTTCTGCTGCGTGTAGACCGCGTGCTCCCTGTCCATCATGCTGTAGGGGGCGGACGGCTGCTCCGCGAGGTGCACTATCGCATCCGGCTTGGACTCCTTCAGGACGTCGCGGAGGTAGCCGTAGTCGAGGGTGCTCCCCCGTCCGAACCTCATCTTCAGTCCGTGGACCTCCTTGGCTGCCTTCACCCTGTTCTCCATGTTCTGGATCGGGGTCATGCTCTGCGACCCAATCTCGGCCACGACTGACCTCCGGCTGAAGTTGTCGAATCCGGCTACCTCGTGGCCTCGCTTGGCGAGGTGGAGGGCGAGGGACCACCCCAGGTACCCATCCATACCGCAGATTAGGACTCTCATCTCAGGACCCTCCGAATTTGGCCGCTTCCCGCTCTAAGCTAGAAAAGCGTTTGGGGCAAGAAGCCTGAGCAGTGCCCGCCTCGCTTGGGTCCGATTCCCTCGCCTGGCCGGGGTGGGTCCCAATGGAGGCCCCGCTACGTTGTCTTGCGCCTCAGAGCGGCCATGTCGCGCCCCCGCTCGCCATCGGCGCGGTTCTCAATGCCGGCCTCCACTCGCGGGAGGGAGAGTCCCAGGTTCCGGGGAGCCGTCTCCGGCAAGCCTCCCTCATGCTCCTCAGAACGCGAGCCCCCTGAACCAGTACCAGCCCCATCGGATGGAATTCGCAGTAATCGACAGATTGCCCGTTGCGAAGCCGGCTTCCACCCCCGACAGGACGCAGGCTCCGGAGTTCCTCAAGGCAGTCTTCAGATTGTGATACTGGGGCACCCCGGCGAGCCCCTTCACGCCCTTGCGAATGTGGCTCCAGAACTCCTGCGTGTCGCCGTAGGCCAGCCTATGTTCGCATTCGATGGCGACCCGCAGCCTCCGGTAACCCTTGTCTGTGACATGGGCGCTCATGAGCAGATCTTCCGAACCAAAACCCAGGTACTCCCCGGCCGGGTAATGCCAGTCGCTCAAAGCATCCCGTTTCACGATCGCGCAGCAGTTGAAGCTCCTTTCATTCGGGCCCAAGTCCCAGACGGTCCTCTTTGCGACATCCTTTGCGAACCGCCAGTGACTCCACTGTGCATACCAGGGCGGGGTCGAAGGGACCGCAAGGCTCTCAAGCCAGCCAATCTTCGCGTCGTTCCAAAACGCCATCAAGGAGTCATACCAGCCCTGAGGCAGATACACGTCATCGTCGAGCCACACAAACCTGTCCGTGCTCGACCTTTGGATTGCCCTTTCTCTCGCGGGGCCCAAGGGGTACGATTTCTCAACTATTATTTCATGAACCGGGACCGCTTCTTTGATCATCTCCTCGAACTCTGGGGAGATGTCGTTCTTTGTGACTACCAGGACGTCAACCGATGTGTCCGACATTTCGCCACTTATCTTGAGCCGGTCACCCGGCGGGCCGGCCGAGTTTCTGTCTCCAAAAGGCGATGGTCTTCTTCAGACCTGTCTCCAGGGGGACATTCGCAGACCATCCCAGCGTTTCTCTTGCCTTGTCCGAGTTCAAGCTGTGGTCTGTTATGTCGAGGGGGCGCTTCGGTATGCTGTGCTTTGCAAGTTCGCCTTCAAAGTGAGTCAGCCGTGCGGCCAGCTTGATCACTTCATTCAACGTGAGCGGCTTGCCCGTCGAGAAGTTGAAGATCTCGCCAATAGACTTCTCCCTCTGAGAAAGAACCGAGAGGTAAGCGCCAACGTGGTCGTCGATGTACATGAACTCCCTTATGGCTTCGTCGTCTCCCATCATGACCTCGCCCTTCGGATTGGCGATCATCTGGGTGACGATCTTCTCGATAAAGAAGTGCGTGTCATTGGTCCGGCCATAGGTGTTGGTGCAGCGGATTATCGTCGCCGGGAAGTCGTATGCGAGGTGCATGTACTCCAGGTATTTCGATCCTGCGTATTTCGAAATCGAATATGGCGAGTTCGGGATGCACCGGCTAGTCTCCTTTGCAGGCCTCTCGGGCGTCGCCCCGTATTCCTCCGTCGTCCCCGCATAAACGAAGTGCTTGAACGACGGGATCAGCTCCCGGCAGCTTTCAGCCAGGTTGACGGTCCCCATGAGATTGTTCTCGATCACCTCCTGTGGATGTTCGTAGCTGTAACTTACAGGACTTATCGCGGCCATGTGGACCACGACGTCTGGCTGGACGCGCTTCAGCACCGTCCTCACCGAATTCGCGTCTCTCAGGTCGACGAAGTGGGTCTCGACGGTTCTCCCGAGATTGGCGTATCTGCCGGTCACATAGCGTTCTACGGGATGCACTTCATACTGGTCCTGAGCCACAAGCTGCCTGACCAGCTGGGACCCTACAAACCCAAGCCCTCCAGTTATCAGAAGTTTCGGCTTTCTCTCAGACACATCCGGTTCCAACAAAGCGTCCTAAGATGCCAGCAGATAAACGATTTTCCTCGTAACATGGCATGTGATGGCAGAAGTGGAACTGGGGTTTCCCGACTTGCCCCCGGTCTCGCCCTTCCTCAACTTTTAGTACTTCCGCGGGGCAGCATTCGTGGTTCTAATGTGCGGCATAGGTGGATGCATAGGAGAACAGGCCACCACTGAGCTCGTAAGGAGAATGTCCGCCCTTACGAAGCACCGGGGACCCGACGACTACGGCGAGTACGTCGACAGGGGTGCTGCGCTCTTCTCGAACCGGCTTAGCATCATAGACGTGGAAGGGGGGCACCAGCCTATCTTCAACGAAGACGGGACCCTCGCCATCGTTTTCAACGGAGAGATATACAACTTCGCAGGCATCAGGGAGGAGCTTGAGAAGAAGGGGCACCGCTTCAGCACCCGGTCTGACACCGAGGTGATACTGCACGGGTTCGAGGAGTACGGCCCGGCGGTGTTCGGCATGCTCGACGGCATGTTCGCCGTCGCAATCTGGGACGTCAAGACGAAGAGGCTCACCCTCGCGCGAGACCGGGTCGGGATAAAGCCGCTCTTCTACGCCAAGACTCCACGGGGGGACCTCGTCTTTTGCAGCGAGGTCAAGGGGGTGCTCGCCCACCCCGACGTCAAGGCCGGGGTGAACACCGACGGGCTCTATTACCTGATGTCGCTCTACTACATCCCCTTCGAGGCGACCCTCTTCTCGGGGGTGTGGAAGGTCCCGCCGGGCTCGTACTACGACTCTTCGACCGGGGCCGTGTCCACCTACTGGTCCCCTCCCAGGATAGAACCCGGGCCGCCTCCCGACCCCGCCGTGATAAGGGACGCCCTCGAGCAGTCCGTCGAGCGCCAGCTCGTCTCCGACGTCGAGGTGAGCACATTCCTTTCCGGCGGGCTGGACTCTTCGACAGTCACCGCCTTCGCTTCAAAGCACTACCCTCAGAAGCTGAAGACCTTCTGCCTGGGATTCGGCCACGACGACGACGAGCTGGCTGACGCGAAGATGGTGGCAGAGCACTTCGGGACGGACCACCACGAGTTGACCATCTCCGACAGGATGGAGCTCGACCTCTACCCTAAGATGATCTGGCACACAGAGGAGCCGAAGCTCAACACCTACGGCTGGTTCGTCAACCAGTTCGCCAGCAGGTACGTGAAGGTCTGCCTCAGCGGGCTCGGCGGGGACGAGCTCTTCTTCGGGTACCCGACGTCGGCTAGGTTCACCTCCTTCAGGAGGGCGCAGGGGCTGATGAAGTACCGCGGCGCTTCCCTCCTCTCAGCCTTCTCGTCCGGAAAGAGGAAGGCTGTGCTCTCGAATGTAAAGGACAGGACCTCCACCTACCTGACCCTCGTCTCGCCGGTGTACAGGTCCATCGACGACGCTGTCTTCTCCGCCCCGGTCACTGGCGCGAGGGGGAAGTTGACCGAAAGGATGCGGGGGCAGTTCTTCGGAGACCCGGGGGCCGAATTCGTACAGCAGGCAGTGAGGGCGGAGTTCGGGACGAAGCTGACCGACGACTTCCTGCTGGTGGAGGACGCCATGTCCATGGCCCACTCCCTTGAGGCCAGGGTCCCCCTCCTGGACAACCAGCTCCTTGACCTCATGCTCCCGGTCCCCTACCGGTTCAACTACGAAAACGACGTCGGGAAGGTGCTCCTCAGGAAGGCCATGACCGGCATCCTCCCCCCCGAGTGCTTCGAGAAGCCGAAGCACGGCTTCAGCCTGAACATCGTCAAGTGGTGGTCGGGGGAGTTCGGGGAGGAGATCAGGAACGCGCTTTCCGGGTCGGAGGCGGTCAAGCGGTACTTCAACGCCGAAGCCCTGAGGAAGCTCATACCTGCCGCCAAGGATTCCTACAGCACGGTGTCGTTCCTCTGGCACGTCTACGGCTTCCACATCTGGCACGGGCTGTTCCTGGAGGGGGGGAAGGACAAACTCAGGGCCCCGGCGCCTGGACTCGCGAAGTGACGCTGTCGAAGGCGGACCTGCGGTCAGTTCCCTCGGTCAGCCCGGCGTCCTGAGGTTCCGGCCCACCCCGCAGTAGACGAACCCGGCCGCGGCAGCGGACTCAGGGCTGACCGCGTCCCTTGCGTCAACGAAGGCAGGCGCCTTCCTCATCCCCTTGGAGAGTGCCGCGAGGTCGAGCTTCTTGAACTCCGAGTGGGCGGTCCCCAGAACGATGCAGTCCGCGCCCTTCGACGCCTCAGATGCGGCCGTGGAGACCCTGTATCCCAGCGCCGTCTCCCCCTTGTACATCGGGTCGTAGACGGAGATCTCTGCCCCCATGGCGGCGAGCCTCCTGATCGTCTTCTCCACCGGGGTCAGCTGCACGTCCTTGACTTCCGGCTTGTACGCTATCCCAAAGATTGCCACCTTGGACCCTTTCACGGTCTTCCCGACCATGTTGAGCGCCTCCGAGGTGAGCTCCACGACATGGTCGGGCATCCTGTCGTTGATCTCCCTGGCCATCCGGATCAGGTAGGGGGTGTCCCCCGACTTCAGAGCCTCGGCTATCATGTAGTATGAATTGGACGGGAGGCAGGGCCCGCCCACCCCGATGCCGGGGTAGTGTGGCACGAAGTTGTACTTGGTTGCGCAGGCGTCAATGACCTCCTTGGCGTCGATTCCAAGTTCCTCGAACATCACCGCGAACTCGTTGGAGAGGGCTATGTTCACGTCGCGGAAGATGTTCTCTGTTAGCTTCACGGCGTTGGCGGTCCGCGGCGAAGTCACCTGCAGCGGCTCCACCCCAAGCGCCTCCCTGTAGAGCTCCACCACGGTCGCGGCGCACTTCGGTCCCGTCGCTCCGATGATCCTCGGCAGGGTCTTCATGTCCTTCAAGATCTTCCCTGGGTCCGACCTCTCGGGGCAGGCGGCCAGCCCGAAGTCTCTCGTCGCCCTGAGGCCCGACTCCTTCTCCAGTATCGGGCATATCAGCCCCTCGACGATTCCAGGGCCCACCGTGCTCTCGGTTATCACCACTGTCCCCTTCTTCAACCTCCGACCGATGTCTTCGGAGGCCCTGCGGATCGCCAGGTAGTCCGGGACCTTCCCCTGGTCCACCGGGGTAGGCACGCAGATTACAACGAAGTCCGAGTCGAACGCCGCCTCCGGCGACCCCGTCGCCCTCAGGCTCCCGGCCTTCGCGTGCTTCGCCACCAGCTCGCCCAGGCCAGGCTCGTCGACGAACTTGCACCGACCGGCGTTTGTGTCTTCCACGACCTTCACGTCGACGTCGTACCCCTTCACCTTCGCCCCCGCCTCCGCGAAGAGGGCGGCCGTCGGCAGCCCTATCCTCCCCAGCCCCACAACCGTGACGGACACCTTCCCTTGCTTCAGCGCCGGGGCGACCTTCCCGGGAGGATGGTTGAGGGCCTCGACTTCCTTCCCCGCCGAATACTGTGCCAAGCGACTCTGCAGCCGCGCCATCGGTGCACTTTATTATCATTGTCGCGGGTTCCGCATGGTGCGTCGCGGTCCAAGCGGGGGCGCCCCCGCGGTGGGGGTCTTCATCGCGGTCCGCAACGAGAAGGCCCTCGGCAGGGTGCTCGAGTCTCTCGGTGCCCAGACCTCCCCACCTGCCGTCGTCGCCGTGGTCGACGACGGGTCGACGGACGGCACCTCTGGTTTCCTGACTTCGGCCAGGGGTACGTTCCCCTTCGCCCTCGAGACGGTCCGCCTTCAGCCCCACGCCGCCAGCTACGTGGGCCGCCCCGAGCTCGCCAGGGTCCTCAACTCCGGGTTGGAGGTCCTTCGCCGTTGGGCTCCGCCCTTGAAGTACGTCATGAAGTTGGACGGGGACCACGCCCTCCCCGCCGGGTACCTGACCAGCGTCGTGGAGAGGATGGAGGCCGACCCGCGCCTCGCAGTGGCCAGCGGCTACATAGCCGGCGAGCGGTTCACCGAGCTGTCTCCGAGGGGGTCGGGGATGGTGGTCAGGAGGGACTTCTGGGAAAAGGCCAACGGGATGAGGTTCCCCCTGGAGTACGGCTGGGAGAGCTGGCTGTACCTCAGGGCGCGCGCGTCCGGCTTCGGCACCAGGTCGTTCCCCGATGTCGTCAGCAGGGTCTCAAGGCCCACCTCCTTCTCGAAGGGGGTCCTCTACGGCAGGGCCATGTACGCCCTTGGGTACTTCTGGCCCTACGCAATCGCCAGGTGCATCGTCCTGGCCCCACGTTCGCCCGACGGGGCCCTGCAGATGCTGCGCGGGTTCGTGGACCACAGAGGGGTGAGCCGACTGGATGTGGCCGGGTGGGTGGGGAGGATGCAGAGGAAGGCGCTGCTGAAGAGAGGCGCGAGGACAGTGGCGAAGCTCGGGGTCAGGTAAAGGCTCCCCTGCAGAGCTCGAGGACCTTCCTGTGCATCGTGGGGTTCGCCGACGCGACGAAGCTGAACCTGTGCTTCAGGTCGAAGGGGAGGGACAGCCCCCTCCCGCCGGGACCGGTCACCACCGCCCCCGCCTCCCTGGCGATTAGGGCCGCGGCAGCGAAGTCGGTGATCCTCATCCGGCCCCTTAGGTCGACGAACGAATCTGTCTTCCCCTCCGCCAGGTAGCAGAGCTCGAGGGCGTTTGCACCGAAGTGCACCTGCCTCTTCACCCCTTCCATCAGCCCTGCGAGCGCGGCGGCCAGCCCAGGCGGACCCCTGCTCAGGTCCACCCCGACGACCGCCTTGGCGGGGTCTGTCATCCGGCTCGTCCCAATTGGCTTGCCGTTCTTCCTAGCCCCGCGCCCCTTCCTGGCCGTGTAGACGTCCCCGTTGACCAGGTCCCTGACCACACCGACCTCGACGTCCTCGGCGCTGTCCCCTGCAGCGATGGCGACAGACGTGCAGTAGAACGGGATCCCATGCTCGAAGTTGGAAGACCCGTCGAGGGGGTCGACGACGGCGATGGTGCGGGCGCCTTCGTCCCCGAGAGAACCGGCCTCTTCGCTCAGCAGGCGGAGCGGCCCCCGCTTACTCAGCGCCGTCAGGATGATGTCCTCGGCGAGCTTGTCGGCGAAGATGGTCTGGTCCCCGGCTGCCCCGACCCCCACGACCCTGCCCCGCCTGCCTCGCTCCGCCAGGGGCCCGACCTTCAGCCAGACCTTCTCCGTCGCGGCGAGGAGGACCTGCTCCCACTCCGCTTCCTTCACGCGACCATCACTTTGCGCCGCCCGAGGACCCCGACGACGGTCTCCAAGGTCGCTCCGACGTCCGAGTCCGTCTCCACCACTTCGGTCGCCTCTTCGTTCAGCTCCCTGTGAATCTCCTCCAGCGCCGTGTAGTAGCGCGTCCTGAAGATGTCGGTCATGTTCCTCTCCCTCTCGTCTTTCCCCTGCTGCCTGTGGCTGATAGTCTCGTCCCCCGCCTTCAGCAGTATGTAGAGGTCGGGCCTCAGGGAAGGCTCCTCCATGATGCGCTTGACCATGGTCAGCATCGACGGGTAGGCGTCGCTCTTCTTCAACTCGAACCTTATCTTCGCGTAGGCCAGGTCCGACAGCAGGTACCCCTCCGACACGATGTTCCTGACCCCCCTGAGCTTGGAGATGACGGAGCAGTAGGCCATGGTTGCGCCGAGGAGGCTGAAGTCCGCGGAAGTGTCCGCCCTGTCAGCCAGCGGGACGTCCCTGGGGACCGCGTGGGCGGACTCCTGCAGCCTCAGCCACCCCATCCCCTCCAGCCCCTGGGCGATCGACGTCTTCCCCGTCCCGGAAAAACCCTCGATGACGATGAATGTCACAGCCGCGGCCAGCGTCTTGCGGCGCGAATTTAACCTGTCTTGTGTCTAAGGGAGCGAAGCGAAGACGCCATAGTTCAACGCGATAAGATAGACCACGTAGGCCGCGTAGCCAATCCCAAGGTAGGCGACCGTCGGCACCCCGTACTTCACCTCCACCATGGCGTCCGGCGCATTGGCAGCCACCACCTCGTCCCGGGCCACGTTCACATCGCCGCTCACTTCGGTCCTCGCTCCCCCCGCGATTATCGCCCTGGGGATCCAGCACTGCTCCTTCAGGAACCGGGCCATGGGGACCGTCTTCGTCCCTCGGGCGTTGCCGTTGCCCAACTCGTACCCGATGTGGCCCAGCGCCACCACTGCAGCCGCCAGCAGCGGGATGAGGGGGGAGAGGACGTAGGGGTCGGCAGCTACCAGGGCTATGGCAATCCCGTCGGCCTGGCCCACATAGCCCAGTAGCGTGAAGCCGACGGCGATGCCCCCGATTAGGGCGAGCTTGATCACGTAGAACCCGAGGTCAGGTGCTGCTCCTGCGTAGAACGAATACAGGATGTACCCGAAGCCGATGGCCGCAGGGATCCAGACCAGGTCGCTGACGGCCCTTTCCTTCACGTCCTGGTATGCGGCCGCTGCGAAGGATACGGCTATGAGCAGCTGGGCGTACACTCCGTCTCCTCGTCCGCAGACCGCATTTAAGGTGCAGAGGAGTCCTGGGCTCGGCGTGCATCCAGCTTGAGCTTCTGGCCGTCGAATATCTTCTCGACCTTCACCAGGTCGTCTATGTCTGCCGGGCCCTTGTCGGTCCTTATCCTCTTTATCCTCGGGAACCTCAGGGCGTACCCCCCGTCATGCCTTTCGCTCCTCTGGATGCTGTCGAAGGCCACCTCGACCACTATCTCTGGCTTCACCTCCCGCCTGTAGCCGTGGTCAGCCACTGTGATCTCCTTCAGCCTCCTGGTCATCTCGCCGATCTCCGTGTCGGTCAGCCCGCTGTAGGCCTTCCCTACCGTCTTCAGCTCGTCCCCGTCCCTGACGGCGAAGGTGTAGTCCGAGATGACCCCTGCCCTCTTGCCGTGGCCGTACTCCGCAGCCACTATCACGACGTCGAGGGTGTCCAGCTCCTCCTTCAGCTTCACCCACCCCGATCCGCGCTTCCCCATGCCGTAGAGGCTCTCCGGGTCCTTCACCACGAGGCCTTCGTATCCCAGGTCCCTACTCCTCCTGAAGGCAGCCTGCACCTCTTCCTCTGTCTTCACGTCGAAGGTCTCAGCGGTCTTCGCCTCCGTGCCGGCGACAATCGAACGCAGCAGCTCCCTCCTCTCTGACAGGGGGAGGCCCACCGTCTCCCTACCGTCCAGCAGCAGGACGTCGAAGGCGAAGTAGGTTACGGGGGCGTTCTTCGCCGCCTCTTCGAAGCCCTCCATCCTCCTGAGCCTCCGCTGGAGGAGCTGGAAGGGGAGCGGGCGGCCCCCGGCGAAGGGGACGGCCTCGCCGTCGAGGATGAACTCTCCCTTCGCATCCTCGAAAGCGGCGACGATCTCAGGGAAGGTGGACGTTATCTCCTCAAGCCTCCGGGAGAAGACCTTGACCACCCTCCCAGACCTGTGGACCTGGGCCCTGATGCCGTCGTACTTGTACTCGGCATAGACCTGCCTCCCGAAGTGCTCTGCGATTTCAGCCGCGGTGGCGAACGGCTCCGCTAGCATGAAGTTCACCGGCCTGAACGGGACCATCTGCACTTCGGCCGCCTTGCCGCTCGCCGCCACGCGGGCGAAGGTCCCCATGTCCCCTAGCAACATGTGCCCCCTGGCTGCGGCCTCCTCAGACAGGCCGTAGGCGTCGGCTATGGCCTCCTCGAGCAGCCCCGAGACCATCCCTGTCCTCATTTCGCCCGTCAGGACCTTGACGATGTACTTCCCTTCCAGGGGAGTGGCCGCCAGCAGCAGGGACTTCAATATGCCCCGCTTCGCGGCCGAAGACCCCTTGCCCTTGGTCGAACGGAGCCTCGCAAAGGCGTCGTCCACGGCTGCGAGGGTCAGCTCCTCGCTGAAGAGCGTCTGCTCCTTCTTCTCCCCCAGGAGCTCCTCGGCGACCTCCCCCAGGTCCCCGTGCCTCAGGTAGACCTTCGACACATCTGACTCGCTGGCTCCGGTCACCCCGCGCAACACGTCGAGGAGGGTCGAGTACCCGACCTGAGCCTCGTCCCTGCTCCCCCTCTCAGAGGACCTCCCTGACACGATTCGCGCAGCCACCTCGGCGTCTCGTGGCTGGAGCCCCTTCAGGACCTCGGCGACGAGCGCAACCTTCTCGTTCTTGCTCGAGGTCGCCCTGACCTTCTCCAGCGCCTCGGCCAGCCTGATGAACGGGACGCTTCTCTTCAATGGCCCACGGGCGTAGCCATTACCAGTGCGGCTTCCCCGTCCTTGTAATACGCCTCCAGCCGCCCCGAGGTCTTGTATCCGAGCTTCAGGTACAGGTTGATTGCCTCCTGGTTTGATACCCTGACCTCGAGGTACGACTCCGTCGCACCCCTCGCTGCCATGGCCTCCTGCGCCTTCCGCATCAGGAACGACCCGATCCCCTTCCCCCGATGCTGCTCGCTCACCGCTATCGACACGATGTGCCCCTTCCTGGACAGCCCAAGCTTCTTCAGGTGCGAGAAGCCGTACTCCATCCGCGCCATGACGTATCCGACGATGGCGCCCCCCACTTCGGCCACCAGGAACGCCTCAGGGAACTCCGCCAGTATCTCGTAGTAGAAGTAGTCCGAGTAGTGCTCAGGCAGCGTCTCTGCGTTTATCCTTATGACCGCGGGCACGTCGCCCCCCTCGCACCCCCTGACCTGATAGTCGCCCACCCTCCCGACGATGGCCTGCAACTGCTGTCCCAGGTGCTCCGAGGTTGGTTAAACATTGCTCGCTCTTGCGACAGCTTATTACCCGTAGGAGTCGGCCTTCGTTCGCTTGTCAGGCACCCCTGCAGACCCCGAGAAGCTCGTCGCTGGGCTCTTCAGGATAGAGGAGTCCTTCGCCCTTCCCGACGGCGAGCTGGAGTTCCGGGTCGCCTACGGCGAAGAGACGAAGCGGAAGTTCGAACTGCTCAAGGGACGAGTCGCGCCCCTCGGCTTGAGGCCGGAGCTCACGGGCTCGGCAGAGGAGTGCGTACTTACGCTCAGGAGGACAGAAGCTGCCAAGAAGAAGCTCTCTCGGCTCCCGGTGATCTTCGCACTGTTCACAACCGTCGCGGTCGTCGTCTCGGCCCTGCTCCAGGAGGGGGTGTATCAGGAACTGGTGCCTTCCTGGCCCTACTACCCCACGCTCCTGGCGTTCGGCCTTTCTGTCGCAGTCCTCCTGGGGGCCCACGAGCTTGGCCAGCGGCTCATGGCCAGGGCAAGGGACGCGGGCCGCGCCAACAGCTACTGGATCCCCGGCGTCCCCTTCATCCCGCCCTTCCTCCCCTCACTCGGCTTCGCAACCTCACAGCGGGAGCCCGCGCTCAACAGGGACAGCCTCTTCGACACCGTCCTGGCCGGTCCCCTGGTCATGCTTGCTTTCGCAGTCCTCCTGGCTGCGGTGGGGGACGTCACCGCCGTGCAGTCGTCCGTCCCGTTCGCAAGCACAAACCTGATCAACTCCACGGTGGTGATCAACGCCAACGCGATACAGCTGGCCATCGGGACGGTGCTGGGTCAGTTCGCGCATCCCATCGCATCCGGCTACATCGCCGTGTCCCCGCTCGAAGACGGGGCGGTCGTAGGGTTCATCCTCGTGTTCCTCTCGCTCCTCCCGATGGCGTCCTACGACGGCGGGATCCTTGCGACCGTCGCCTGGGGCCAGAAGGCAGCGAGGGCGGCGAGCTACGTGTCGATCCTCGCTCTGCTCGTCCTCGACACCTGGACCTACTGGGGAATCGCGGTGATAGTGCTGCTTCTTGTGGGGAGGCCCTACCAGCTTAAGCTTGAAGACGAGGTGTCGCCGCTGTCGGCGTCGAGGAAGTGGCTCTTCGCAGGGATGATCGTGCTGGCCTTCCTCTGTCTTCCGATCCCTCACAACATCGCGACGCTGCCCCTACGCTGACTCGAGTAGGCACTCGGCAGCCCGGGGGACCACGTTGACCTTCCCAGACCTGCCCACCCTGTTCAGTATCCTCCCCACCGCCTCCCCCGAGCCCTTCGCCGTCGCGAACCCCAGCTTGGAGCTGGCGTAGGTCTCGGGGAGCCCGGAGAGTAGAAGGACGTCGTACTCCTCCTTGAGCTTGTTCAGATAGAACACGTCCTCTATCCCCTCCACGTACCTTTCTCTCCTCCCCTCGCCCATCCTCCCGCTGACGAGCATCTCGAGCGCGGTGGATCCGACCCCTTCCGCGCACTCGGCTATGAGAAGCACCGACCCCCCCTTTCTGACCCCGTCGATGACGTTCCATACTCCTCTGATGGCCGACGAAAGCGTGTCGTCGTACCCCGCCCCTCCGCTCCCGATGACGATCCCCCTCGCCGGGGCGAGCGAGGTCTTCGCAAACGCGTTCTTGATGGCGTCGAAGGGCGCGTCTTCCAAGGCCGCCCTCGGTCTGCCCCCCCTCGGCACCACGGTCACGAACCTGGCTTCCGGTATCTTCTCGGCGAGACCCTCCATGGCTTCGTAGGCGTCGGTCTTCTGGAAGGGGCTCGGCTCCATCTCCTTCCTCGGTCCGAGCGCCGCCTTCGCCCTGGCTATCCAGTTCAAGCATGCCTCGCTCCTCGCGTCCATCAGGCCGAACAACGGGTCAGGGCGGGCTGACCCGAGGAAGAGCTTGGCACCCCCTCCCGTGAGCTCCTGGGAGTAGACGGGCTCAGCGCCGTCCTCCGGGCGAAGAGGCGGGGGGAGGGTGGTGACCTTTCCCTTGAGCTGGGGGACCGCGCCCTCGACGCGCCTGGGGGCGGCGGAAAACAGCTGGATGTCTTGGCGGTCCACAAGCGCAGGTGCGAGCGACTTCATGACTTCGAGGGTCGCCGGGGTCGCGTCGCAGATGAACAACCTGGACGAACCCTTCGCGACTTCGCCGACCCTCTCCAGGTCGAGGGCCCCGCCCTCCTGGGGAAGGTCCAGAACCGCCCCCAGGTTCTCCGCCTGTATTGTGATGAGGGTCTCCACGCCCCCATAGGGGATCCACAGCTCCGGCATGTCCAACATCTTCCCTCAGAGTTAGTTTTTAAGCGCAAGACCCACGCCAGCCTCCATGGCCTGGCGGAAGCGGAGCTCGCGGCTCAATGAACTTGCGGAAGGACTGGTGAAGGTGGGTGCCCTGCAGTTCGGCACCTTCTCCCTCCCTGGCGGCAAGGACAGCTCCTACTACGTGAACCTGAGGGGCCTCCCTAGCTACCCGGGCGTCTACGGCCTGGCGGTCCAAGCGATCGCAGACGTGATCTCGAAGAAGGTCCCCAAGGCGGACGCCGTCTGCGCGACGCCTCTGACGGGACTCATCTTCGCGTCCCCGGTCGCGGTCGCCCTGAAGAAGCCCCTGGTCTACACAAGGATGGAGAAGCAAGACAACGAAAGGCTGGTCGAAGGCGAGGTGAGGCCGGGGTGGAACGTGGTGGTGGTAGGGGACCTTACTACTTCTGGAAGGACGGTCATGAGCGCAGCCGAGGCAATCAAGGACGAGGGAGGGGAGGTGAGCGCCGCGGTGGTCCTGATCGACCGGCTTGAGGGCGCGAGGGAGAAGCTGAGCAAGAGGGGGATAGCGCTCCACGCGGTCACCGACATGATTGAGCTCGCGGACACCCTGCACTCCATGGAGCTGATCACCAAGGACAACCTCAAGGCGATAACAAAGTCCGTCGGCCGACGCGCCCCCTGAAACCCCGGCCGGGGGGAGCCTAGGTTTGTTCAGGGTCAGTAGGCTGGAGGCCCTCAGGACCGACAGCGCCGCATTCGGGAGCTCCTACTAGGAAGAGTTCCGATACCCCCAGGAGGTATGGGAGAGCAGGATCAAGGACTGCCTCTTCGCGATGTCGGGGGACCGGCCGGTGGGGATGATCAGCCTGGCCTTCAACGAGAGGGTCAAGACGAGGCATGTGGCCAACATCTACGGGTTCTACGTTTCGCCTGCGGCCCGAGGGAGGGGGATCGGGATGTCCGTGCTGAAAGCGGCCGTTTCGCTTGCCAGGAGGAACAAGGGCATCGTCAAAGTGCGGCCAAGCGTCAATCCCCGCTTTCGGGCTGCGTCGTCGCTCTACGAGGAAGCAGGGTCCGGGGTCACCGGCGCGGCCAGGAGGGAGCTGAAGGTGGGAGCAGGTTCTACGACATGCTGAACATGGAGCTTCAGGTCAGGTAGCGGGACAAATGGGGAAGAGGAACCTCTCAGTACACCATGAGGTTCTTCTCTTCGAGGGTGACGTGCAGGTTGTTGACAGCTCTGTAGACTTCACTTTCCTTCTTGGCGCCCGTGCAGACCAGCTTCCCTGACGCGAAGAGGAGGATCACTGTCTTGGGGTCTGCCATCCTGTGTATGAGGCCCGGGAACTGCTCAGGCTCGTACATGGACTTTGGAAGGACCCTGGCCGCTTCTTCGAGGTGAACCTTCCCTCCCAGGCTGGCCGAGGCCACGATGTTCTGGATCTCCACCACCGCTTCGTTCTTGATGGGGATCTTCCCTTTCTTGAGCTGCCTGACCACTTCTTCGACCGCCTTCCTTGCCTGCTCCTCCGACTTCGCGCCGGTGCAGACCATCTTCCCCGAGCTGAAGATCAGGGTCGCGGTCTTCGGGTTCCTGAGCCTGAACACCAGGCCCGGAAACTGGTCAGGGTGGTACTCGACTGTGACGAAGTTCTTGGTGATGAGGTTCAGGTCTACTGTCTGGTTGATGGACGCCGAAGCGACCACGTTCTCAATGCTGACTATGGCTTTTGTCTGTGGCATTCGTGGCTGGGCGAATTCTCTCAGTATTTAAAGGAGTATTTAAAGGCGGGAAGGAGGGACTGGTAACTTGGCGGCCTACCGGGTGGCAGAAACCCTCCGTTACCAAGTCAGCTGACTACGAAGACCATGCCTACCAGGGACTCGCTTTTTGGAGAAGATGACTCGGCCGCGGATGGCCAAGCTGCCCGAACAAGGCAAACTGAAGAGCTCGAAACCTCTCCTGCAAGGAGCCAACGCCAAGGCTCCATCGAAAGCGGGATGGCGCTCGCCGGTGTGCTGGCGCCTGTCTTCCTAAACTTCCAAGGACTGGTCCCACAAATCAGCGAGACTTATCTTGGCGACTCCGGACGCCCATGTCATGACCCGCCGTAGGGGCATAGGCGCCCTCCTCGTGGTGGCCATCATAGCGACCGTGTTCGCCGCCTCCGGGCTCGTCGCCGCCGTCTACGAGTTCGGCAGGGCGGGCTACTGGTGCAGCGTGCCGCAGCCACTCGACCACCCGCTCATCTGCGCGGACACCCAGCGGCTCGCCGCAGGGACCGCCATTGTCGGGGTGATAGGGACGCTCGTGGCTCTGTTCGCCTGGATCTGGGTCCGGGAAGAATACAGCTGACCGTCCGCGGCTTTGCTACGTCTCCCTGTTCGGTGCCTGAGCCAGCGGCTCGCTCTTCTTCCTCTCCCCTTCTTGGAGGAGGATCGACGCAACCACGACCAGGAGTATCAGGAGGGACGGGACGTAGTTGAGCCACTGCGGCAGGCCGTGCGAGTCGATGTAGTACGCGAGCAGCTCCACGTAGGGGATGACGAACACCACCTTCCCCTCGAGGCATTTGGAAGTGATCGGTCCCGAGGCTATGCCCAAGGACTGATCTGTCCCGGGGTTGTTGTCACCTTCGGTGATCAGGCCCCCTACTGTGACCGCCACCACCCTGTGCACCACTGAGAGCCCGCTAGTCGAGCAGAGGCTGTTGTAGACGACGATGTCTCCCACGTGCACCTGGGCAAGGGGGACGCTCTGGATGACGACCAGGTCCCCGCCCTCCAGCGTGGGGAGCATGCTGGTGCCGTCCACCCGCCTCGTGTCTGACTGGACGAAGTACGCCCAGAAGATCAGGGCTGCGATGGCGACCACGTAGATGACGTTGGACTTGGTCGCCACCCTCATTTGCGAAGCAGGCGGCGAGGTCGTCGGTTAAATGTTTGAGTGATTGGCTTTTATCCGGCCCGGTGCTGCCTGGGCGATGTGAAGAGGTACCTTGCGGTCGTGCTGTTGGACGCCGTCCTGCTCGTAGCCCTGTTCTACGTGTTGGGGGACATCCAGTGGCGCGCGGCCTACGCAGGTTCCGCACACGCTCGCACCACCGGCTACGCTGTCTCGATATCTTACTCGCTCTTCACCAAGGTCTTCACCATGGCGGGCAACGGCGTCACCCTTGCCAGTCCCCTGACCCTTGACTGGGTGCAGGTGCTCGCAGGTGTGCTGGTAGCGGCGAACGCATGGCTGCTCTACAACATGTACGTCGGGCGGACCAGGAGGGGTCACAGGGGCCCGACAGACCAAGGGCCGGCACGGACCCAATAGTCTCACTCTACCCCCTGCCAACGACGAGACCGTCCCTGCTACATTCAATAGGCCTTGCCGACCCCGGGCCGAAGCGTGCCCGGTCCGTTGTTCCGGATGTTGGAAAGGAAGGCGGGCTCTGCCGAGGGGGCCTCTGAAGCCATCTCCCGAGTAGCCGGGCTTCTGGGGACCGTCGCACCCAGCCCCCAGGACGAGCAGTTGGCAGGCTTCGCGCTCTGCTACAGGGGGGAAACGCCGGAGGTGGTCTCGAAGTACCTCGACTGGAAGGATTTTGAACGCTTCGCCTCGAGCATCATGAGGGCGAAGGGGTTCAGGGTCAGGGAAGACGTGCACCTGAGGGGGCCCCGGGCCCAGATCGACGTATTCGGGATCTCCGACCTGGTCTCGGTGGCGGTGGACTGCAAGCACTGGAAGCGTCCGCCGGGCCACCAGGCGCTCGTCGACCTGGTGGAGGCGCAGAAGGGGAGGGCGCGGCGGCTCCACGACTCCTTGGACGAAGTGGGCCCCATAGCCGCCGTGATTCTCGTCCTCGTCGACCCGGGCGAGAGGTTCGTCTCCGGGGGTGCGGTCGTGCCGATTTTCGCGTTCGCTGACTTCCTCGACAACCTGGCGGCGCACTCCGCCTACGCGGAGCTCGTCTGAGGGGATTCGCCCGCCGGGGCGGCGGCATACGGTCCCAGCGAGTCGGATATCTGGGACATCAGCTCCGTGGGGTCTGGCAAGTCCCTCAGCTGCATCACGCTTACCCCTGCGAGCGACTTGTGGGTCCCCTTCCCTTGCTTGAGCTCGATGTATACCGTGCCGCATTTGAAGCGCCTCGCCAGCATCCCCTGGGAGAAGCCGAGCCCCTGGATGTTGCCGTAGGTGACCGTCAGCTCCTTCCGCCAGAGCCTCTTGATGCTGATCCCCGATTCGCCGACCCTGTACTCCGTCCCCTCCTTGTTGAGCATGTAGACGCCCACGAACAGGTAGTAAGCGCCTAGGAACAGAAGGTAATTGGGGATGTGAGCCCAGCTGAGCTCGAGGAAGGGGGTAAGAATCGCCATGGCTATGGTAGCCTTCACCAGGCTCTTCGCGACGTTCGCTCTCAGGACTTTCTCTGGTTCCAATCTCGAGGTCAGTAGAGCCAGCACGCCGCCTGCTCGTCGCCCACGTTCCTGAGCTCCGGCTCTTTCTCCTTGCAGACGTCCATCACATAGGGGCAGCGCGGATGGAAGCGGCAACCTGAAGGCAGCGCGACAAGGCTGGGGACTTCGCCGCTGGGGGGCACCAGGTCGTGCGAAGTGATCGTCGGGACCGACTTCAGGAGGGCCTGGGTGTAGGGGTGCTTCGGGCTCGCGATCACCTGCTCCGTGGGCCCCGTCTCCACCACCTTCCCGGCGTACATCACGGCGATCCTGTCTGAGATGAACCGTGCCACGGCTATGTTGTGGGTGATGAACAGGTAGGTGAGCTTCAGTTCGTCGTGGATCTTTGCCAGGAGGTTCAGGACCTGCGCCTGCACCGACGCGTCCAGCGCTGAGGTAGGCTCGTCAAGGACTATGAAAGTGGGATTCCCGATGATCGCTCTTGCCACCGCGATGCGCTGCCTCTGGCCTCCGGAGAGGTCTCTGCTCCTCCTCTGGGCGAAGGTGTTCGCGTCCAGGCCGACGAGGTCCAGCGCCGACGCGAACTGGGCCTGCTTGTCCGCACTGCTCACCCCGGCCTTGTGCAGAGGCTCTGTGACGATGTCCTTGATTGGCATCCTCGGGTCAAGGCTGTCCGTGGGGTTCTGGAAGACCATCTGCACCTGGCGTCTGACGCTCCTCCAGCGCTTCTTGGTCACCTTCTCGTTCATGAAGTAGATCTCTCCCTTCGTGGTCGTCTCAAGGGTCGCCAGCATCCGGCCGAAGGTGGTCTTTCCGCTTCCGCTCTCGCCGACTAGGGCAAGCACTTCTCCCGGGGCTATCTCGATGTCGATGCCGTCCACGGCCCGCACCCAAAGCTTCGGTTCGCGCGAAATCAGTGACTGGATGAACCCTCTCCTCGACGCTTCGAACCACTTCGTGGCACCCACCGTCTTGAACACTGCGGCTGACTCAGTCAAAGAGATGGCACCTCAACAGCCTACCCCCAACCTCCTTTTCCAAGGGGTCCTCCGTGCGGCATATGTCCATCACTTGGGGGCACCTTGGATGGAATCTGCACCCTGTAGGGGGTGCGAGCATGTTGGGAGGAGAGCCGGGTATCGCGACCAGTTTGCCTTCCTTCCGTGACTTGTTGGGGATGCTGTTCACAAGCGCGACGCTGTAAGGGTGTAGCGGCTTGGACACCACATCGTTGACCGGCCCTAGCTCAGAGAGTTGTCCCGCATACATCACAAGGAACCTGTCCGCGATGGTGTAAGCCACTGCCATGTCGTGGGTGATGAATATCACGGACATCCCGTACTCCTTCTTCAGGTCCTTGATGAGCTTGATCACCTGAGCCTGGATCGTCACGTCCAGGGCGGACGTGGGTTCGTCTGCGATGAGGAGCTTCGGCTTCATCACCAGCGCCATCGCGATCACGATCCTCTGGATCTGGCCCCCGGACAGCTGGTGCGGATAGCGTCTGAGTATCACCTCGGGGTCAGGCATCCTGACTCCGTTCAGGCCGTCAATGATGTCCTTCAGGGCGTCCTCCCTGTCGAACTCCCTCCCTGCGATCTGCTCTCGCATCCCAACTGCCTCGAGCATCTGGTCGTCGACGCGCTTGACTGGGTTGAGGCTGTTGAGAGGGTCCTGGAAGATCATGAAGACTTCGCCTCCCCTGTACATCCTCAGGGCCTTCCCCTTCAAAGCGAAGACGTCCTTGCCGTCCAGAATGACCTTCCCCTCGTACTTTGCGTTGGGCGGGAGGAGCCTCACGAGGGAGTGCCCGAGGGTGGACTTTCCGCACCCGCTCTCGCCCACCACCGCGACAGTTTCACCCTTCTCCACGGAGAGATCCAGGCTCTTTACAGCTTCAAGGTTCCCGTAGACAGTACGATAGTTGATTTTGAGCCCCTTCACGTCCAGGAACATCTAGTATGAAATCCTCCCGCCAACCAGATCCTGTATCCTGTCCCCAAGGAGCGAGAAACAGACCACCACGGCCATGATTGCGATGCTAGGGAAGAGGGCGAACCACCACACGTGGGGGACGTACTGCAGCCCCGAGGCGCTCATCGACCCCCACTCAGGGCTCCCCACCTCAGCTCCTATGCCGAGGAATGCCAGGACCGAGTAGGTGAGGACCACGTTCCCAAAGTCCAGGGTGGCGATGGCTACGATGGGGTCGATGGAGTTAGGGAATATGTGCCTGATTATTATCCTGAAGGAGCTGAGCCCGCTCAGCCTGGACGCCTCGACATAGCCCCGGTTCTTCAGGCTGAGAGCCTGGGCTCTGAAGAACCTTGCGTAGGTCGGCCACCAGATGACGACCAAGGCCACGAGCACCACCTGATATCCGTTCCCGAGGACCAGCGCCAGCGCGATGGCGAGCAGAATGAGCGGGAACGCGAGGAACGCGTCCGTCACCCTCATCAGGACTTCGTCGGCCCATCCGCCGATATATCCTGCGGTTATCCCCAGCAGCATCCCAATCACTATTGCCGAGGTAACCACAAGGATGGCCGCGAGCGCGTCCTTCGGAGCGGCGTAGAGGATTCTCGAAAGGATGCTCCTCCCCGTCGCATCATATCCCATCAGACCCACCGGGAAGTTGGCCAAGCTTGGGGGAGCCAGGACCAACTTGAAGTTGAAGGCGAAGGGGTTCGACGGAAGAAGGATGTACGCGAGGGTCGTATCATTCAGGTAGCCGCTAAGCTGCTCCAGTATCCCTTGTATCACCGACCACATTACGAATATCGCGATCCCGATGGTCCCGGCGAGCGCAATCTTGTCTCTCCGCACGTACCCCATGATGAAGTTCAGTCCGCTGGACTCGCCAAGCGGTGCCTCAGCCTCGGTCACCGCTCCGCTCGAGGACTTGTGCCTCCCCCTGAACAACCTGAATCTTTCCAGCCACTTCTGCGCTCCGTCGCTCACCTAGGTCAACCTCACCCTCGGGTCCATTACCCCATACAATATGTCCGCGATGAAGTTGGCTACAATCACCGACGCCCCCACTATGATGGTGATCGCCAGGATAGCCGGATAGTCCAGGTCGTAGGCCGCAGTCACGGCGAAGAACCCAATGCCATGGTAGGCGAACACGTCCTCCACCACTACGGCCCCGCCGACCGAGAACGCGAAGGTTATGGCGAGTAGGGTGATTATCGGTATTATGGCGTTCCTGAACGCGGTCCCCCAGATCACCTTCCTGCGAGGGAGGCCCTTCATGTACGCCAGCTTGACGTAGTCCTTGTCTAGCGCGTCGACCATCGTCGCCCTGGTCAGCCGGGTGATGCTCCCGAAGCTGATCAACCCAATGGTGAGAGCCGGGAGGATCAGGTGCTGGATGTAGCTGTAGAGGTAGACCCAGTTCTGGGCCAGTATCGAGTCCACCAATGGTAGCCCGGTGACCACGGCCGGGTGGAGGAGTATCGGGTCGGCGACCCCGGTCGTCGGGAGGAGGCCTAGGTCGTAGGCTAGAATCAGCTGCAGCACCACACCCACCAGGAACGGCGGAGCCGCCCACGTCCCCAGGTATAGGGCCTTGATGCCGTAGTCAGGTGCGGTGTTCCTGTTGGACGCGGCGATCGCGCCGGTGAAAATCCCAAGTCCTACTCCCAGAAAGGTCCCGATCAGGACCATGTCGATGGTGACTGGGAAGTACTCCTGGATGACCAGGATCTCCGGTATGCCGTAGATGGTGTCGGTACCGAAGTTACCCTGGAAGAACCCCACGACGTAGTTGTAGAACTGGACGTACAGCGGCTGGTCGAACCCCAACCTGTGCGCTATCTGGACGAGCTGCTGAAGGTTGAAGTGGGATCCGACGTACAGCCGGGCCATGTCCGTGGGCGACGGAGCCACCAGATGGATGATCATGAATATGAGCGCAATCATGATGATGATGGTCACGAGTGCGTTCACGCCTCTCCTCACGACGAAGAACAGGAACCGTGATGCCAATCGACTGGTTCGCTCGCTCCCCCCCTCCCGCCCTCTTATAGATTGTTAACACACGAGTCACTCCGCGCTTCTCCACCTCCGGTCGTCATCTTCCGTTTTGACTTTGCAGATCATTGGCACAAGGGCTGACCTCGAGGAACTTGCGGTGAGCTTTAGGCGAAACGGCTATATTTTGCGGAATGAACGTGTTGCGACCTGATTTGGCTGTAGGAGACGGGCTCTCGGTCAAGGGGCCGTTCAGATTCAGGCTCCTCTACCACCTGATAGGGAGGTCGCGCACGCCGACGGAGCTAGCGCTCCTCGAGAACAAGCACCTGAGCGACATCAGCAGGGGACTAGGCGTGCTGCGGAAGGAAGGCCTTGTCCGCTACGAGTCAAGCGGTGCAAGGGAGAGGTACTACGAGCTCACCCAGGAAGGTTACATCATCCTCTACGCCAACCTCCGCATGAACAGATAGGGCCGCGTTTCACGGCCATCATGGACTTGGCGGCGTCCATCTCTGCTAACAATTCTTATATAACGTGAGAGGGGTTCGAAGTCCGAGAATGAAAGTTACAGAACGCAGAGCTATTTCCACTTCAGCAACTGTTGCTATCATCGTAGTCATCCTCGTCATCGCTGGTGTCGCGGCCTACTTCGTCCTGGTTCCACAGGGCGGGCAGACTACGACGACTACCACGACCACGACCACCCAGCACACGACGACCACGACTACGACCACAACGCATACCACTACTACGACCACGACTACTACCACTCAACAGCAGACCCCTCTGACGGTGGCGTCATGCACTGGAGCGATACCTGGGACGGTACCTCCGACTCAGGCCTTCTCATATGTTGCGAACACCACTGCAGAGAACTACAACTATCCTGTGACCGCCTCTCCGCCGACCACCCCAACTGGCTACTACGGGCCCAAGAACTCGAGTATCTTGACTGATGAGTCAATCGGGACTCCACCAGACTACCTCGACCCGGCGGCTGGCTTCTATTCGCAGGATGTCACCTACAACAACGCGGTTTACCAGAACCTGGTGATGTACAACGGTAACAGCGGCACCCAGATTCTGCCAATCCTAGCGGACCAGTACTGGATCACCAACGGGGGCTGCACCAACGTCTTCCACATCAGGTCGATCGCAACGTTCTCTGACGGGACTCCCGTCACGGGCTTCGACCAGTGGTTCTCGATTGTGCGCACCCAGTTCATCAACGCGCCGTCAGGCATCAGCTTCTACAACTGGAACCAGGTGTCGTACAACGCCACTAAGGGCGCCTCGTACGGCTCCGGCAGCTACTCTTACAACACCATGGGGGCTCAGCTCCCGTGGGGTCTGAGGATAGCCATCCAGTCTGCGACTGGCCTCCAGACGGCCGCTGACACTCCAGCAGCTGTGAACCTCGCTGTCCAGGTGCTCAACCAGATGCTCTCGAACTTCAACCCATCCAACTCCACTCAGGCGGCCATCATGGCCTACCCTGAACAGGCTTATGTTGCCAACTCCACCTTCTTCACCTCCAACTATCTGAGGACCCTAGGTCCGTTCGGGCCTCAGATTTGGGCAGGGTTTGACGGCCAGCAGGTCGTCGAACCGGCCTCAGTCGACACCCACGGCGGAGTCACCAACAACACCGCGAATGCGTACGTCGACACCCACGGTGCGATCGGGACCGGACCATATACTGTGCGATCAGTCGGCGTGGGCAACAACCCAGTCGTCCTGACTGCGACGCCCAACTACTGGGCCGGTAAGTCGAGCGCGACCAACATCCCAGTCATGGCCAGGCCAGCGAGCATCAACACCGTCATCATGGCGCCGTTCTCGACCGACTCGCAGGCAGAGGGTGACTTCGGGTCACGCGCTGCGGACATATCCGCCGAGTCTGCCCTGAACTTCGGGGCCATGTACTCCTCGCTGCCAGCGAGCGTGAGGGCGCACTTCACCTTCGCACAGATCCACCAAGCAGTCGGAGCATACGACTTCGCCCTGTTCATGCAGTTCAACACCTACCAGAACCCGACTAACAGCTCCCTGTTCAGGAAGGGACTGGCCAACGCCATGAACTACACGGCGCTGAACCAGCCAAACCTCTACAACGGGACCTACTACGCAGGCATGTTCGTCGGCCCACTCACTCCGGCATACGCCTACTACAACTCGCAGAACTACCCACTCCCAACCCAGAACACCACAGCAGCAGCCAATTACTTCCAGGAGTTCGGCATGCAGACCCACCAGTTCATGGTGATCCCGAGCGACCTGACCCTGAGTAACGGGACAACCCTGAAGGCCGGGACGGTCCTCGGCGATGCGAGCGGTGCACAGCTCCAGCCGTTCAAGATGTACTACTCCGTCCCATTGACTGGGGCGCTGGAAGTCACCTTGACGGTCATACAGCAGTCGCTGTCTCAGTTCGGAGTCACTGCGGTTCCGTTCGGGACGACCACTACTGAGCTGGACATCCTCGACTCGAGCCCACAGACCTATCCGGCTGTACAGCTCGTAGGCTGGGGCGCGGACTTCAACGACCCATTCCTGGGCATGTTCTACCCACTCATGTACCCGTCTCCGTACAACGGGTTCTTCACCAACGCAACCGTGACTGCCGAAGTGCTGGCATGTGTGTTCCCGGCCTCAACCGCCGCGGCACAGGCCTGCGCTGACAGCCTCAACAAGATGGCACAGGACAACCAGATTTGGATCTACACCCCAATCCCAGAAGTCCCGGCAGGGCAGCCTAACGCAGGCTTCCCGACCAACTTCTTCTTCATTCAGCCCTACGTGCAAGGTTGGAACTTCAACCAGTACGTGGGCGGCTTCTACAACCAAGTCTACTACCAACCAGTTAACGTCTCGTAGAATCCTGGGCCGAAGTGCCTAGGATTCATCCTCCTGTTTTCAGGAAACCAGCGGAGGCTCTGAACGTTTTTAGCGAACGACGAAATATGAGGGATCGCTAATGGCAAGAAACAAGAAAGGCTCCGGAGGGGAGCCGGCGCCCCAGCCCGCTGTGGCGCGGGTCTGGCACGGAGTCACGCCAAAGGTAAAGCGGGACGAGTTCGTGAAGTACGTCAGCAAGACGGGGATCCGGGACCTCAGGAAGACGAAGGGGAACCTGGGCTCATACCTTTTCACCAGGGACGTGGGAGACAACACCGAGTTCCTGCTGGTCTCACTTTGGGAGTCGGAGGACTCGATAAAGAAGTTCGCAGGCGACGACATAAAGAAGCCAAGGTACTACAAGAGGGACAGCGAGCTCCTCGCCGAGCTCGAGCCCACCGTCGCACACTTCCAGGTGGCAGAGGTCCGGACCGACTAGGCGCCTGGGCTACCTGAAGGGCTCTGAGGCCTGCGCCAGCCGTTCCTCCCCTCCAGAGACGACGACCACGGCGGGGGTGGGGCGCATGTTGTAGTGGCTTGCCATCGATATGCCGTAGGCGCCGGTGTCCAGTATGGCAAGCAGGTCCCCCTGGCGGAGCTTCACCCCCAGGCGCCGCCCGGAACCGAAGGTGTCCGTGGTCTCGCACACGGGGCCCCCGATGTCATAGGCCGCTGCGGACCTGCGACCGTCGGCCACCTTCGCCGGCACGATCTCGTGGCGGGCTCCATAGAGCGCCGGGCGGAGGAAGTCGTTCATCCCCGCGTCTACCAGGGCCCACTCAACCGCTCCCGCGGCCTTGACGTAGTTCACCCTGGTGAGGAACACCGTGGAGTCTGCCACGATGGACCTTCCCAGCTCGAAGACGAGCCTGGGGCGGCTCCCCTTCCACCGCCGTGCGAAGGTCCCGGCCGTGGCCTCGGCGTACTGCTCGAAGGACAGTTCGCCCTCTCCGTTCCCATAGTCGATTCCCAGGCCGCCCCCGAAGTTGAACTCTCGAATCCTGGTCCCGAGCTCAGAAAGCTCGGCGCCGAGGCTAGCCATCTCCCCGGCCAGCTTCCTGAACACCGAAGGGTCGGAGATCTGCGACCCGACGTGGGAGTGCATGCCCGACAGCTCCACGCGCTTCAGCCTCCCGGCATCCCGCTTGCAGAACTTCACGACCTCGTCCCTGGCCACCCCGAACTTGTGCTCACGTGACCCTGTCGCCAGCCCCGCGTGGGTCGCCGCCTCTATCCCGAAGTTGACCCTGAACCCGACCCGGCACCCCCTGACCTTCAGCCCGGCGCAGAGCGCCTCGATGTCCAGCACCTCCTGGGTCGACTCCGCGTTGATCATCCCGACTCCTGCCTCGATAGCTGCGGCGAGCTCCTCCTTCGACTTGCTCGGCCCGTCGAAGACGACCTTCGCCGGATCCACCCCGGACCTCCCAGCCAGCTCCAACCCTGCCACAGAGACGACCGTCGCCCCCGCCCCCCTCTTCGCAAGCGCTTCCGTTATGTCCCGGGTAGAGTTGGACTTGTAGGCGAAGGCGATGCTCGAGTCTCCATACTTCCCCCTCAGGGCGCGGAGCGCAGCGTCGAAGCGGCTGGCAACCCTGTCGAGGTCTGTGACGTAGAGGGGGGTCCCGTACTTCTCCGCCAACGACCCCGCGGAGAATCCGCCTATCTTCAGCGAGCTGCGCGTGCGGGAGATGTGGGGTCTTGCCATGGGTCCCCCGCCGGCGGCCTCGATATTTCTCCGTTCCAGAGGCGCCCAAGGGTTAAATTTCGACTCCCAGTCGTCCGGGGGATGAAGCGGGTCAACTTCGGCGTCGTCGACCTCAGACGCGGGCCGAGGTTCAGGTCCGAGAGGACCTCCCAGCTGATCTACGGGGAGGGGGTCAAGGTGCTCGGGTCCGAGGAAGGGTATCTCAGGGTGGTCGGGGCGGACGGGTACGAAGGGTACGTGCAGAAGACCCTGTTGGGCGTGCTCGACGGCGAGCGCGCCTTCAAACTCGCTGCCAGGTTCGTCGGCGACGGGGTGCAGCTCCCGTTCGGTTCCTATCTGAGCGAAGCGGAAGCAAAGAGCCATGGCATCCCGAAGAAGCTGCTGGTCCCGATCGAAAGGAAGTTCGACCCCACGGCCCTGGCGGAGCGGTTCCTGGGGGTCCCATACCTCTGGGGGGGCACCTCGGACTTTGGCTACGACTGCTCGGGGTTCACCCAGAGGCTCTTCAGGTACTCCGGGAAAGAGCTGCCGAGGAACGCAGGCTGGCAGAGGGACGCCGGCGCGAGGGTGAAGGACTTCGATCACGCGCGCCGCGGAGACCTGGTCTTCTTTAGCGGGCACGTGGCCATGCACCTTGGGGGGCGGAAGATCATACACGCGAACCTGCGCAACGGCGGCGTGTCCGTGACCGACCTCTCCGACGGGAGCGAGTACTCGCGTTACCTGATGACGATCTTCCAGGGGATAAGGCGGTTCGAGGGCGCGAACTTCACTGGATGAGGTCCAGGACCCCGGGGTCCAGCTTCGGGCTCTGCACCCTGACTATCCCCTTCGTGACCTGAACCCAGCTCTCGTCTTCCCTGCAGACCTCCTTCAGCATCTTCACCCCCTTCTTCACCTCCCTGCCCGAACTGATCAGGCCGATTGCCACCCAGTACTTCGCCTCCAGCACCTTCGGGAGGAAGCGCATCCCCTGGGAGTAGGCGTCGAGGGCCCCGCCCAGCTTCCCTGAGCTCAGGAGCTCGTCCCCCCTGTTCATCCAGTTGTATCCGACGTTGTAGCCGACCAGCCGTCTCAGCTCTGCGAGGGGCTCAGGGCTGTCGTCCACCCTCAGGTCGATGATCCTCCCGTCCCATGCACCGGGGCTCGAGCCGGGGGCCACCACCACCATCGCCGCCGACTGCTTCCCTCTCAGGTCCCCTCCGGCGCCCTGGCCCGCGTCAAGGGCCGCCATCAGCCTGTCATGGAGCGGGAGGGTGCGCTTGGCCAGGAACTCCCTCGCCATGGCCCCCCAGACCTTGCGGCTCCTCATTATGTTCCCCTGGCAGCTGAACCCGTCGCCCACCACGTGCCCTGCCTGCGGGATGCACCTGCTCCCTGTGTGGGCAGCCGCCCGGCCCTTGGCGTCCACCATGGCGACCTGCCTGTCCTGGGATTTTTCGTCGACCTTCAGGAGGGCAGCGAGCGCTTCGGCGGCGCTCTTCCCCTTCGCCATCAGCTCGATGCCAAGGGGACCGTAGCTTGCATCGACGTTGGCCTGGGTGGCAACCGCCCCCACCCCAGCCCTGGCCCAGGAAACAACGGAGCCGACGGCGAACCAGTGCGACTGGACCGCAACTCCGATCTCCCCGGTGTTCGAGTCCCTGGCGACTATGGAGAAGGTCAGAGGCTGTCGCCCCTGCGGGGGGAAACTCGTTATTAAACGGCCGGCCACAATCCCTCGCATTGGCGAGGGTCGTCCTGTGCGGGATGGGCGCCATCGGGGCCGAGATTCTCAAGCATCTTCTAGAAAGGGGGCACGAGGTCACCGCGGTCATAGACTCCGACCCGGCCAAGGCGGGCAAGACCGTGGCAGAACTGACCGGGCTCCCCCTCGGCGTCAGGGTCCAGCAGTCCGTGCAGCAGGCGCAGTTCGGGGGCGCTGAAGCTGCGGTGTACGCGGCCAGGTCCAGGGTGGAGGACGTGGCCCTGGACATTGGAGCGCTCCTCTCCGCCGGGCTGGACGTGGTCACCACCTCCGAGGAGATGGCCTACCCGAGCCACGCGGGGGCAGACGAGGCGGGGAGGCTCGACGCCTTGGCAAAGGAGAAGGGGGTCACGCTCGTCGGGGTCGGGGTCAACCCCGGCTTCATCATGGACTGGGTCCCGTCTGTTGTCGCCTCAGCGTCCAAGAACCCCACGCGCATCCACGTGGTGAGGAGCGTGGACGTTTCGCGCAGGCGCCAGCAGCTTCAGATGAAGACCGGTGTGGGGCTGGCGAGGTCGAAGTTCGAGAAGGAGCTCGCCGACGGCAAGCTCGGCCACATCGGGCTCGTCGAGTCCGCCCACCTGGTTGCCCTGTCGCTAGGCGAAGAGCTGAAGGACGTCAGCCAGGGCGTTTTCCCTGTGATGGGGTCAGAAGACTATGTGATGGGGGTGCGCCAGTTCGCCGAGGGGAAGGCTGGAGGGTGCCAGATACGCCTGGACCTCGAGATGACCACGACCTCGGCTGACTTCGACGTCATTGAGGTCACCGGGGACCCGGCCATCAAGGTGAGGTTCGAGAAGGGGGTCTTCGGGGACTCGGCGACCGTCGCGGTGACGGTCCACGCGGTTGAGAGGATCGCGGGGGCGAGGCCCGGTCTGATAACCATCCTCGACCTCCCCTTGTCCGGTGGCTGGAGCTAGGGGTTCTGTCAAGTTGACGGGCCATGCCCCGCGCTGTAAAGCGTCGGGCCATTCCTGCCACCTAACTTCGAGGCATCGACTCTGAGGATTACCGTCTGCGTCGGGTTCCCCTTCACCGCTTCAACTGCCTCGCCTTTGTCCCCAGCCAGCAAATACACTTGTTGGGAGCGACCTGCTGGCTGGGGAAGGGAACTGGCGAACCTTGCCAGCCCCCTCTCGGACAGGTTCAGTGCCGCGTTCACATCCCTGTCCGTCCACTTCTTGCACGTCTGACACCAGAGCATCCTCCTGTGCTCGGCATCGCCCTTCTCAGGGCTGTGGAGCCTCTCCCCGCACGTCGAGCACTCCGATGAGGAGCCGTTGGTTTCAGACTTCGTAAGTGGAATCACTGTGACGCCTCTCCACGCTGATTTGTATTCGAGCATCTGAGCCGCTTTCCAGTAGGGCCACGAGTTGAGCCTGAACCTGTAGTCCGTTCCCTGACCGTCCCCCTTCCGATACATCTTCCTGATGTCGGTCAGGTCTTCCAAGGCAAGGGCGGCCTCATTTCTCGACGCCGTTTCGACGGTGAGGTTGGTCGCCGCATGGAGCATCTGGTTCGTCCTGTCCCTGCATCTCTTCCAGTATTTCGATGCCAGCTTCCTCTTTACCCTCACATCGTTTCGCCTGAACGACTTCACTATCTCCCGCGTGGCCTGCCTGATTCTCACCGTCTCCGTCATATCCACCTGCGTCACCGATTCCACATTCCCAAAGGTCAGGTTCTTCTCATTTCTATCCACGCCGTAGACTGTCCTCACAGGAGAAGGTTCGACCTCTTCCGAGTAGCAGAATGAAAGCGAACCCTGCGTAATCGTCAGGCTCCTAAGCTCATTCCCCTCAAGCCTTTCTTGGGCATGGTGGTTCAGGACGACATCCGCATACTCGTTCCTTTTCCTCAACGGAATGAACAGCCTCCCCTTCGCGGTGATGAAGAACCCAGAGATGATGCAGACGGCAGGTTTGAGAGGCGTGGGGTGCCTCGCGTCGACTCCTCTCCTCTCGCTCTTCTTGCGACTGTCAAGGACTGCACAGGCCCTCGATATGACCGCAACCTTGTAGCAGGACGGTAGTTCGAGGCCCTTCAGCGAACGGTAGAATTCTTTCATCCCCTTCCTGTTCGTGATGCCATTCTCCTGTCCGTGATGGATGGCATTGTAAGTCAGAGTGAGGCAGTCATAGAGGAGGCTGTTGAGAGAATCATTCTGGAACATCTGAGTAACGCACTTTGTCGCTCCCAACGTCAGCCGCTATGGCCCGACGTTTTACAAACCCTTCCATGGCCCACAGACTTGACACAGTAGATGCGAATAAGCGTCCCTATCCGGGCGCCTGGGCTCAAATCGTGATATGTGGACACTAATTGATCCGCTGGGACGTCGGTTTCTTCAGCTTCGGGAGTCTCTTTTTCCTCGCTCTGTATCTTCGTTTCCTATCTCGTTCGTACCTCCTAACGAATTTGCGCTCCTTCCTGTTGAGGTGGTTGAAAGGCACCTCGCCAGCGAAGTACTTGACAACCGAAGCGGAAACGGCCTTCCCTTTGGCATTATGTTCTTCTGTCCACATCCCACATTTAGACCGTCTTCCTGCCCAAGACTGTGCTTATTCGTATCTACTGTGACAGAACTGAGCTAGGCACAGCTTATATCGCGACAGGCGATTCGGGGGACGGAGCGATGAAGATACAGAGTTACGGGAAGGTCCAGATGTCCTGAAGGCATTAGGCTGAGCTCCACTTTAGCCGCTTCTACGTGCTGTAGATGACGTTGAGGCCGACCCCCTCATCGAACCTCCTGAGCGCCCTGTTGGCTGTCGGCGTCACCACCAGCTCCAAGAGAGGGGAGACCGTCGCCGACACCACGTGGCCGCCCAGGACCGAGAGGTCGCGCCTGCCAAAGGTCCCGTGGACGTGGACGAAGGGCATGCCGTCCTTGGTCGTGACGTTCCCTATCAGGCTGGTGACCTCCAGCTCCTCGTCGAAGTCGTGCTCCTCGTACTTCTTCGTCCGCTTGTTGAAGTAGGCGATCTTCACCTTGCTCACCCCGCCTATGGCAGACAGGAGCGCTGTAGGCGTCTTGTCCCGCGATGCGATGGCGGCGATGTCTTCAGGGATCTTCGAACCGGCCCTCAGGCTGTAGATCTTGACCAACGCCCTGCCGGCCAGGCAGGTCGATAAAAGTGTGGGGCGCTCCCCTCTCCCATGAGACAATTTCGTCCACCCCTCCCCGTCCACCCCGTCTGCGACCGAAGGCTTTTTCATGCCGGCAGAACCGCTCCTTATTTCACGGGAGCAATTGCAGGTCTTGCAAACTTCGAGGGAAGCGGCTACTCAAAAGGCCGCCATAAGCGTCCAGGGACTCACTCGGGAGTATGTCACGCGCAACTTCTTCGGCGGCGTCTCCAGGACCACCATGGCCCTGTCGGGCATAGACTTCCAGGTGGGCTACGGCGAGCTGTTCGGTCTGATCGGGCCCAACGGGGCCGGTAAGACCACCACCATCAAGATACTCACGACCCTGCTCACCCCCACCGGGGGCGACGCGAAGATCCTCGGGCTCGACGTGAGGAAGGACCTCTATGAAATCAGGCGGAGGATTGGCATCGTCTTCGGGGGAGAGCGCGGGCTCTACAACAGGGTCTCGGCCTTCGACAACCTGCGCTACTTCTCAGACCTCTACGGGGTGGACCCCGCGGTGGCGCGGAAGCGGATCCCCGAGCTCCTCTCTGTGGTAGGGTTGACGGACAGGGCGCAGGAGAAGGTGGAGAAGTACTCCAGGGGGATGAAGCAGCGGCTCCACATCGCGAAGGCGCTGGTCCACGACCCGGAGTTGATTTTCCTCGACGAGCCGACGATTGGCTTGGACCCAGGGGGCGCCAGGGACATCCGAAACATGGTCAGGGAGCTGAAGGCCCAGGGGAAGACGATACTCCTCACGACCCACTACATGTTCGAAGCGGAAGAGCTCTGCCAGAGGATAGCGGTCATCTCCAAGGGGAAGATAGTCGCCCTCGACACCCCGTCGGAGCTGAAGAACATGGTCAGGGACATTTCGGTTATCGAGCTGCGCACCTACGGCGCCACAATGGAGTACGTCGAGGCGCTGAGGCGGCTCCCCAACGTGGTCAGGGTCGTCGCCGACCTTGACTCCGAGCAGCAGTCCATCAGGGTCCAGACCCCGCTGGGCGCCGACCTGCTCCCCATGGTCGCGGCGGCGCTCCCCGCCGGAGCGAAGATGATCGACAGGACGATAAAGGAGCCCACCCTGGAAGACGCCTATCTGAGGCTGGTCGAAGAATAATGGCGTCGATGGGTTCGCTCACCCCCGGGAGGCAGGTGGAGGGGAGGGTGAACAAAATCATCCAGGTGCTGAAGGCTTCCGTCTTCCTCACCAGCAGGCTGTTCTTCGCCGACCCCCAGTGGCTCATCCCCAACATCATAGCGCCGTTCATCTTCACCATGGTGGCCTTCTTCCTCTTCCAGGGGCAGACCTCAGGGAGCGCGTTCCTGCTCTACCTGGTCCTGGGGTCGGGGCTCATGGGCATGTGGGGGACGACCATCTACGCCTCGGCGAACTCAATAGGGTTCGACAGATGGAACGGGACCATGGAGTCGACCCTCGCGGCGCCGGTCCCTCTTTCTTGGATTGCGCTAGGCCGGGTCCTCTTCAACACGCTGCAGGGGGTCCTCAACGCCGTCTTCATTCTGGTGATCGGGCTTGTCTGGTTCAGGGTGGGCTTCGGGCTGGTGAACCCTCCGGCGTTCTTCCTCGCCTCCGTGGTCACCTTCATCTCGCTCTCCTCCTTCGGCCTCCTGATGACCACCCTCCTCCTGCTTTCGAGGAAGGGGGGATTCATCACCAACTCGATGGAGATACCGGTCTACATCGCGACCGGGACCATGTTCCCTGTCATCCTCCTCCCCGTGGTGTACCTTCCTTTCGCGTTCATGCTGGCCCCGACCTGGGGAATCGAAGCGATCAGGCTGGCGGCGCTTCCGGGCTACGTGGGGCTTCCGACCACCTACTGGGAGGACATGGTGGTCATGGTCCTCGAGACCTTCGCCTACCTGGGCCTCGCCTTCTTCCTTTTCAAGCGGGTCGAAGCCTACGCAAAGAGGATGGGGACCCTTGAAGAGTACTGAGGGCCGCGGGCTGAGCGCCGACTCGAGGCTCCTTATGGCCTGGCGGGTGTTCAGGGGCGCCTTCTTCTTCGGCCGGAAGGGGCTGATAATCTGGGACAGCTGGGACATGTGGGTGATGCAGATCGTAATCACCCCCATCGCGCAGATCGGGTTCTTCGCCTTCCTTTCGATCTACCTGAAGTACCCGACCTCGGTCACCCAGTTCATAGTCATCGGGAACGCCCTCCAGTCCATGTCATTCTCCGCGGTCTTCGCGGTGGCCAACATAACCTCCCAGGACAAGTGGCAGGGGACCCTCCCGAGCACCATGGTGACCCCGGCCAACAGGGTCGCGCTCTTCGTGGGGCGGGCGTGGTTCCAGGTGCTCCTATCCGCCCTGATAGCGGCGGCGGGGCTCCTCTACGCGGGAGGGATCTTCGGGGTGAGCTTCGCCGAAGCCAACTTCGTGGGCATAGCCGTGGTCGTCCTCCTGACCAGCGCGGCGATGATCAGCTTCGGCCTGCTCATCAGTGCGGTCGGGCTCTACATGCGGACCGCCCTCATAGTCGCCAACATCTTCCTCTTCGTGACCCTCCTCCTCAGCGGGGTCAACTTCCCCGTCTCGGAGCTTCCAGGCTGGCTGCAGCCGGTCGCCTGGGTGATCCCGCTCACCTACGGGACCGAGGCGGTCAGGATGGCCATCTCGGGGGCGTCGCTCCAGTCCCTCCTCCCGGTGCTTGGCTGGGAGGCCCTCGACGGCCTGCTGGTGCTTGTCGTCGGGTTCGCCCTCTTCTCCGGCTTCGAGTCCCTCTCGCGGAAGACCGGAAGGTTCGAAGAGTACTAGCCCGCACCCCGACGGGATGAGGCTGCACCTCGACAAGCCTGGGATAAGGGCCCTCGGCGTCGCAGAGAGCTTCAGGCAGGGGCAGAAGAGCTCGGTACTGGCTGGGGTGGTGATGAGGAGCGACTTCGTCATAGACGGGGTCTCCTTCGGCAGGACACGGGTCGGCGGGGACGACGCGACCGATTCGATAGCGTCCCTCAAGAGGAAGCTCGGGCGCAACGACATCAACTTGGTGATGGTCTCGGGGGCGATACTCAGCCTGTACAACATCGTCGACGTGGACAGGCTGTCGGCCAGGACGAAGCTCCCGGTGGTCTGCCTCACCTACAAGGAGACGGCCGGCATCGAAGGGTCGATCCGGCGGCACTTCCCCGAGGGGGCGGAGGAGAAGCTCCGGGCCTACCGCAGGCTCGGGGAGAGGGCCGCCGTCCGGCTGCGCACCGGAAAGAGGGTGTTCGTCAGGGCGGCGGGGTTGGACAGGGCCGAGGTGAAGAGGGCGCTCGACGCGTTCACCCTCCAGGGTTCTGTCCCCGAGCCGGTCAGGGTGGCGAAGCTGCTCGCAAGGGCGGCGCAGGCTAGGCGAGCTTGACCCCGGGGTTCATGACCATCTTCGGGTCGAAGATGGCCTTGATCTCCTTCATGATCCAGTAGGTCCGCGGGTACTGCCTCTCGACGTAGCCGGCCCTGAGCATCCCGTCGCCGTGCTCCCCGGTCATGGAGCCGCCCATCTTCCAGACCCTCTCGAAGCACTCGTCCATCAGCTCGCGCATCGTCCCCTTCCCCTCCTGGCCGGAACCGTCGACGAGGGGCCTGGCGTGGAGGTTCGCGTCCCCGGCGTGCCCGTATAGGATGTAGCCCAGGCCCCGGCTCTCGAACTGGCCCGTGAGGAGCCTGACCAGCTCGCCCAGCTTATCGGGTGGGACGACCAGGTCCTCCACCCCGGGTGCGAGAGACCGCGGCCCGTCCCTTATCTCTAGGGCGAGAGACAGGGTCTCGTTCCTCACCTCCCAGGCCGATTGGACGTCGGCGGGGTCGGAGAGGGCCATCGGCTCGAGCCCCGCCACCTGCGACGAGCCCGCCCTCTCCATCGCCTCTCCCTGGCTCCCCTCCCCGTCGAGCTCGCAGAACAGCATGTACTGGTCGTCCGACCGCGAGTAGGGGGCGACCCTGTCCCACCTTCCGACCCTCCTGAACACAGACTTGTCCACGAGCTCGAGGGCGGCGGGCCTCAGCGACCTGAAGGCGCCCACGTCGTGGTCGAGGGCCGCCAGCGAGGTGTCGACGACGAAGAGGGCACGCCAGGACGGGCGCTTGACCACCCTGAGGGTCGCCTGAGTGGTGACTCCCAGCGTCCCCTCCGAGCCGACGAACAGCCTGGGGAAGTCGAGGACCCCGTCGTGGACGACCCTCTCGAGCCTGTAGCCTGAGGAGTTCTTGGTCACCCTCGGCGCCTCTTCCGCGATTGCCTTCTGGTTCTCGGTCAGGAGGGCGACGGCCCTCTGCCTCTTCTGGTCTCCCGACCCTGCGTCGCCAAGCGGCAGCGCCGCCGCCGTGAAGGCGTCTCCCCCGGGGAGCGCGACCCTGAGCCCGGATACGTATTCGATCGTGGACCCGTACTTCAGGCTCCTGGCTCCGGACGAGTTGTTCGCCACCATCCCCCCGACCGTGCAGCTCGCGTAGCTCGAAGGGTCCACCGGCAACCACCTGTCACCCTGGACGAGGTACCTGTTCAGGTCCGCCTTCACCAGTCCCGGCCCGCAGGTTACGAGCTCGCCGGAGAGGGCGGCGGTGCTGTCGGTCTGGATCACCAGCGCCCCCCTCCCCACCGACTGGGTCGGGATCCCTGTCCCTCCGCCCCTGGGGGTGACGGGGAGGCCGGCCGCTTCGGCTTCTCTGATAGCGGCGACCACCTCGCTCTCCGTCGAGGCGAAGTATGCGACTTTCGGAACCATCGTCGCTGGCCCGGCGTCCCGGGAAAGCCCGTCCAGCTCGGCTGCGTCGGTTACTCTTCGCAACGCCCGGGCAGGGCATCCCCTGATATGTTGGCGTTGCGCATCGGACGATCGCCGCTACTGCGCCGAATCAGTCGTCAGCACTGAGCCGAGGGCTGTAGACCCAGCCTACGCGAGGACGATGATCTTCCCCTGCATCCAGGGGTGATAGTCGCAGTGGTAGAGGTATGTCCCGGGGACAGTGAAGGTGAACTGGTAGGTGCTGACCCCCTGCCCCTGACCTGGCGGGCATGTCGCGCCGGTCCCGTCGAGGCAGGTGCTGTCGAACTGGGCCGGGTCGGTGCTCGCGGAAGTCGCGGTGTGGAAGGCGACGTCCTGGTTCGTGAACACCACCGTGTTGTTCACGCCGATCACAAGGGTGACCGTCAGCGGGGAGTAGCCGTAGAGGGTGGTGCTCGCCTGGCTGTATCCGCTGTAGGGGGAGCTCGCCCCCGACACTATGGTGACGTTCACGCACGAAGAGGGGCTGGTCTGGCAGTTGACCGAAGGCGCCGTGGTGGTCGTCGTGGTGGTCACGAGCTGGTTGGGCGCGACCTCGACCTGGTAGTATCCGATCGTCGCCACCGCCCCAATGATCAGTATGGCGACGATGATTCCGACGGCGCTCGAACCTTTGCTGCTCATCCCGTGTGTTTTCGGCTCGACGGGCGATTGGTTTTAAGGATTTTTGGCGTCGGAAACATTTCATCGTCCGAAACCGAAGCCTAAAAAACGCCTCCGGGCGCCCCCGCCAGCGATAACCGTTGGCGGAGGATTCCAAGGAAGAGCCCTCCCAGCAGGCTCCTTCTGACGCGGAGAAGAAACCGTCCGCTCCAGCTCCGGCGCCCCCGGCGGCGGCTCCCGCCGCACCTGCACCGCGTCCAGCCGCGCCCGCAGCCACGCCTCCGGCTGCCAGGCCCGCCACGCTTCCGCCGAGGCCTCCGACCCCCCCGCCCGCGCCTCCTTCGAGGCCGGCCGTGCAGGACACGGGGAGGCGGGCGTTCGTGAAAATAGCTTTCCTCGTCGGCGCGGTGCTGTCGATAATCCCGTTCGTCCCCTGGGGGACCTACCTTTCTTCCACCATCAAGACCGGGTCCGCCCAGCGGACGCTGGCCCAGAAGGTCGTCGTCGACGACATCCCAAGCAAGTACGGGGCTGCCGCCGGGAAGGTGGTCAACGTCAACGACCTTTCGACTTTCCCCCCCAACGACCACTGGGTGGTCACCTACCCCACGTCCGGGGACCTCACCGTGGACGCCGAAAACCCCGACACCTTCCAGAAGTTCGAGCTGATCAGGCTCCCCACCACCCTCGGGGGCGACAGCAAGAAGGCGACCGACTTCGTCGCCTACAGCAAGGTGTGCGTCCATCTCTGGTGCAGCCCGAACTACAACCCCGCCCCTGGGCACATGCAGTACGAATGCCCCTGCCACGGCAGCATCTACCAGCTCCCGAAGGAGGACTCGAGCGGGCAGCTCGTCGACGCTGGCAAGGCCGTCGCGGGCCCGGCGTCCTTCCAAGCCTTCCCGCAGAATGCGATCCCGATGCTCACCCTGCAGGCCGACGCCAACGGGGACCTCTGGATCTTCTACTTCAACGCGGACTGGGCAAAGACCACCGTGTCGTCCGGCAAAGCCAACATCGTCTCGGTCGACCCGATAGAAGGGGACGGGACCATCGGCTACGGGAGAGACTACGCCAGCTATCAGAACTTCATCAGGCCCGCTGCCCAGGCCCCGCTTAACGCCGACGAAGAGAGCGTGCCTGTGAGTTGACCCAGGCCCCAGAGCGGAAGAACGTCCTGTCAAGGCTCTACCACTGGATCTACGACGGGCTCGAAAGGACAGTGTGGATGGGGATACAGTACACCTACCCCCGGAGGTTCGTCAGCCCCCTGGGCTACCTCGGGGTCCTAACCGGGATCACGTTCCTCGTGCTGGGGGTCACCGGCGGGTTCCTCATGATATACTACCAGCCTACCCTCAACGGCTGCGGGAGCATAACCTGCGCCTTCAACAGCATCGAGAACATCAACAACTCCGTCCCCTTCGGCTGGCTCCTCAGGAACATACACTATACCGCCTCGAACGCGATGGTCCTCCTCGCAGTACTGCACCTCTACTACCAGTACTTCAGCGGCAGGTTCAAGATCAAGAACGAGATCCTGTGGGTGACCGGGGTCATCCTCGGCATAATCACAGGCCTCGAGGCTTTCAGCGGCTACGACCTCCTCTTCAACCAGAGGGCGGGGCTCGCCATCGAGATCGGCGCGTCCCTGGCCAACGCGTCACCCGTCATAGGCGGGACCCTGAGGCTGTCTGTTTTCGGCTCGGGGTTCACGGACTTCGTGCTGAGGCTCTACGCCTACCACGTGTTCGTCCTTCCAATGATCATGCTCATCCTCGTGTTCATACACTTCCCGCGGTACCTAGTGTTCGACCTCCCCGTGATCTCGACAGTGGTGGGCGCCCTCCTGCTCGTCGCGGCCTTGTTCCCCGTCCCCGTCGGGATCCCCTACAGCCCGAGCAACCCGCAGCTGACCATCCCGGAGTGGTACCTGGTGGGGATCTACGCCCTCCTCAGGACCTTCTTCGACAAGTTCGTCATGGGCGGGCTCATACCGGGCCTCTTCTTCCTGATGGCCATAGTCGTCCCCTTCGTCGACACCTCCAAGAAGCTCAACTGGAAGGACAGGCCGTTCTTCACGGCCCTCGGGATCACCACCATCGCCCAGGTCCTGGTCACCACCGCCTGGGGGTTCTACGTCAGCCCCGACACCTCCCTGACCACCCTGCAGAGGCTCTACGTCGACCCGGCGTCCTACTTCGCTTCGATGCTCGGGGTCACCGTCCTGTGCTTCATCGGGACCTACGGGTTCCTGCGCTACCTGAAATCCAAGGAAAGGGTCCGGAGGGCTGTGTCCCCCATGGGCCCCATCCTTACGAGGAAATGGGTGTACATCCTGTTCGTGCTGCTCATCCTCGCCCAGGTGGCCATCAACGGCCTCGCCGCCCAGGCGATATCGACCGGTCTGAAGAACATGGCCCTCTTCGACACGGGCGCGGTGCTCGTGACCTTCGGGGTAATCGCGCACCTCTACAGGTACAGCCAGAGCCTCCCCTTCTAGGCCGGGAGCCTGACGTCGGCCGCCATCTCGATCCACCTGGGGCCCACGTCCCTTACCCGGCGCAGGGAGCTCCTGGACTTCGGCGGCAGGAGGCCCTTCAGCTCTGCGCGCAGCATCTTTGCGGCTTCCTCCTCGTCCACGGCGGGCAGGTGCCTGTAGTAGACCAGCCGCCCCCCCTTCTTCGCCAGCTCCAGGGCCGTCGCCAGGAACTTGTCGGCCTGCGAAGGGTGCGGGAGGAGGATGCGGTCGAACTTCGTTCTGACGAGCCGGGGGAGTCCCATGGCGTCGCCGTTGATGACGTCGACCAGCTCCTCGACCTTGTTCAGCCTGTCGTTCTCCTCGTGCAGCTCCGCCGCATAGGCGTTGACCTCACAGCTGGTCACCCTGACCCCGGCGCGCTTCGCTATCAGGATGGAGAAGGGGCCGACCCCCGCGAACATGTTCAGCACCTTCTCCCCGGGCCCCACCCCCTCGGCGACCCTCAGCCTCTCCGTCGACAGCCTGGGCGAGAAGTAGGTCCTGGCCACGTCCACCTTGAAGGCGCACCCGTTCTCCCTGTGCAGCGTGAGTGTCCTCTTCTCCCCGGCCAGGTGGCTCAGCCTTCTGAGCCTGTACTCCCCCTCTATCCCTCCCTCCTGTTCCAGGACCACCCTCAGGTTCTTCACCTGATCCAAGAGCGACTCGCCGACCCTCTTCTTCTCTCTCCGGTTGAACTCCGCGAGCCTTACGATGGCGATGTCTCCCACCACGTCCACACCGGAGGAGACCCTGTCGGGGCCCCCTACCCCTGCCCTTTCGAGGGCCGCCCTAATCAGCCGGGGCACTTTCTTCCCTCTGGGAGGCCACGTAGTAGTAGGCCCCCCTCTCCTTCTGCTCCCTGTCCAGTTTGCTCCCCGGCTTGTTGACCCTCGGCCTCCCCGTGTTCACGTCCCTCCTGTATGTGAGCCCCACCCGCTTGAGGAACTCGTTCATCCCCGCCTCCTTGGTCAGCGGCGATGTCGCTTCGCCCGAGACTCCGGGCTCGCCGGTGAACACCAGGAGCCTGTCCGAGACTATGTCGACCACCTGGAGGTCGTGGTCGATGACGACCGCCGCCTTGCCCCTCGCCTTCACCATGCGGTTGATTGCCTTCGCCACCACGAACCTGTCCTCGACGTCGAGGAAGGCCGACGGCTCGTCCAGGGCGTAGACCTCGGTGTCCTGGGCCATGGTGGTGACTATGGCCACCTTCTGCAGCTCCCCCCCGCTGAGCTCCCCCATCCTCCTTGCAAGGAGCTTCTCCAGCTTCAGGGGGACGACGAGGTTGTCCTGCAGGACCGGGTCCCCGTACTTCGTCCCCAGGGTCGAATTGAAGAACTCGTCCAGGGTGCCGTCGAAGTCGGAGCTCAGGTACTGCGGCTTGTAGGCCACCTTGGCGTCGACGTGCACTGTCCCCTTCGTCGGCTTCTCCTCCCCCGCAAGCATCTTCAGGAACGTCGTCTTGCCAAGGGCGTTGGCCCCGACGACCCCCAGTATCGTCCCGCCCTTGACCTCCCCGCCCTCGGCGGACAGCTTGAACGACTTGTACGACTTCGCGAGGTCAGTGTACTTCGCGACGACATCCTCGCTCTCCACCGTCTCACCGGCCGCCCTCTGGCCGAACGTAACCGCGTGGTCCCTGAACCTCACGTTCTCCTGGGGGAGGTAGCCGTCGAGGAGCGAGTTGATGCCTGTCCTCGAGGAGTAGAGCCCTGAAACTATGCCGTAGGCTCCGGGCTCGCCGTAGGTGATCTGGACGTAGTCGGTGACGTAGTCCAGGAACGCGATGTCGTGCTCGACGACGAGGACCGACCTCCCCGACTCGGCCAGCTCCCTGATCAGCTTCGAGACGGCGAGCCTCTGGTAGACGTCGTTGTAGGACGACGGCTCGTCGAAGAGATACAGGTCCGCGTCCTTCAGGGACGCCGCCGCCACCGCCACCCTCTGCAGCTCCCCGCCGCTGAGGTCGGGGACCTTCTTGTCGAGGCTCTGCTTCAGGTTGAGAGTCTCGACCACCTCGTCCATCCTCCTTCGCTCGTCCATCTGCCGCAGCAGGAGCCGGGTCTCCTTCTTCCACGCTTCGGGGAGCCTGTAGACGGCCTGGGGCTTGAGGGACACCCTCAGCTCGCCGGCCGCTATCCTCTCGAAATGCTCCTTCATCTCGCGCCCGCTCAGGTACTCGATGAACCCGTCCCACCCCGGCTCCCCCTCGTAGTCCCCGAGGTTCGGGACCAGCTGGCCCGCGAGTATCTTGAGGGCCGTCGACTTGCCGATGCCGTTCCTCCCCACCAGCCCCACGACCTGGCCCTTCCTGACCGTCGGGATGCGGAAGAGGCGGAAGGAGTTGACCCCGTACTGGTGTATCTTCTCGCTCTTCAGCTCCTCGCTCAGGTTGAGGATGTCGATGGCGTCGAAGGGGCAGACCTTGATGCAGATCCCGCACCCGATACAGAGCTCCTCGGAGATGAGCGCTATCTTGTTCCCCGGGAGGGTGATGCACTCCTGGCCGTTGATGTTGACCGGGCACTCCTTGATGCACTCGAGGCCGCACTTCTTGCTCTGGCAAAGGTCTTCGTCCACTACCGCGACACGGTGTACCACTGACAGCAGCTCCTCAGTGCTCGGCGAGTCTCTTCGGTATCGGGCAGAACGAGCAGATGGACGGGTCCCCGTCCAGGGACAGGCTCTTGGCCGTGTGCCTCGTCTTCATCGAGTCCCAGACGGCCCTCTCACTGGCGACCCCGGCGAGGTGCATCGCTTCGTGCTCCTTTATCACAGGGAGGAGCCTGCACTTTGTGCAGATCGGCTTCACGAAGGCGGTGGGACGGAGCGAGGCTACGAAGGTCGCTGCGCCCGCGGTCCCCAGGAGCCAGATCGCGAGGAACGGGCCGAGCGGCCCGAAGGTCAGCAGCTCGTAGGCGATTGCCACGCTGGCCGTCGTCAGGGCCGAGCCGATGCCGACGCCGACCTTCCCCGGATAGAGGGTGAACCCCCTCGTGCTAGGAGAGAGCGAGGAGAGCGCCAGGAAGGGGACCAGGACCTGCAGGGGGAGACCGAGCCTGACGACCTTCATCCGTGCCTCCACTGACCACCACTCGGCGAGCTGGGACCGGAAGGGAGAGACCGACTTCAACTCAGCGCCTCCCGCGGCCGCCGTGGGGCCGCTGCAGCCTGTGCTCGACCCTGTCCCTGAGCATGGAGAGTTCCTTGGAGACCGGCCCTGACATCCTCAGGACCAGGGGCGTAATGGAGACGTGCTTGTTCACCAGCACCGCCTCGGCGTCTGACCTATCTGGGAACGAGGAAAGCCGCTCCCCGAACAGCCAGTAGTAGGGCCTCCCCCTCGGGTCTCTCCTGACCATGACCTTGTCGGTGTACTTCCTCCTCCCAACGTCGGTGAGCTTGATGGGGGTCCAGGGCTGGACCTTCTGAGGGAAGTTGACGTTCAGGATTTCGGCGCCCTCGGGCATGCCGTTCTCCAGCACGTCGCCGATTATCTCACCCGCGATTATGCCCGCGTTGGTGAAGTCAGGCTGGTCGTACTCTAGGGCGAACAGCGACTCGCCGCTCACCTCCATGGAGAACGCGATGGCCGGTATGCCCGTGAGCGCGGACTCCAGGGCGGCGGCCACGGTCCCTGACGCAAGTATGTCCTGGAAGGTGTTGTTGTCCCCGATGTTGATCCCCGACACCACCAGGTCCGGCTTCCTGGGGAGGACCTTGTAAACCCCGACCATCACGCAGTCCCCCGGCGAGCCCGACACCGCATAGCACTCGAACCTGTCCCTCCGCACCCTGTTGACCCGCAGCGGCTTGTGGAAGGTGAGGCTCAGGGCGGTTGCGCTCTGGGGCTGCTCGGGGGCAACGATGATCGCCTCCGCGTGCTTCGCCGCTGCCTTCGCGAGCTCGAGTATCCCGTTGCTCTGGACGCTGTCGTCGTTCGTCACCATCACAAGCTTCCTATCTGCCGACAAGTCTCTTCGCCTTCGCAAGGGTGTTCTCTATAGACGTTCTGTCTTCGATCCCGTAGTGCTCGGAGAGGACCCTTGCCCCGTCTTCTAGAGTGTCCTCGGTCAGGACGACCTCGAGGACCAGCTTTTCGCGTTCTGAGAGCGGCAGAGACCTGATGGCGGAGGACAGGTCGGCCTGCTCGTCGGCCGCTTCGTCGATCATCCTACCCAGCTTCCTCGTCTCCTCCTTCACCCTGCGCCGGAGGATCAACAGGTCCCCCGACGCCCCCTCCAGGTCGCGCACCTTCGCCGCGCCCTGCCTCCCGGCAGACTCCTCCGTCGACTTCACCACGGTGAAGCTCCCGGTCGAGTAGTCCCCGATCCGGGCCGACGTCGCTCCGTACACCATCCGCGCCTTGGGGGCCAGTTTTGAGATGCGGGTCTCTTCGACCAGCCCCAGCCCCGCCAGCGCCTTCAGATGCCTCAGCACGCCCTGCACGGATATGCCGGTCATCACCGAAAGCTCCCCCAGCGTCCGCGGCCTCACCGAAACAGCGTCCACTATCTTGAGCCTCGCCCTCGAAGAAAGGACCTCCTCCAGCATGTCGGGAGCCATGGGGTCCCTCTGGAAGGGGTAACTTAATAAACATGGGGTTGATTAACATTGAGTGAATTAACATGAGCGGAGAAGAAAGCGGAGACAGGAGGAGGGACCTGAGGGACATGCTCGACGAGCTCGACAAGTACTTCGAGGACTTCGAGAAGGACATCGAGAACACGGTAAGGGACGCGTTCTTCGGTCGGGACCGGGAGAGCAAGCCCTTCGTCGCTGGGTTCACGTTCAACATGGGCCCGGAGGGGAAGCCATCGGTACAGATGTTCGGGAACAGCGCACTGCGCAGGGACGGGTTCAGGTCTCCCATCAACGAGCAGGTCGTCGACGAAAAGAACGGGGTCCTCCGGGCGATCCTGGAAATGCCCGGCGTCGAAAAAGAGGACATCAACGTCGACTCGACGGAGGAGAGCGCCGTGGTCACTGCGGAGAGGGGGGAGAAGCGCTACCGGGCGGAACTTTCGCTGAGGGCCCGAGTGAAACCCGAGTCTGGAAAAGCGGAGTACAGGAACGGGATGTTGGAAATTTCGTTCTCATTGAAGGACAAGCCTAATAAGGGCACCACGAGAGTAAACGTTGTCTGAGAGTGGTGCCGGGGTGAGCCAGCAGCAGGTCCAACTGAAGGTACTTGAAGCATACACCCGCGACGTCGGAAGAGGAGTCGCCAGGATAGACTACGACGCCATGGACGCACTCGACGCGTCCACCGGTGACGTGATAGAGATCAAGGGGAAGAGAAGGACCGTTGCGAAGTGCCTGCCGCTGTACCCGTCCGACGAGGGGAGGGGGATAGTCAGGATAGACGGGCTGATCAGGAACAACGCCGGCGTCGCCATCGGCGACGTGGTGGTGGTGAAGAAAGTGAAGGCACCGCCGGCAGAGAAGGTCGTCGTCGCCCCGCTCGAAGCCGTCCCGCCCATCGACGAGCGCTACCTGGCTGACGCGCTGGAGAGCGTCCCTGTCACCAAGGGTGACAACATCATGATACCATACTTCGGCGGGAGGCTGACGTTCCAGGTCGTCGGGGTCAGCCCGGTCGCAGACGCCGCCCTCATCACCCAGCGGACCGTCTTCGTGATCTCGGAGAAGGGCGAGGCGCTCCGCGGAGTCCCCCAGGTCACCTACGAAGACATCGGCGGCCTGAAGGACGAGATCCAGAAGGTGAGGGAGATGATCGAGCTCCCGCTCAGGCACCCGGAGATCTTCGAGAAGCTGGGGGTCGAGGCCCCGAAGGGCATCCTCCTCTACGGTCCGCCGGGGACGGGGAAGACCCTGCTCGCAAAGGCGGTGGCGACCGAGAGCAACGCCCACTTCATCCCCATAAGCGGCCCCGAGATAATGAGCAAGTTCTACGGAGAGTCAGAGGCCAGGCTCCGCGAGATATTCAAGGAGGCGAAGGAGAAGGCGCCCACCATCATATTCATCGACGAGATAGACTCCATCGCCCCCAAGAGGGAAGAGGTCACCGGCGAGGTAGAGCGGAGGGTCGTGAGCCAGCTGCTGTCGCTCATGGACGGGCTGGAGGCGAGAGGAAAAGTCATTGTCATAGCGGCGACAAATCGCCCCAATGCCATCGACCCGGCGTTGAGGAGGCCGGGAAGGTTCGACAGGGAGATAGAGATCAAGGTCCCCGACAAGAAGGGGAGGCTCGAGATACTTCAGATACACACCAGGCACATGCCGCTTGCGGGGAACGACGACAAGCAGGGGACGGCGGACAAGCCCGTCGACGTGGAGAAGCTCGCGGCGGTGACCCACGGGTTCGTGGGGGCTGACCTCGAGTACCTCTGCAAGGAAGCGGCCATGAAGACCCTGCGCAGGAACCTCCCTGACATCAAGCTCGAAGAGGATAGGCTCAGCCCTGAGACCCTTGACAAGCTCATCGTCACCATGGAGGACTTCGAGGGCGCTCTGAAAGACGTGATGCCTTCGGCCATGCGCGAAGTCTACCTGGAGACCCCAGACGTCGCCTGGGCCGACATCGGAGGGCTCGAGGGGGTGAAGAAGGAGCTGCAGGAGGCGGTCGAGTGGCCGCTGAAGTATCCTGATATCTATGACAAGATAGGTTACAGCATGCCCAAGGGGATAATGCTCTACGGCCCCTCCGGCACCGGCAAGACACTCCTGGCGAAGGCGGTCGCCACAGAGAGCGAAGCGAACTTCATCAGCGTCCGTGGCCCCGAGCTGCTCAGCAAGTGGGTCGGGGAGTCCGAGCGCGGCATCAGGGAGGTGTTCAGGCGCGCCCGCCAGGCCTCGCCCTGCGTGATATTCTTCGACGAAGTCGACGCCCTGGCGCCCACCAGGGGGTTGGGCGGCGACAGCATGGTGACCGAGAGGGTGGTCAGCCAGCTGCTCACCGAGCTGGACGGTGTTCAGAGCCTCCAGGGCGTGGTGGTGCTCGCGGCGACCAACAGGATCGACATCGTGGACCCGGCCCTCCTCAGGGCAGGGAGGTTCGACAAGCTCATCCTGATCCCGCTCCCGGACAAGCCGGCGAGGAAGGAGATACTGAAGATACACACCAAGGGCGTCCCCATAGCCAAGGACGTCGACCTGGACAGGATCGTGGACATGACCGATGGGTTCAGCGGAGCGGACATGGCGTCCCTCACCAACACCGCGGTCTCCATAGTGCTCCAGGGCTTCATCTCGAAGTACCCGAAGCCCGACGACGCCAAGAAGCACGTGGACGAGGCCGTGGTCGAGATGGAGCACTTCGCGGACGCGATCAAGAAGGTGCGCCAGTCCAGGGAGGGGAAGCCCATGGAGAATGTCCCGGTCCCCTACTACCGATAGGCCAACCCACCGCCCTTCGGCAGCGGACTCCGTCCGTCCTCCAGGCTTGCCTGGGCGCGCGATTGCCCCTGCGATGCTTCGTCATCTGACACGTTTCGAGTTTCGTCCGAGCAGCGCATCACAAGAATGCAGCAGGGGACTGTGCCCCTTCAAGCCGCCGCTCCTTTGCACGACCTGAGCAAGGGCTAATTACCCTCGGTTGCTCTTACTACCCAGAATTGGCAGAGCCCAGCGTCATCGGCAGGGGCACCTGGCTCGACAAGGTGGCCCAGGAGACCGTCGAACGGGAGAAGAAGCTGGGCAGGAAGCTTCTGCTTGTCCGGGCAGAGAGCGGCCTGGGGGCTTCAGGGCTCCCGCACATCGGGAGCGTCGGGGACGCGATAAGGAGCTACGGGGTCAAGCTCGCCCTCGAGACCTTGGGATACAAGTCCGAGCTCGTCGCCTACTCGGACGACTTCGACGGCCTGCGGAAGGTCCCCGCCGGGTTCCCGGCCTGGCTGAAGGACTACGTCTCGCACCCCGTCTCGAGGATACCCGACCCCTTCGACTGCCACAGCTCCTACGCAGAGCACGTGGGCTCGCTCCTGAGGGAGTCTCTGGACAAGGTGGGCGTAGAGTACAGGTTCCAGAGCGGGTCTGAGGCCTACGCGTCCGGGATGCTGAACGACCAGATCAGGAAGATCCTCTCCCACTCCAAGGAGATAGGGCAGAAGATCAACGAGCTGGTGGGGCAGTCGAAGTACGAGGAGTCCCTCCCCTACACCCCGGTCTGCCACGACTGTGAGCGGATCTACGTGACCCAGGCGAAGTCCTTCGACCCGGAGAAGGACATGGTCCACTACGTCTGCGAAGGAACCAAGCTGGGGGACAAGTTCGTGGAAGGGTGCGGCTACGAGGGGGACGTCAAGGTCACCGAGGGGAACGGGAAGCTGATGTGGAAGGTGGAGTTCGCGGCCCGCTGGTCCGCCTTCGACATAAGGTTCGAGGCCTACGGCAAAGAGCTGACGGACTCGGTGAAGATCAACGACTGGGTTGCGGAGCACGTCCTCGGCCACCCTCCGCCCTACCACGCGAGGTACGAGCTCTTCCAGGACAAGTCGGGGCGCAAGATGTCGAAGTCGGTGGGGAACCTGGTCACGCCGGTCGAGTGGCTGGAGTACGCGTCCCCCGAGAGCCTCAGGCTCCTGATGTACAAGCGGATTGTCGGGGCGCGGAACGTGTCCATCGAGGACGTGCCGTTCTACATGGACGAGTTCGACGACCTCGAGGAGTACTACTTCTCGAAGAAGAAGGACCCGAACCTGATGAAGGACGCCAGGCAGAGGGGGCTGTACGAGTACTCTGTGTTCCTCAGGCTGCCGAAATCGAAGGGGGTGCACATCCCATACAGGCTCCTCTCCCAGCTCGCCGCCGTCGCCCCCGAAGGGGCGGTGGAGGAGTTCGTGGTGAAGAGGCTCTCGACCTATGGGATGGTCGCAGGGGCGTCTCCGGACCTGGCGAAGAGGATAGACTGGGCGCGCAAGTGGGAGAGGAGGGAGGGGAGGGGGGCCATCGAGGTACCGCCGCTTTCTGACGGTGCGAAGAACGCGCTGAGGGGGTTCGCCCTGGCGCTCGAGGGCGCGGGGGACGCCGACGCCGTGCAGAACGCCGCCTTCGACTCGGCGAAGAAGAGCGGCCTCAGGCCCGGCGAGTTCTTCCCGGCGGTGTACTCGATACTCCTCGGCTCGGACAGGGGGCCCAGGCTCGGACCCTACGTGATGGACGCGGGGAAGGCGGAGGTGGCCAGGCTGCTGCTCAAAGCCCTCGGAAGTTGAAGCCGGACCCCCGGTTCGAGGCCCTGAAGGCCGAGATTGTCTCCTGCAGGCGGTGCCCGCGGTTGGTGAAGTACAGGGAGAGCGTCCCCCTCACCCGCGCCTACGCAGGCCAGGAGCACTGGAGGAAGCCCGTCCCAGGGTACGGCGACCTCGGGGGGAAGCTGCTCATCCTCGGCCTGGCGCCTGCCCGGACCGGCGCGAACAGGACGGGCCGCATCTTCACCGGCGACGCGTCGAGCAGGTTCCTGGTGTCTGCGCTCCACGCCGCAGGGTTCGCCAGCCAGCCCATGTCCGAGTCGAGGGACGACGGCCTCGTCTACACGGGGTGCTATGTCACCGCGGCCGTGAAGTGCGTCCCGCCGGATGACAAGCCGTTGCCCGAGGAATTCGGGAACTGCGCGCCCTTCCTCGACGCCGAGATCTCCCTCCTCCCGAACCGGGCGGCGGTGCTGGCGCTCGGCTCGCACGCGTTCAGGGCCTACCTTCGCCACCTAAAGAGGGAAGGGGGTGACGTCAGGGGGCTGAAGTTCGGACACGGGGCGACCTATCGGCTAGCCGACGGGACGACCCTCTTCGCTGGCTACCATCCGAGCCCCCGGAACACCAACACCGGGAAGCTGACGAGGCCGATGCTGGTCTCCCTTCTGAGGCGGATAAGGAAGCAGCTCGGATAGGAGCTACCAGACGCCTATCTTCGGGGCCGGCCTGCCGCTCTTCTTCGGTGGGAACGCTTCGTCGAAGGCGGGGTTGTTCGTAGCAGGGATCACCGCCCTGAACTTCCCGGGGGAGTGGGGGTCGATGGTCACAAGCCTGCGCGCCTCCTGCTTCGCGATGGTCATCCTCCATATCTGCCCCCAGGACACGAAGAACCGCTGCTCGGGAGTGAGGCCGCCTATCTTCTTCCTGGCTCCACCCCCCTTTTCCAGCTGCCGCTGGAGAGCCTCGTAGGCGATGCTCAACCCTCCAAGGTCTGCGATGTTCTCTCCCAGGGTCAGCTTCCCGTTCAACTTGAGTCCCGGGAGGACCTCCTGGGCCCCGTAGGCCTTCACCACCCCGTCGGCCCTCTTGTTGAACGCCCGTTCGTCGTCCTTGGTCCACCAGTCCCTGAGCGTCCCCTTGGAGTCGTACTGCCTCCCCTGGTCGTCGTAGCCATGGGTGATCTCGTGCCCTATCACGGCCCCTATGCCGCCGTAGTTCACCGCGTCGTCCGCCCTGTGGTCGAAGAACGGAGGCTGGAGGATGCCTGCAGGGAACACGATCTCGTTGGTCTCGGGGGAGAAGTAGGCGTTCACGGTAGGCGGGGTCATGAACCACTCGTCCCTGTCCACCGGGGCGCCCACCCTCGCCGCCTGCCGTGCGAACTCGAACGCGGCTGCTCTCCTGGCGTTGCCTGCGAAGTCGTCCTGCTCCACCCGGATGGAGGAGTAGTCCCTGAACTTCGGGGGGTGCCCTATCTTCACCCTGAACCTCCTGAACTTCTCCAGGGCCTCGGCCCTGGTCGATTCGGTCATCCATGGCAGGGCCCTCAGCCTCCCCTCGAACACGTCGCTCAGGTTCTGGACGAGCTCAGCCGCCCTCCTGCGGGCCTCCTCCGGGAAATGCTCGGCAACGTATAGAGACCCGAGCGCCTCCCCTATCATCGCGTCCAGGACCTTCAGCGCCCGCTTCCAAACCGGCTCGGGCTCCTTTTGGCCCACCAGCCTGCGGTGGAAGAAGTCGAAGTTCTCGTCCTCCGCCTCCCCGTGGAGGAAGGGCGCCGCGCCGGTCAGGACGGACCAGGAGAGATAGGCGCTCCAGTCTTCAAGGGCCACCTCCGCCAGGAGCGAGTCCATCGCCGAGAGGAACTCGGGCTGACCGAGGACCACGTACTTCGCAGGGATCCCCGAGGACGCCAGGTAGGAGGACGGGAGGATGTGCGGGAACTTGCCGTCTAGGTCTGCTGCCTCGACCCTGTTGTAGTTCTTGACCGGGTCCCTGAGGTCCGTCCTCGACCTGCTCGCCCTTGCGAGGGCGGTCTCCAACCGCATCACCGACTGCGACCTCTTCTTCGCCTCCTGGCTGCTCAGCCCCTTGAGCTCGAACATAGTCTGCATGTGAGCGATGTACTCTGCCCTGGTCTTCGCGAAGGAGGCGGCCGCGTAGTAGTCGCGGTCCGGCAGCGTAAGCCCGCCCTGCCACATGAAGAAGGCGTACACGCCACTGTCCCTGTCGTCGGCCTTCGAGAAAGCCTGGAATCCTGCTCCGAAGCCGTCAGCGTGCAGCCGGGGGAGCAGCGCAGCGACGTCTTCCGGCGACCCGACCCCCTCGGCGTCTCTCCAGAGGTCCTCGATGGGGCCGAAGCCTGACCTTTCCCTTGCCCTGGAGTCCAGGGCGGAGCGGTAGAACTTCCCGACCAGGGCTGGGGTCCCGCCTTCGGCAATGCTCCTTGGCGCCGCGCACCTCTCGGCGATCTTCTTCAGCGCGAGCAGGTTCCATTCGCTCAGCTCAGTAAAGGAACCGTACCTTGACTTGTCAGGCGGGAGCGGGTGGGTGCTTATCCACCTCCCGGTGGCATACCTGTAGAAGTCCTTGCGGGGGTCGGCCTTCCTGTCCATGTACGACTCCGAGAAGCCGGGAGCCTTACGAGGCGTCGACGTGCGGGCACTTTTTGAGTCCAACTGCGCCTCAGCGCCGGGATTAGGTCGGATTAACCCTTCCCCCGGGCCCGCGCCGCGTTCGGAAGTGCTTAACAGCGCCTTGGATTCAGGGCCCCTCGGGCCCGTAGCCTAGACTCGCATGAGGGGGAGCACGGATCAGGGCATCAGCCTGCGGAGCTGAGGGTCGAGGGTTCGAATCCCTCCGGGCCCGCTTTATGCGGGGTTATTCCGCCGAACCACCCAACAGTTGCCCGCGATGCCTGACGGCACCGCTCGCTCTGCTCGCTTCGCTCCCCCCTCTCTGCCCCTCCGCTCGTCCTTCGCCTTCACCCCGCCACGAAGCGGGCCCCGCTCACGCTGTTCGCTCGGGGGGTGTCGGCTGGTGCAGGCTCGAAAGGGAGGGTTGGCCCGGAGAAAGGCGAAGCCGCGGTTGCGGGTTATGCAAGATTCAGGCGTATGACATGGGTCCCCCAAATATGGAGTTGACGAGGGAGTTGGTGCATACTGCGTATATCGACCCAAGACATGGGATGGCCGTGGGACAGTGGAAACCAAGTTTCACACTTTGAAAGAAAAGATAACCCTTCTCTCGGCGTTCGCAATAGTCACGGCACTATCAGTAACAAGCGTCGCGATGCCAGTCTTCGCTACAGCATCGTACAGCTCTCCTCCCTATGCACAGGCAGTGTATGGCGCCCAGTGGACCGTGAGTGGAGTAACTACCAGTCAGACTGTGACCATTCAAAATGGTGCTGCAGGAAGGATATGGCAAGTCTACCAAGTCAACAACGTCGGCAGTGTTCCTCTAAACAAGGCCATAGTCACGTTCCAGGTCATCGCAGTTGAGGTCGGCGGCACCTGGTACGCGTCAGGGCCGAATCTCGCACTTGTTCGCCTACTCAATTCAAACGGAGTATTCACTACCACCAAAGCCCAAGTCCAAAGCCTTGGGACTATCGATGCTGGTAGCGATTCCCAGCACGTCCTGAACGTAGCATACGATTCAAGCGTTCAGAAATTCTATTTCCAATTCCTAGTCTGGTATAACCCATCATAAGCACAAAGCGGGGGGCTCCGGCCCCCGTCCCCGCATTTCGCGAATGGCCCGGGACCGAGACGATAAGCGACAATACAGCGACAGGTAATGACCGATATCAAATGGACCATGGGCCATAGCTATCAAGAATTGCGGCCCAGGTCCCCCTCGGACTTTGACTGGTCCTCGGAAGGAGGGGTCGACCATTGCATTTTGAGATGTTGGACCGAGCCGTCGGGCTACTTCAGAAGAACTCCGACTCCGGTCACCGCTAGCGACACAACAAGGTAACCGACATAGAGTTCTGCGTAGCCTCTCGAAGCAAGGAGACCAAGCGCTATGACTGCGTTGATCCCACCTATCACCAGCAGCCTCAGTTTCATCGCGTTCACGCTTTCACCTCCTCCCCGCCGCGCACTGCAGAGCCAAGGGGTTGCTCATCTACTTCCACTGCGTGAGGATCGCTTCTCTGCGAAAGGCCGCGCGGGCGACGTAGAAGAAGACGAGGTCGATCAGCAGCAGGGCGCCAGCAATTGTAAGGAGCGCGTCGGTGTCACTCAGTGACACCAAGTTCGCCTGGCCAGCAACATAGATCCCCACAAGTGGAAGGGCCAGAAGAATCCCGATCTGCTGCGCGATGCGCACGTCGTTCACCTTTGACGAGACGAGGACGTTCCATTCGGTGCTCATTACCACGGCGAGAGGCACCATCAGGAAGAATAGGATCGCTGCGTTCGTGTTGGGAAAGAAGTAGTACCCGAGTTTGTCGAAGGTCACGGCATCCGTCAGACCCATGAATATTACGGCACCTCCTAGGATGGAGGCCAGAGGCAGGAGAAAGGCGGCGACTCCCTTCCCGAAGAGTATTTCTCCGTCCGTCGTGGGCGTCGCAAGGAGTGGCTCGAGGCTCTTCTCGACCTTCTCTCCCACAAGGGTGTATGACGCTACGGACACAGGAATCACTCCAGCCAAGAAGAGGTAGAAGAAAGCGAACGTAGGCAGGAGGGCGGTGATCCCTGTCGCTGATATCGGCGCACCCCTCCTTCCGACGTCGCTGGCGTACCAGGTTATGAGCGGGAGTGAGAGCGAGACGATCAGGGGGACCACGGCGATGGAATAGACGATGTACCTCCTCGTCCTGAAGACAGCGAAATCCTTCGTGGCGACTATCCACGCCTGTGAGAATCTCACTGCTCTCACTTCACCGGCTTCAGACATGTGCCTTCGACCATCGAGCCTACCACTCCCGCGAAGGGCACGCGCCCGCCTGCCTGGACGACGAAGCCTGGGTGATGTCTGGGGCCAACTCTTCCGCTTCCGCATGTCTCGTTTTGGTCTTCGCGTCGGCTGAGGCAGGCCTGCCGCCCGGGGTCTTATGAACGGCGGCCAGGGTGCTGTCGCTGACCTTCTCGACGTGAACCACCGTTCTCCCGCTCCAAACCATCATTTCCGATAGCTTCGGCGTCGCTGGCGCCATAGGCTTCGTATTTAGAATCACAACTCTGTCGCAGGGTCTCTAGTCCCCGTCCAGGTTTAAAGGCAGAGTCCTGTCGCCCCCTTTGGTCACATCGGACAACGACCGATACCGAGCACCCTCTGGCTACGTCAAGGCCGCGCTCCTGCTGTCATTCGCGAGGGCGCTCTATCCCACGCTGGTCTAGAGAGGTTTAGAGATACTATAGACCAATTTGAAATACGCAGTCGCCGCACGCATATGGAAGGCACATGGGCGCCTCAGCATCTGGGGCCAGGGCCGCTGCAGCCGCGAGCGCGGGAAGCTCGGCTCCCATAGAAAGACAGGTCACCGCCACGAGCAAGGTGGTGACGATGGTCATGACCGCCGTGCTCTTTACGGCGGCCAAGGGCCTCACAGGGTACATCCCCAGTCCCTGGGGCGTCGGCCAGCTCTACCTTGCCTCTTTCGTCCCGCTTTTCTTCGCCGTGGTCTCGGACACCTTCTCCGTGGCCGTCGGAGCCGCCATGGGGAGTTTCATCGGTGACATGCTCTTCCTCCTCCCCATCGGCGCTACCAACCCTCCGCTTGCCCTCGCAGCCGGCGTGCCTGCGAACTTCGTGGCCACGCTCCTCTTCGGGTGGGCAGTGAAGAAGTACCGGTCCTGGCCGAGCTTCGTCACCGCCACGGTTGGATTCCTCACCCTCGGGAACCTGATGGCCGCGGGACTGGTGGCCGTCGCCGGGCCCCTGCTCTTCGCTCCCCTGGCGACTCTCACCACGCCTCTGGCCCGAGGGTTGCTCACGCTGGGGCTAACCGTGTTCTGGGACACGACCTCCATCCCGGCCGTCATCATCATCGTACCAATACTGATCAGGGCGGTGCGTCCCATATCGGCAAGGTCGAACATCATCACAAACTACCCAACCTGGTCGAGCTTCGAACCCAGAAGGATAGCACCAGTGTCGGTGCTCTACGCGGTCCTCTTCCTCGTCCTCGCCGCGGTGTTCTTCCTGGCACCCTGGGGCGGGTCCATCACCGACATAACTCCGATCAAGACGACCATCTTCGCTGCGGCGGTCATACTGCTGATAGTGGGGCCCCTCGCCGGCTACCTCGCCGGTTCCAGGGCCTCGGGCGTCGCGAAGGCTGTCTAGAAGAGTCCCGGGCACAGCTCCGACTTGGTCTGACCTAAGCTCTCTGCACATTGAGCAGAGCCGCCCTCTCGATCCTGGACAGCTCCGCCTCTGTCAGCGGCTTCCGGGGGAGTTCGGCCTCACTGAACTCCGAGGGCGCGGATATCCTCCTCCTGTTCGCGTTGATCGCTAGGAACCCCTCCCCCGCGAGCGCCCCCTGCGTCTTAATCGCCCTCGATATCTGCGTGGTCCCAGCTAACCTGAGGAGGAGGTCCATCTCCGGCTTCTTCGCGAGCATCCCCCCAGACTCTTCTGCCCTGAAGGTCTGGGCGGCGAGCATCTCGACCAGAACCTCGTTGTCCACGGCCCCCTCCCTCGCCACCTGCACCAGGGAGCCGGGGTTGGCCGACGCCAGCCGCCTTCTGACCTCCTCCTGGCTGACGCCCTTGCCGAACAGGTACGCCCTCGCTGTCACCAAATCATAGTCAACCGCCGTGCGAGAACGGGATCAGCACCACCCTTGCCCCGTCCTTGAGCCGGCGCGACTCCCCCGCCGGGACGAAGGCTTCACCATCCTCGACCATTACCAGGGTGTTGAACTTCGTGAACCCGGGGTCCCCCTTGCCGGATGCGGCCCTGAGCTTCTCGACCAGGTCGGCTGCGTCGATGTCGTCGTCCGGGACCGTCAGCTCTCTGGCACCGAGTGCGGTACCGATGTGCCCGAGGCAGCGGACCGTGATCATCGTTGGTCCAGCATCAGCAGCCTTTCCTTATACCTTCTTCCTCCATACAAGGTGCCGGGCGGGAGCACCTTCCCCTCACCGTCGCCGAGCCTCGCTTTCAGCTGGGCCGTGGTCGCCCGATTGAGCTCAGCCAGCGGATAGTTCACCGCCACGGGCCTGGGGTCGATCAGGTGCATCGACGTCTTGCAGGGGAAGAGCTTCCCTGTCCTCGCGGCCGTGACCACGTCCTCCTTCGTTATCCGTCTCGACAGGACCACGAACTTCCCCTGCTGCTGCAGCGGGACGTCCACTTCGTCCTCGGGGACGAAGCTTCGCTCCCACCCGCTCTGCTCTGCGAGCCTGTCGAAGGAAAGCATCGTGGCGACGAGCTCCTCGTGGGTCATCCTGCCTCCCGAGACGAAGGCGGCGTCGCCAGTGAGGGCGGCAACCGCGACCTCCCTGCGGTCAAGCGCGGAGAAGGCCTCGGCCAGCGGGACCCTCTGCATCCCGCCCTTGGCCTCGAGCGCACCTTTCAGCGAATCCCCCGCCCTTAGCTTGTAGACCCTCGCCCACCTCCCCAGCTTGACCGCCGGAGAGCTGTAGTCCACCGAACAGCAGACGGCGTTCTCTATCTTGAGCTTCTGGAAGGCGGCGAGTCGGTGCATACCGTCGAGGACCGCTGCGCTTTCCCCGTCTATTATCACGGGGTCCCGCTGCATCCTGTCGCGTTTCATCTCAGAGGCCAGCTGGTCGACATGGCGGGCGATGATGTCTTCGTGGGGCCGCAGGGACGCCACGGGCCTTATTCCGAGGGTGAACCCCGCCATCGCCAGGGGCATGGTCTACTCCGCAGGTGGTTCGCTTGTGGACTCGGCTGCTTCTTCCGGTTCGGCCTCGTGCATCCTGGCTATGTATCCGGCGATCCTGTTCCGCAGCTGCTTGGAGGGGATGAGCGCGAGCTCCTCCAGTGCCTTCTTGTTCTCCTCAAAATCCGAGCCGAAGGCTTCGGGGTGCCTCCCCATGATCTCTTCCGAAAGCCTCCGTGTCCTGTCCAACTTCTGTCAAGCCCTTCCAAATGGGGTGATTAACCTTTCCCACCAAGGAAACGGAGCGAGTTCTGGTTGCATCGGTCGAGGGTGTCTCCGAACCGCTCCCCCCTCACCTCGGCGAGCTTGAACGCCACCGAGGGGACGAGCATGGGCCCCCAGACCCCTCCCAGGGGGGAGTAGGGGACGGGGGTGTCCGACTCGAGGAGTACGAGGGCCGGGTCTGCCCTGGATGCGATGCGCTGCAGCTTCTTGGAGTAGAGCAGCGCCGGTCCGAATGAGACGTAGTACCCCCTCTCCATCGCTTCAGGGAGCGCCTCTTCGTTCTCAAGCCAGTGCAGGAGCACCCGGGAAACCCTGCTGCCTGCGAGTACCTCCAGACACTTCATCTCCGCCATCCTCGAATGCACCTGCAGGGGCTTCCCCAGGGAGCCTGCGACCTCGACCTGGCGCCTGAATGCACTCATCTGGGCGCCTCCCTCGCCAGCAGGCGAGTAGGAGGGGTCCAATCCGACCTCCCCCACGCCGGACGCCTGCCCGGCCGCCTCCTGCAGCCAGTCGACTTCGCCGGCCCCCTCAGCCTCTGAAGGGTGCACCCCGACGAATGGCCTTACCACTCCAGGGGCCGACTTCGCGAGCTCAAGCACCCCTAACGAAGTCCTCCTGTCGACGCCACACGCAAGGAGTAGCACTCCCCCCGAGGCGGCGAACGAGACCAGGTCTTTCGCCTCCTCTCCGTCCAGGTGAAGGTGCGAATCGACAAAACGCACGCCCTCCCTTTGTCAGGGCGGTATTTCAGGCCACTCTATGGCGCCATGACGCAAAGAAAGACGCAGCAAGAGCCGACCGCATTTTTTTCACCTATTTTCCAAATAGGGGTAGACTTGAGCGCTTTGGGGGCAAAAAGGGACAGGAGAACCGGTAAAAACGGCCTAAAGTTTTTAAACTCACCCCATCTATCGGAATGGTGCATGTCTAGTTCCGAGTTCGGTCTTGCGGCCGTCTACAGGGTGATAAAGAAGGCGGGCGCGGAGCGTGTCGGGGACGACGCTGCGATCGAGTTGCGGACGGAGCTCGAGGCCCTCGGGGTGCAGATTTCGAAGAGGGCTGTGACACTGGCAGCTCACGCCGGAAGGAAGACGGTGAAGCCCGCGGACATCAAGCTGGCTGCGGAAGAGATCCTGAAGCCAAACGCCTAGGGACGCACGGACGCCCTGGAAACGGAGGGTTTTCAGAGGCAACCGCTATATCCATACTCCTTCGAGGGCAGGTCGAGCCCCGGTGGTGTAGCCCGGTCAAGCATGTTAGCCTCTCGACAGAAGTGGGAGACAGCTAGCGACGCGAGTTCAAATCTCGCCCGGGGCATCGCATCTGCTCCTCAAACACTGATGCCACCAGGATGAGGCGGTGCACCCGCCCTGAAACTCAGCGCCCTTGGTAGAATGCGCTGAGAGCCCACGTCTTCCCCTACTTCGTAGACGTGTACCCGCCGATGGCCCCAAAGACTCCCCCTGTCAGCCCAAGGGCGACCGCCCCGAACGGGCCCAGGAAGACTCCGATGACCATCCCGATGACGGTGCCTGCCGAGAAGTCTTTCATCGCCCTGTTCGACCAATTCTGGGCTACGATCAGCCCGGTCAGGGCGTAGTTAGTAGCGTACAGACCGACGTAGGCGGCGGAGAAGGCGTTTATCACGTCCAGGTCCAGAAACCACAGATAGCCGGTGAAGAGGTTTCCGACCGTAAGCAGTATCAGTAGCTCGCTCTTCAGGTCTGCGCGGCCGAGGCGCGTGGACCAGAGCCCGATGACCAGGACGAGGGGGAACCACACGATGCCGAACAGCCAGTAAGGCACCCCCATGAAGGAGGCGTAGGAGGTAAACGACACATTCCCCCAGCTGGTCGTGAACGCATTCTCCACGCTCGCGTGGTCGAAGGCTTCGACCACCCCCACTGCCGCAAGGAAGATGAAAGCGAGTGACGCTTTCATGCTCTCCGCCGGCGAGGTGCCTTAACTTAAGCGATAGAGGCGATTGTCAAAGTTGAGAAAGCCGGGGCGGGGGCGACTCCGCGAGTCACCGTCCCCGCTGGCTCGGCCTGGCGCTGGCAGCTCCAACCTCCGGAGACCAGGCGTCGTGAGATCCGCCTAGGAGAATCTAATGTTCAGATTGACCGAGCCGAGGCTCGCGGTAGCTGTGATGACGAACGACCGCGCGGGGGTCTGGATGTTCCCGGCAGCGGCGGCCAGCCTGGTCGTCGTGCTCTGGGTGATGGCAAAGCCGCCTAGACTATGACCTACGCTACCAAGCGCGGTGGTCGCGGTGACCGAGGCCGCGCTCCCGCTGACTGGGTTGGCGCTCGGGTCGAAGCTCCCAGCCGCCGTACCACGACCCACCGGTGCATTGCGATCTTTCTTGTCTTCTTGAACCCCGCCTTTTCGAACATACCCAGCGTCCCGCTGCACAAGAACGAACTTGAGACCTTCTTGCCGGTGTAGTCCTCGGGGTACGCCTCGACGGTCCCCCCGCCGAGCCGGGAGATCTCCCGCAGCGCCTCCCGGAGCGCGAATCTCGCGACCCCTTCCCCTCGGCGCTCCCGGTCGATGAAGAAGCAGGTGATACGCCAGTCAGGGATTCCCTTCAGCCCCTCCTCGTAGGCCTTCTTGCTCCGGATGTTAGGGAGCTCGGCGGTGGGGCCGAACTGGCACCAACCCACAGCGTCAGAACCGTCGAAGACGAGCGCAGCATGCGCCTGTTCTTTCCAGACAAGGGCCCTCTTCATCGCTTTGTATGCGGCATATCCGTGCCTCGTCTCGCCTGGCTCAAGATGAAAGGAGATGCACCAGCACCCGCCGAAGATGCCATTGTGCTTCTCCACTAGCCGGGCGAAGGCGGGCCATGTTTCCCGGGAGAGAGGTTTCGAGGTCAGGGGCATGACTGAAACGAACGACATAGCCCTGGGACGCTCAGCTAAAGATTTTCGGTAGGGACCGAGGCTGCGTCGGACGAACGAGGGGGCTGTCTCGCCGGGCGGAGTTAGAGCTTGCGAGCGCCCTCTTGCAGGGTCCCGACAATGTCGTAGTCATGGGATGCCAGAAGCGAGGTCGCCCCCGTGGCGCTGACTATCTCCTTGAACTGGCTCCTCAGCTTGTCCCTGAACCCCTGAGGGATGTCTTCGGCGGCCGGGTACGGAGGACCGGGGGTGTACAGGTCGAACCATTCGGGGAATATCAAAACGTTCCCCTTGTCGTCCCCCCGCGCGTTGTCTCCGACCAACAGTTCCTTCCTGTCCGTCAGGAGGGCGTAGTCTTCACCAAACTTGTAGGCCCGGAACCCCAATACGTTGCCTGCCCTGTAGACCCTCGGCTCGCCTATCTCCTTCACCCTGGCGGCCTCCCACGGCTCCACCGCCTCTGGAGCTGACTCCGGGATGTAGACCGGGACCCCCGTCCTTTTCGCGATGAACCTTGCCGCCCTCGTATGGTTCTGCTCCGTCAACAACACCGCCTCGAGCTTGCCCAACCTGCGAGCCGCTTCGAGGAGCCCGGGGACCATCGGGGGGTCGACGAACACGACGCCCGATTCCCTGACGAACAGATGGCCCACCATCATCCAGTCATCTGCGGGGTCAGGGGTGGACCACCTTAACGCCCCTTCTCTTATCCGGGTAAACGCCGCCCCTGTCAACGCGCCGACGGCGGAGCCGGGGGGCATAAGCCTTGTTGGACCGCAGCGTCGACCGGCGGGTGTTCTTGCCGATTGGCGAGCGCAGCCGGCAGGGGTCACGACGCCGCCGCCCGCCGCCCGTTCGCCAGGTCTCCTTCTGGCGGCCCTGCGTCTCTGGCACCGGGCCGTCCGAACCAGTTACCCCTAAAAGGCCGGTCAGGCCGCCGCGGGAGAGTGCCCCCGGCGGCTTCTCCTGACATCGTTTCAGTCTTCACCATAGCGGCCGCCATCATAGTCGCAGGGTTCGGGGGGCAGCTGCTCTTCAAGAAGACCGGCGTGTCGACCTTCATCTCCCTCATCCTGATGGGGGTCCTGATCGGCCCCGTCCTAGGGCTCTTTTCGAGGGCGGCCATCCTCCCCTCGCTTGGGGTCTTCGCCGAGCTGACCCTGCTGATGGTCCTCTTCTACGGCGGCATGGACACGAGGCTCGGCTCGCTGGTCAAAGGGGGAGGGCGGGTCGCCCTGCAGGTGCTCGTCTACGTGGCAGGGAGCACCATGGCCATTGCGCTGGCGGCCAACTTCATCCTAAGGTGGGACCTGATATCTTCCCTGATCTTCGCGTCGATGGTCGGGGGCGAAACCACGGCGGCCGTGGTGATCCCGCTGACCAGGTCGCTGAAGCTCCCTGAAGTCACGGCCACCTTCCTCACTGTCGAGTCTGCCATGAACTCGATCTTCTCGATCATCCTCTACTTCACCTTCGTGGGCATCTACCACACTGGGACGAACAACTGGGCCACCACCTTCCAGACCATTGCCTCCAACTTCTCCGTCGGGATCGTCCTCGGTGCGCTTCTCTCGGTGCTGTGGATAATAACACTGAACCGGCTCCAGGAGGGGAAGTACACCTATGTCCTCACCCTCGGGCTGGTGTTCGCGACCTACGACATCAGCTCGCGGCTGGGCGGAAGCGGTGAGCTCTCCGTCCTCGTGTTCGGAATAATCCTCGGCAACTACGCGCTCCTGAACAAGATGACCAACCTTCATCTGAGCATGGAGCCGCTGCAGCAGAGGCTGGGGCTCTTCCAAGAGGAGATCTCGTTCCTCATGGAGACGCTCTTTTTCGTGTTCCTCGGGCTGACCTTCGTCATCGCGAGGGCCAGCATCTTCGAGAACCTGAGCATGGGTGTGGAGATACTCCTCATCCTGCTCTTCTTCAGGATTCTAGCCACTGTCATATCGACGAGCGGGTCGGACCTCAGCAAGGACCGCGGCTCTATCATCCTGATGTGCGCACAGGGGCTGGTCCCTGCGACCCTGGCCATAATCTCTGTCAATGACGGCCTCCCCCACGCCTCCGAGTTCCTCAACATCGTCACCTACGTCATCATCCTGACCAACCTGGTCACCTCTGTGGGGGCCATGTTGAGGATGCGGAGGCAGAAGTTGGGCTTCAAAGATTTCATGGCGGGCCTCGATCCACCAGCGGCGCACGGCAAGGCCGCGATGGCGAAGTCCGCGGCCCAGCCCGACTAGTCAGCCGAAGAAGACGGCCAGGATCCCCGACGCCAGGAAGTAGCTCCCGAAGGTCAGGAGGACGCTCCCGGCGAGCAGGTCCAGGCCCCAGCGGGGGACCCTGATCAGGTATTCGTAGGATATGGCCGACACCACCAGCAGGAGGATGATGCTGACCGCAGCCCCGATGAGGGTCCACTCGAAGCTGTAGGTTCCCGACGCACCGAGGACGAGGCTCGCCTCGAACCCCTCGGTGAGGGTGATGGTAAAGACGGGGAGCGCGTTCAGCGGGGAGAAGGGGAGCACGGACGGCCTCTCCCCCCCGTACTTCTCGAACTCCTTCTGCACCACCTCCGACTCGAGCTTCTCCATCTTCGCCCTGAACGACCTCTTCCCGAAGTAGTAGCGCTTGAACCCCCTCAGGAACTTGTAGGAGAAGTAGAGTATCACCAGCCCGGTCCCGATGTCGATCAGCGCCTCGGGGAGGAGCAGGAAGACCTGCCTGACCCCCAAAAAGACCCCCACTGACACGGCGGCTCCGGTGACGACTCCGAGGATGACGTTGTTCTTCCCCAACTGCTTGACGGTAGCCACCGAGAGGATGGCGACCTCGCTACCTTCGATCAGGACCGCCTTGAACGCCAGGAGGAACGAGGCGATGACTATGACTTCGCTGACCAAGCTCTGCCTCGCCCCGCCGCGCTTTCGATATATCTGTTGCCGCCCCGGGCAAGACATAAGATGCGCCGCCGGCGGCGCCATCCCGATCTTTCCATGGATGGCATAACCGCGGGGGTGTTCGGGTCCGACCAGGAGGTCAGAGCCGCCTTCGAGGCGTCGGTGGCCAAGAAGAGCGAGGCGGAGGGGATCCAAGTATTCACGAGGACTGAGTCGGGCAGGCGCTACTCTCTCCTCGACACGTCAGACTACCCCGACCGCATGCAGGGCTACGCCCGCATCGCCTCCATAGCCGACCATGCGTTGTACATCTTCCCAAAGTCCGGGAAGCTCGCGGCGCCGGACGGCGAGCTGGCGATACTCCTGGGGGCGCTCGGGCTCCCGGGTACCCTCGAGCTGCTTGACGGCTCATCGTCTCCCCAGGCAGCCGTAGCAGCCCTGCGAGGGACCTCTGCGGCGGAGTTCAAGGTGGAGGAGCGCCAGACCACCTCTTCTGCCATCGACCTCACGTACGTCCAACCGAGGTCAGACCTCCCGAAGGAGGGGGCGCTCGTGTACATCGACCGGGCGTTCACGGTGAAGGGGGTCGGGACCGTGGCCCTGGGCTTCGTCCTCTCGGGGACCGTATCGATCCACGACCAGCTCCGCCCGATCCCCGGCCCGGAGGGACTCAGGGCCGACGTGAAGGGGATCCAAGTCAGCGACGTCGACTTCGACTCCGCCGGGCGCGGGGTCAGGGTGGGGCTCTCGCTCAGGGGGGTCGAACCCAGGGACCTTGAGCGCTCCCACTGGCTGGACGACGGCTCCCTTCGCCTCTCCGACAGCTTCACCATGGACTACTCGCAGTCACAGTTCTATCGCAGGGACGTCGCTTCCCGTGACCTGCACGTCCAGCTCCCGGGGGAGATGGTCCCGGCGAAGATCGAGAAGTCAGGCAGCGAGCTCGCAGCCAGACTCCCATGGCAGGTCCCCGTCTGGGACGGGATGAAGGGAGCGGTGGTTGACCTCAACGGCGGCGCCCTCAGGATAGCGGGCGGATTCACAACCAAGTTTTAATCCAGGGGCGGGCCCCGGAATCACGTTGAAGCAAGAGGTTGCCGTGTTCGGTAGCGGCTGCTTCTGGTGTTCCGAGGCGGTCTTCTCGGAGCTGAAGGGCGTCCTGCAGGTGGAGCCCGGATACGCCGGAGGTAGCGCGTCTGACCCGACCTACGAGCAGGTCTGCGGAGGCGACACCGGGCACGCCGAAGTCGCCCGTGTGACCTTCGACCCGTCGGTGATAAGCTACAGGGAGCTCCTCGAGGTGCTGTTCTCCACTCACGACCCGACCACGCTGAACAGGCAGGGGGCCGACGTGGGGACCCAGTACAGGTCGGTGATATTCTTCAGCGGCGAGGCGCAAAGGGTCGAGGCAGAGAAGATAGTCAGGGAGCTGACGGACGAGAGGGTCTTCAGGAACCCCATCGTCACCGAGGTCGCCCCCCTTGACGCGTTCTATCCTGCCGAGGACTACCACAGAGAGTACTACAGGCGGAACCCCGCCCAGCCCTACTGCCAGGCGGTCATAGCCCCGAAGCTGGCGAAGTTCAGGTCGCACTGGAAGGCCAAGCTGAAGACCGCGGCCCTGGCGAAGGCAGCATAGGCACCGCATGCCCAAGCGCTCGCAGGCGATCTTCGGGATAACCGGGACTCCGGGGACCGGGAAGAAGTCCGTGGCGCCCGCCGTCGCCCGCGCAATGCGGTCCCCCTTCATCAGCCTGAACGAGCTCGCGAAGTCGGAGGGGGCGCTGAGGGGCGAAGTCGTGGACACGGTGGCGCTCAGGACGGCCCTCGCGAAGCGACCGCGGGTCCCCGCCGTTGTGTACGGGCACCTGCTCCCCTACTCCATCGACAGGAGCATGGTCAGCCGGGTAGCTGTGCTGCGGTGCGAGCCGTCCGTCCTCAAGCAGAGGCTGGCGTCACGGGGGTATCCGGAAGAGAAGGTCCTCGACAACGTCCGGGCGGAGCTGATAGGCCTGGTCTCCGCGGACGCGCTCAAGGCCTTCGGGAAGAAGAGCTTCGAGGTAGACACCACCGACTCGACTCCGGCAGCCACGGCCGCCGAGATCGTGTCGGTAGCGGCGGGGAAGCGGAAGGGGAAGGGTCCCGTCGACTGGATGCCGAACTACGACTCCGGACCGAAGCTGAGGTCCCTGCTGCCTTCGCCCTGAGCGGAGTCTGCCCTCACCTGCACCAGCAGCGGGCTAGGCAGCCTCCCCAGGCTGACAACGGCCTCTCCCACCCTGAGCCTCGTGAGGTGCTCCCTCTGCTTCTGGTTGAGCCCCACCGACTCTCCGATCAGGGCCACGTCGTCGGGCCACGCGAGCCTGTGCACCACCTTCGTCCCCGAGTTCTTGACCACCTCCGCGGCCACATGGCTGGGGAACTGGGCCACGAACGCCATCGCCTCCCCGAACTTCCGGAGTTCCGATATCATCCGCTCTCCCACCGTCGGAGGATCCTCGGGCCTCCTGAACGGGGCGATGTTCCTTGCCTCCTCCACCACCGTCAGGTGGTCCATGGGCCCCTTCTGCTTCACCTTCTCCTCGTAGATCATCTTCAGCACCACGTCGCAGAAGACCGCTCTCGATTGGATGTCCCGCATGTGGCCCAGCTCGACGCAGACGACTGCGCTCAGGAGCTCTTCCATCTTCAGGGGGCTCGACCCGCCGAAGGCCCTCCCAGCCTGGCCCTCCTTCAGCGGGACCAGCCTCCTCAGCAGCGCCACCTTGGTCTCGTTGTCGTAGGCAGACCTGAGCGGATAGGCTTCGATGGTGGCCACGAGTCCATCGATTGTCGGGACCTCGTCGGCGGAGCACTCGCTCAGACTCTTCTGGAGCGCGTTCCTGAACATGTACGCCTGGGGATGGGTGAAGTGGTACACGTCGGAGAACCTGTCAGTTAAACCTGACGGCAATCCACAGGCGAAGGGCGGGCTTTGGGTTTCCTTTCGATATCCGAGCCCTATTCAGTCCGGTCCATTCAAGGGGGCCCTTAATCGAGCGGTTTCTCTGGTGATTTCGACCCACCACGCAGGCTCGTCGGCCCGTCAGCGGTGGTGCAGGATCTCCGCGGTCGGCGTCCTGCCCACCTGGGGCGCGCTCCCGGCGGCGATGTGCCCGTTCAGCTCTCCTTGGAGGGCCCCCCGTAGTTCCTTGAGCTCCGGGCCTCTGAAGCGCTTCGACCCGATGGGTGCGCTGAGTTCGGCGAGCCGGTCGAGACTACGATTCTCAGGCTCTGGGCCCGGCAGGGAGGACAGCAGCTTCGAAACCAGTTCGTCAATCCATTCCACGGCGCGAACATGGCGGGCGTACTGATATCTGCGGGTTTTCGGCCTCGACTGGCACATTCACGGCCGTTTTCGGTGCTAGTTTGAGCCCTGGTACTAACCCGGCCGACGCAAGTCTGTGAGCATAAAGTCTACGAACTTTGGCTCTCGCCTCCTTGGCCTATCGTCTCCGTCTCCTCTCCATGCTACACACTACCGCGGTAACAAGAGAGGCACTGGAGAGAGCCATCAGAGAGGAACACGACGCTGACGTGAGGCTGAGGATGCTCCTGGTCCTGAAGGCGAAGTTCGACGGCGTGGGCCAGAACCGAGCTGCCAGGGAGCTCCACTCGGTCAGCTCCTGGGCAGAGAAGTGGGTCAGGCGGTTCGAGGAGGAGGGCGTCGAGGGCCTCAGGACGAGGGAGAGGAGCCGGAGGCCTCCGGAGGTAGAGCGGTGCGTGATGGCAAGGATCGAGAGGGAGGTCATGACGGACCAAAGCGGCTGGACCGTGAGGGAGGTCAGGCAGTTGGTCCGCAGGGAGGCAGGGGTGACCTACAGCGAGAGGCACGTCCTCAGGCTTCTCCATCGATGGGGGGCGAGGGCGGTCGTCCCGGAGAAGAGGCTGGCCCACAAGGCCCCCCTCGAGGAGAGGCTCGATTTCAAAAAAGGACGGCCAGGCTCCTCAGGAACGTCCCCGAAGGGTTCGCCGTCGTCTCAGAGGACGAGTCCATCTTCCTTCAGGACATAGAGACGAAGAGGGTGTGGGCGGCCGCAGGGATCAGGCCTGTCCGCGTCGTATCAGGCTCTCACTTCAGGACGGTCGTCTTCGGGGCCATCTCGATCGACGGGGCGCAGTTCTTCAGGCAGCACGAGACGTTCGACGGCCCAGCGTTCCTCGACTACCTGAAGAAGCTGCACAGGAGGTTCGGCGGCAGGCTCTACCTCTTCCTCGACAGGGCGAACCAGCACAGGAGGACCAGGATAGTGACCGATTACCTGAGGAGGAACAGGAAGGCGCTCAGGGTGAGGTGGATCCCGACGGCCTCCCCTGAGTTCAACGCGATGGAGGAGTGCTGGAGGCAGGGAGAGAAGGACCTCTCGGCCCTGCCCATCTTCCCCACGTCGGTAGAGCAGTTGAAGGGGTTCCTCGCGAGGTACTACCGGACGAGGAGGTTCGGGCTCGACATGCGGAGCTTCCTCCTGACGGACAGGTGCTGCTCATGAAGTTACGTCGGCCAGGTTAGCTTAGGCCCGAAAATTCATGCCCCGGCCGGGATTCGGGCCTGCAGATGCGGGCCTAAGCGTCTTCGAGACCGGGGAAGCCAGCCAACGCGCCCTTCGGCCCCGCTCGTCGTCTGTCGCTCTCGCAGAGGACGGGACCTGGGCATGAACAATCATGCCATCGGTACTTATGAAGTGTTCCGAGCCGGACAGACTCGCTCCCGATTTTGAGGGGAGGAGGTATTTCAATGGTGGACGGAAACCGGCGATGAAGGAATCGAACCAAAAGTGGAAAAGCAGATAAATCTGGAAGAATATGGCTCAGGAAGTTCAGGAATGAAGACAATTCGGGAATGGTGGCCAGAAAGGCTGGATCTTAGGATTCTTCGTCAGAATTCACCCAACTCCAATCCCATGGGTAGGGATTTTGATTACAGAAAGGAGTTCAACAGTTTGGATCTTGCAGCAGTGAAGAAGGACCTATCTGAACTTATGACAAAATCTCAGGAATGGTGGCCTGCTGATTTTGGCAATTATGGTCCTCTACTTATCAGGATGGCCTGGCACGCTGCTGGAAGCTATAGAACAGGCGATGGCAGGGGTGGTGCTGGCACCGCACAGCAGCGATTTGCACCACTCAACAGCTGGCCTGATAACATACTTCTGGACAGAGCCAGAAGACTGATCTGGCCGATCAAGCAGAAATACGGCAAGAAGATTTCATGGGGAGACTTGATGATCCTAGCTGGTAACGTGGCTCTGGAGAACATGGGGTTCAAGACTTTTGGGTTTGGCGGGGGCAGGGAGGATGTCTACGAACCAGATGAATCAGTATACTGGGGAAGTGAAGAAGAATGGCTTGGCGACAAGCGACACTCAGGTGACAGGGAACTAGAAAATCCACTTGCTGCGGTTCAGATGGGGCTCATCTATGTCAATCCTGAAGGTCCCAATGGGAATCCCGATCCTGTTGCAGCGGCAAAGGACATCCGGGAAACATTCTCCCGCATGGCAATGAATGACATGGAGACGGTCGCACTTATTGCCGGGGGGCACACTCTCGGGAAAACCCATGGAGCCGGCCCGGCTTCATACGTGGGGCCTGCGCCTGAAGCTGCACCGATTGAGAATCAGGGAATCGGATGGGCAAGCACATACAAGTCCGGTAAGGGTGACGACACCATAGGCGGTGGACCTGAAGTCATTTGGACAACAACACCCACAAAATGGAGCAATGGTTTCCTTGAGACGCTATTCGGATATGAATGGGAACTTACAAAGAGTCCTGCGGGTGCATATCAGTTTGTTGCCAAGGGTGGGGAAGGAGCAGGCACAGTACCGGACCCCCATGACCCGAATAAGCGGCGCTCACCCACCATGCTGGTTACAGATCTATCTCTGCGGATGGATCCGGTATACGAAAAGATCTCGAGGCGCTTTCTGGAACACCTAGACGAGTTCGCCGACGCATTCGCGAGAGCATGGTTTAAGCTGACACATCGCGACATGGGCCCAAGGACAAGATATCTTGGCCCTGAAGTTCCCAAAGAGGAACTCATATGGCAGGATCCGATTCCACCGGTGAACCACAAACTGGTTGATGAAAAGGACATATCACGTCTGAAGGCCGCTATCCTCAATTCAGGTCTGAAGGTCCGTGAACTTGCATACACAGCATGGTCGTCAGCTTCAACCTTCAGGGGTAGTGACAAGAGGGGAGGAGCGAATGGGTCACGGATTAGACTTGAACCACAGAGAAGCTGGGAAGTCAGCGAACCTGAACAGTTGGGTAGGGTCCTTAAAGTCCTGGAAGGCATCAGGAGTGAATTCAACTCTAAAACGAGAGACGGGAAGATGATATCTCTGGCAGACCTAATAGTCCTGGCAGGTGACGCTGCCGTTGAAAAGGCTGCCACAGATGGTGGAATCAGAATAGAGGTCCCATTTGTTCCAGGGAGAATGGACGCCCTGGAAGAGCAAACGGATGTGCAATCCTTTTCTGTGCTTGAGCCCAAAGCTGACGGTTTTCGTAACTACAGGTCCGGTTCCAGTGGTACGAAGGAGGAGTTCCAGCTCGTAGACAAAGCACAGCTGCTCACCCTTACAGTACCTGAAATGGTGGTGCTGGTTGGAGGGATGAGGGCACTGGATGCGAATTATGGTCACTCCCAGAACGGAGTATTGACAAAACGTCCAGGCGTTCTTACAAATGACTTCTTCGTAAACCTTCTTGCCATGGGAACTGCTTGGGAAGCGAAGGATGACTCACACACTTCGTTTGAAGGGAAAGATGCGAAGACAGGGAAAGTCAAATGGACCGCCAGCCGAGCGGACTTGATATTTGGCTCTCACTCTGAGTTGCGTGCTGTTGCCGAAGTCTATGGAAGCAGTGATGGAAAGGAAAAATTTGTGAAGGATTTTGTGGCGGCATGGGCCAAGGTAATGAACCTAGATAGATTTGATCTTAGGAGCGCGCGCCGCAACGGCTAGTCACTATATGCGCCCATGGCTAGCCATGAGAAGCGCATGAAGTGCTATTACTGCGACCAAGAGGCTCGGGCCATCTGCAAAGAATGCGGCCGCGCCAGCTGCAAAGAGCATGGTACGACAACCGTTCATCACCTGCACGTGACAACCGGCTTTACATTCATCTGCAACGAGTGCAACAAAGCTTACCAGACACCGGGCGACATGGTTCCGACGAAATGAGCTGTGCCTGCTTTATCCTTCTTTCCAGGGTCGCCAACTCGGCCAGGAAGCTCTCCGCCCGAGGCTTCAGAACGTCCGAAATAGCGCGGGGGCTGAAGGTCACCCAGCCCGCGGTGGCCCAGTATCTTAAGGGCAGGCTACAATGCGGAATATGGGTTGTCATCTTCCTGCATCCACCCGGGATACCTCGGACTTGGCCCGAAAATACATGCCCCGGCCAGGACTCGGCATAATTAGTCATGTTATCGACGCTCAAAGAAACGCCTAGCCATTGTAATTACCTGCCCCGGTTGCGGCGTCTAGCAGCTCGCGGATTCACGAAGCCGATTGAGCGAGCTCCTCAACCCTCTTCTCAATCTCGTTCCTAATCCTTCTAACTTTCGGTAAAGGCTTCCCTTTGGGATCCTCGAGATTCCAGTCGACGAGCTTCTTGTTCATTCTCTCGAGCATCGGCCTAGGGCAGACTTTCTCGACCGAGCAGCCCATGGCGATGACTAGGCCTGCCTTGTCTATCATCCCCATGGTGAGCATCTTCGGCCTCTTGAGGGAGAAGTTGAACGCCTTCTCAGCCATGGCCTCGACCACAGCAGGGTTGACTGTCATGGCAGGCATTGTCCCAGCGCTTTCGGCTTCGAATCCCTTTCTCCTTGCGAATGCCTCCGCCATCTGGCTCCTCCCGGCGTTCTCCACACAGACGAAGAGCAGGCGAGCTCGCTTGATGCCCTGACTCATTTACAACGCCTCAGGTGACCTCGAGCCCGGGCTCTCCTCCAACGGGCCTTCCGGTGACAAATGGAGCCACCTTGTTTGGGGGCACCGCGACGTGAACGAAGTATCTCTTCTGCAGCCAATACGCAACATTGACGAGACTTATCATGACTGGCACCTCGATGAGGGGCCCGATCACGGTGGCGAAAGCCTCCTGCGAGGCGAGTCCGAAGACCGACACCCCCACCGCAATGGCGAGCTCGAAGTTGTTGCTGGCCGCCGTAAATGCGAGGGTGGTCGTCTTCTGGTAATCCATCCTTGAGTACATCCCGAGCGCGAAAGACGAGAAGAACATTATGACGAAGTAGATTAGGAGAGGAACGGCGACCAGAAGGACGTCATACGGAAGACTGACTATCACTGCGCCCTTCAACGAGAACATGACTACGATGGTGAAGAGGAGGGCGATGAGGGACGTTGGAGCGAGCTTCGGAATCAGGGTCTTCTCATACCACTCTTGTCCCTTGCGCTTCAGGAAGTAGAACCTCGTCGCGACGCCTCCGAAGAACGGAATCCCCAAGTAGACGATGACCGACTCGGCAACTGCGAGAAGCGAGATGTTGACTACAGTACCCTGTCCGCCAATCCAAGAGCTGGCCAGAGTGATGTAGAAGTAGGCCAGGATGCTGTATAAGACAATCTGAAAGATGGAGTTGAGGGCCACGAGGATCGCCGCCCACTCGCTGTCTCCATTTGCGAGGTTGTTCCAGACTATCACCATTGCGATGCACCTAGCGAGGCCGACGACGATCAGGCCGTTCCGAAGCCCAGGATAGCTTCCCAGGAAAGCCCAGGCCAGCAGGAACATAAGGAGCGGGCCTACAAGCCAGTTTAGGACCAACGAAGTGGAGAGCATGGTCTTCGAACCGCTTTCGCGTACTATCTTCCGCAAGTCTTCGTACCTAACTCGGGCGAGGGGTGGGTACATCATCCAGATCAGCCCGATGGCTATCGGAATCGACGTGGTTCCGACGCTCAGTGAGTTCAGAGCGCTGGAAATGCCGGGGAAGGCGTAGCCCGCAGACACGCCCACCGCCATCGCCAAGAATATCCATAACGTGAGGAACCTGGTGAGGAAAGAGAGGCGACCCCGGGGTTTTTCTTTCGAGCTAACCCATCCCCGCTAAGACGTCAGGTTCTTGAGGAGCTCCAGCGCCGGTGAATCCTGAACTTCATAGAAGACGAACCTGCCTTTCTTGCTCCTATGAAGCAAATCGGCCTGCTCCAGAAGGCCAAGGTGATGCGACACTGTAGGTTGGGGCAATCCAAGCGCCGACTCTAGCTCGCAGACGCACATTTCACGCTTCGAAAGAAGTAGCAGGATCCTCATCCTGTTCGAGTCTCCAATGGCTCCCATCAGCTTCTCTGCCCGGCGGAGTCTTGACGCAAATTCCGGTGTCGATAGCTTCCTGGCATCCTCTTCAGCCTGCCTGATGTCAGAGGGTTGACAAATGTCGAGCTCTATGAGCCGCTGGACTGATGAACTCCGGCGCTTCATGTCGCACAGCTGAATGAATCCACATATATTAATGTGTCATAAGCAATTCTCAGGACTGGTAATCGTCTTCCTTGGATAAATAAGCCGCACAGGGCGCAACCCTCGAGGGGCGTGTGAAGATATGAAACCCTAACTCCGGTCGTTTTGGGGAATAACTTTTCCGAGTAATGCGCCTTCGGCTGATTTTTGAGAACGTTTTCGGTCCCTTCCTTGTAGAAATGCTGAAGTATATGTATTCCCCATGGGGAATA
>JAKASK010000006.1 GCA_021819105.1 archaeon
AAGAAAATGGCCCAGTTCGCCAGAATCAAACTCACGAGCACGAACCTACCTGAGCTGGAGAAGGTGGCGAACGACATCAGGGAGATAGCAGACAAGACCGGCGTGAAGGTCCGGGGGCCGCAGCCGCTCCCCACGAAGAAGCTGAAGATCACAACAAGGAAGGCGCCCACCGGCGAGGGGAGCCACACGTTCGACCATTGGCAGCTGAGGGTCCACAGGAGGATCCTTGACGTCCAACCGGACGACAGGACCATGAGGCAGATTACGAAGCTGAGAATCCCCGACGACGTGAAGGTAGAGCTGATACTTACTTCCTAGGCCTGGGTCTTCACCCAGTCGATGGTCCGCTTCAGGCCCTGTTCCAGGGTCAGTTCCTGGTCGTACCCGAGGAGAGCCTTGATCTTCTTGGTTGACGGGTAGCTCACCTGGGGGTCCTTCTCAAGCTCGCTCCTCGGAGGAAGGAGCTTCAACTCAGACTTCGAACCGGTGACCCTCTTCACAGTCTCTGCCAGCTCCCTGATGGACACCGGGCCCTCGCCGCCGAAGTTGAACGCCTGACCCACCGCCTTCTCATTGGTAAGCATGTTGAGGGCGAGCTTCGCGTAGTTCACGGCGTGTGACGGAGAAGTGGTGTCCCTTCCGCCGTTGTAGAGGGTGAGCGGCTCGTCTTTCAGGCAGGCCCGGATGAACCGGATGGTCGCCCTTGTGGGCTGGTCGTACTCCCCGAATAGGAGCCAGCTCCTGGTGATGGCAACCGGGAGCCCGACCGACCTGTGGAAAGCCATGGCCATGTTTTCGCATACGACCTTCGAGTAGTCGTAGGGCACACGCGGGTCGAAGGGTGAGTCCTCAGCCACAGGGTTGGCCTTGGGAGCACCGAAGACGTTGGCGCTCGAGGCGACGATGATCCTCGACACCCCCTTCCTCTTCGCGAGCTCGAGCATGTTGAGCGTCCCAATGCAGTTCACCTCGAAGCAAAGCGCGGGGTCTTCGATGGTCTTCTTGATCTCGGTTATCGCCGCCAGGTGGATGATGGCGTCGAAGTCCTGCGAAGCCAGGTTCCTGAACACGAAGTCCTTGTCAAGGAGGTCTCCCGACGAATCCCATCCGGAGAGGTCTGTGGGGATGGTGCCGACCCCCTTCTCGCCGAGGTAGCGGACGAGGTTGCGCCCGACCATCCCGGACGCGCCTGTGACGAGAACCTTCAATCTGGGCCACGCCGGTGTCCGATTCTATTTAAGCGGAAGAAGAAATGGCTGCCTTGGCCATCATCTCGCGGACGAGGTCGGGGTCGACCACTCCGTACCCCATGGACTCGGTGCCGTCGGCCATGGTCATCGGGAGCCTCGACACGTGGTAGGGGACCTCGAATGCTGCGGCGGTTTCCTCTTTGGCTTCGTAGGGCTTCGACCAGGATCCTCCCCTTCGCCGGAAGAACAGCGCGGCGGTGACCTTCCTCTCGCCGAAGCCACCTCCCCGCCCGCCGGCGGCGAGGGACCCCTCGCCGATCTTCAGGAGGAAGAAGCCGAGGTCGCCCCCTCCCTGGCGAAGGTCGACGTCCCCGTCAGATATGACCACGGCCCTGGAGCTGCCTGAGAGGTGCGAAATTATCTCCTCGAGCACATCCAAGAAAAGCCCGCTCCGCCGGCTGCACGTATTAAGGCTCCGGGACCTGCGCGCCAGCCCGGAGGAATTCGGTCAGGAGGAAGACCGCGTCTGGGGTGAGGCGTCCGCCGTCTAGCATCACCCTGAGCTCCTGCGGCGTGAACCCCTTCACCCCGTCCAGTTCGACGGGGTCGGCCATAGCCTCTGCGTCTGAGACGGCAGAGAACAAGGCCACCCACTCGCGCTCGGTCATGCCCTCGTCTCTGATCGGGGGCATGAGGTACTTCTTCACGGGAGAGAGGGCCGCCCTGATGCCGATCTCCTCCTCCAGTTCGCGGGAGGCCGCTTCTTCGTAGGACTCCCCCTTCCTTACATGGCCGGTGCATGAGAGGGTCCACCTGCCGGGGTGCCAGAGGTCTTTCTTGCTCCGCAGTTGCAGGAGCACCTTCCCGTCTGGCCTGGAAACCACCACGGCCACTGCGCGGTGAAGCAGCCCCCCGCTGAGGCATTCGCCCACGGTGGTGACCCCTATGACCCGGTCGCTTTCGTCGACGAGGTCGACCTTCTCTTCTCGGGCCAAGCCAGCCTAGGCCCCGACGCAGAGGAGGAGGGCTTCGGCCTCCTCCTTCGTGGAGATGACCTGGACCTGGAGGTCGACTGCCTTCCGCCTGAGCCTGTGGAACTGCTCGGAGTCGACGTTCGAGTTCGCGTTGAATGACAGCACGAAAGACACCTTCCCCCCGGCGATGAGGGACATCGCCTCCTCCCCCTTCGACCTCGTCTTCTCATCGACCTCCACGACCTCAATCCCCCTGTCCCTGAAGCCCTTCAGGAGCGGCGCGAGTCCTCCTCCGTCCTGCCAGTGCTCAAGGAGGAGGAGCCCGACGTCTCCTCTCTCCGGTATCCTGTGCCCCGTGGCCAGGAAAGCCTGGGAGAGCGCCTCCGGGAACGTGTCCCCGAAGCATGCCACCTCGCCCGTGGAGCGCATCTCGACCCCCAGCTTCGGGTCCGCCCCATCCATCTGGAGGAACGAGAACTGAGGGGCTTTCACCGCGAAGCGCTTCGGCTCTTCCACGTCCGTGACCCTCTTCAGGGCCCCGCCGTTCATCACCGGCGCCACCACGTCGATGAGGTTCACCCCCGTCGCCTTGCAGACGTATGGGAGCGACCTGGATGCCCTGAGGTTGCACTCGATCACGTAGACCGACGCCCCGCGCACGAGGAACTGGATGTTCAGCGGCCCCTTCGCCTTCAGCTCGCGGGCGATCCCGCGCGTGTACACCCTGATCTTCTCCTTTGCCGCCCTGTTGACCGACACCGTGGGAATGGACATGATGGCGTCCCCGGAGTGCACCCCCGCGTCCTGGACGTGTTCGATTATCGCACCGATCACGGTGTTCTTGCCGTCGGAGACCGCGTCGACCTCAACCTCCCTCGCCCCTTCGATGAACTCGCTGACCACCACCGGGTACTCGGGGTTGACCATGGCCGCCCTTTCGATGAACGTCTCCAACTCAGAGGGGTCCCAGACCACCCTCATGGCCGAGCCGCTCAGCACGTGGGAAGGCCGGACGATGACTGGGTAACCCACCCTGGCGCAGAAGGTGGCTGCCTCGGCGGGGGATCGGAACGAACCCCAGGCGGGCTGAGGGATCCCGAGCCTGTCGAGCAGGGCGCTGAACTTCGTCCTGTCTTCGGCGGTCTCTATGGACTGCGACGAGGTCCCCAGGATCGTGACCCCCCTCCTTTCGAGAGCCTCGGCCACGTCGTTTGGGGTCTGGCCGCCCACGCAAAGGACCATCCCTTCGGGCTTCTCCTTGTCGTAGATCGAGAGGAGGCGCTCGACCGTGAGCTCTTCGAAGTACAGCCTGTCGCTCATGTCGAAGTCTGTGGAAACGGTCTCTGGGTTGCAGTTGACCACGACCACCTCGTCGAACCCGTTCTGCTTGAGGGCCCAGGCCATGTTCATGGTCCCCCAGTCGAACTCCACCGAGCTCCCGATCCTGTATGGCCCCGCGCCCAGGACCATGACCTTGCGCCTCCCGGTCGGGGGGGCTTCGTCCACCGCTGCGTCGTAGGTCTGATAGAGGTAGTTGGTCTTGGAGGGCCACTCGGCGGCCAGGGTGTCGATCACCTTTGTCACGGGGGTGACCCCCAGCCTGACCCGGGCCTCCCTGACCCGGTCCTCGCCGATGCCCAGGAGCTCACCAAGCTGCCGGTCGGAGAAACCGAGCTTCTTCGCCTTCATGAGTACCTCGCGCCCCGGGATCGAGCCCGGAGCCTGGGACTCCAGCAGGCCGTGGAAGTCGACCACGTTCTTGTATTTGCTCACGAACCAGGGGTCCACCTCGCTCTTGGAGGCCACGTCCCTCTCGTCGAGGCCCGCCCTGAGCGCCTCGGCGAGGTCGAAGGCGATGGTGTCGGTGGGGCGCTCCAGCCGCTTGAGCGCGTCCTGCCTGTCCGGGGGCGCGAGCCCCCTGATCACCCCGTCGTACTGGGGGTTGGCCATCCTGGCGGCCTTTTGGATAGCCTCCTCGAAACCTCGTCCGACCGCCATCACCTCGCCTATGGACTTCATGGAGGTGCCGATGGTCCTGACGGCGCCGTCGAACTTCACGGTGTCCCATCGGGGCATCTTGACCACCAGGTAGTCGAGGGAAGGCTCGAAGAGGGCGGTGGTGATGCCAGAGACCTTGTTCTTGAGCTCGGTCAGTCGATAGCCGAGGGCGAGCTTTGCCGCTATGTACGCCAGGGGGTACCCCGTCGCCTTGGAGGCGAGCGCGGACGACCTCGACAGCCTGGCGTTGATCTCTATCGCGGCGTACTTTTCGGAGCCTGGGTGGAGCGCGAACTGGATGTTGCACTCGCCGACTATGCCGCAGGTCTTCGCCGCCCTCAGAGAGGCGGCCCGGAGCGTATGATATTCTGAGTTGGTCAGGGTCTGCGAAGGGGCGACCACGATGTTGTCTCCCGTATGGACCCTCATGCCGAGCATGTTCTCCATGTTGCAGATGATGACGCTGTTGTCGGCTCCGTCGCGCATTATCTCGTACTCGATCTGCTTCCATCCTCCGAGGTACTCCTCTACCAGGATCTGGTGCGCGATGGAGCTGTTGAGCCCCCGCTCCACTATCACGGCGAGCTCTTCCAGGTTCCTCGCAACCCCGCCCCCCTTCCCCCCGAGGGTGTAGGCGACCCTGATTATCACCGGGAAGCCGAGCCCAGCAGCCGCCTTCTTCGCCTCGTCGAAGGAGTAGACTGCGGTGCTCCTGGGCACGGGGACGCCGCAGCCGACCATCGTCTGCTTGAAGAGGTCCCTGTCTTCCGTGAGCTGTATCCCCCGGATTGGGGTCCCCAGAACCTTCACGCCGTGCTTTTCCAGCACCCCCGACTCTGCCAGCCCGATGCCGCAGTTGAGGGCGGTCTGGCCCCCGAAGCCGAGCAGTATGCCGTCGGGCCTTTCCTCCTCTATGACCTTGGTGACCGAGGGGACGGAGACTGGGACGAAGTGTATGTGGTCAGAGAACTGAGAGCTGGTCTGGATGGTGGCGATGTTCGGGTTGACGAGGACGGAGTCGACGCCCTCCTCCTTGAGCGCCTTCAGGCACTGGCTGCCAGAGTAGTCGAATTCGCCCGCTTCGCCTACCTTGATGGCCCCGCTCCCGATGACCAGGACCTTCGCTACGCGCTCACGCTTCGAATCTCTGCACCTCGGATATCCTTGCCTCTCATGGCGTCGACGAACCTGTCGAAGACGAAGACCGTGTCGTAGGGGCCGGGGGTAGCCTCGGGGTGGAACTGGACCGCCATGGAGGGCTTACTGACGTGGATGACCCCTTCGACCGTCCGGTCGTCTGCGTTCATGAACCAGGGACGGAGGTTGGAGCCCTTCAGCGACCTCTCGGTCAGGGCGAAGCCGTGGTTCTGGCTGGTCACGTAGCCGCGCCCGGTGTCGAAGTCGATGCACGGCTTGTTCTGCCCGCGATGGCCGTACTTCAGCTTGAACGTCTCAGCTCCCTGCGACATGCCGAGGACCTGCTCACCGAGGCAGATCCCGAGCACCGGGACCTCGGAGTCCACCAGGGAAGCGACGCACCTCGCGGTGTCGGAAAGGATCTGCGGGTCCCCGGGGCCGTTGGAGACGACCACCCCGGCGGGGGCGTACTTCATCACCGTCGCGTAGCTCGCGTCGTACGGGAGGCGGACCACCTGATACCCCCTCTTCAACAGGTTCCTCACGATCCCGTACTTCGTGCCACAGTCCAGGAGGACCACCTTCTGGTCCGAGTCCCCGTGGATTACCGGCCTCACCACTGACACCCCCTTGACCAGGTTCTGCGAGGCGTAGCTCCCCGCCCTGGCCAGGAGCTCGGAGATGCCTTCCTTCTCCCGGGTATCCCCCCCGACGGCGATGACCCCCATCATCACCCCCGACTCCCTGAGCTTTGCGACGAGGGCGCGGGTGTCGACCCCCTCGATGCCGGGGACCCCCTCTGACTCCATCCACTTCGAAAGGGTCCGCTTCGAGGCCCAGTGGCTCGGGTCACGGCAAGCCTCCTGCACCACGATCCCCTTGACCTTGATGGAGTCTGACTCGAAGAACCGGGGGAGGCCGTACTCGTCCCTGTCGCTGTAGGGGGGCACCCCGTAGTTGCCTATCAGGGGGTAGGTGAAGGCCAGTATCTGCCCCGCGTAGGATGGGTCTGTCATCGACTCGGGGTATCCGACCATCCCGGTGTTGAAGACGACCTCACCTACGGAGTCGACCTCGGAGCCGAATGCGCGGCCGTAAAAAATCGAGCCGTCCTCTAGCAGCAGCAGCGAGCCCTTGGCAGGCTTGAACACTCTAAGAACGATTCGCTGGCCCGTTCCGCTTTTAAATATTTGGAGCGCCGGCCGGCCTCTAATCAGTTTCCCGACCGGCCTCGAAGGCTTAAATCGTGTCAGAGGCTCCGCAGATAGCGGGTTCAAAATTCCGAAAGAAAGCGGCGGCCCATCTGGGAGTCTAGGAACGGTCAATAACCTTCCGGCGCGGGGGTCTGTCAGATGAGCCCGAGCGCAGACTTCCTTGGTAGAGACGTGGTGAGCGCCCGAGACTTCAAGCGGGATCAGTTTGAGGAGATCCTCCTTGGGGTCGAAGACCTCGAGAAGAACCGCGGGAGCCTCGACGGTGCGCTCAAGGGGAAGCTCGCCGCCCTCCTCTTCTTCGAGCCGTCAACCAGGACCTACTCCAGCTTCCAGATAGCGGCCGAGAAGCTGGGGATGAGGGTCTCAGGATTCGCGGGGCCGACCGGGTCGTCGATAACCAAGGGAGAGACGCTGCATGACACCCTCAGGATGTTCGAGGGGTACGGCGCCGACGTGTTCGTGGTGAGGCACTCCAAGATGGGGGCAGCGAGGTTCGCCGCCGAGATCTCCGACACTCCGGTCATCAGCGCGGGCGACGGAAGCCGCGAGCACCCTACCCAGGCGATGGTCGACCTCTACGCGATCAGGAAGGCGTTCGGGAGGATAGACGGCCTGAAGGTGGGGATGCTGGGCGACCTCAGGTACGGCCGGACTTCGTCGTCCCTCGCCTACGCGCTCTCCAACTTCGACGTAGACATCACTTTCATCGCGCCTGAAGCGCTCCAGATGAGGCCTGAGGTGACCCAGCTGCTGAAGCAGCGGGGGGTGACCCCGAAAAAGGAGAGCGCTCTGAAGAGCGTGGCGGGGGACCTGGACGTCCTCTATGTCACCAGGATACAGAAAGAGAGGATCCCCGACCCGACGGAGTATGAAAGGGTGAAAGGGATGTACGAAGTGAACCTCGAAGCGCTCAGGGACGCGAAGCCGTCGCTGAAGGTCCTCCACCCCCTCCCGAGGGTGGACGAGCTCTCCACCGACATCGACGAGACGAACTACGCACAGTACTTCGTCCAAGCGGCAGGGGGGCTCCCGCTGAGGATGGTCCTTCTGAACCTGATACTCGGAGGCGCGAGGTAGTGTCCGAAGGCGGATCGGAGAGGATGCTGGTCAGCAGGATCGAAGAAGGGACCGTCATCGACCACATTCCTGACTGGAAGGCCGACATCGCCTCCAGGGTGCTCAGGCTCGACAAGCTGGCGAAGATGCAGGCAGACGTGTCGGTGGTGATCCTTCAGAACGTGTCCAGCAGGCGCCTGGGGCGGAAGGACATCATCAAGATCGACAGGTGGCACGTCGACGAGAAGGACGCGGACATCCTCTCTCTGGTGTTCCCGAACATCACCGTCAACTACATCGACGAGGGGAAGGTCTCGAAGTACCAGCCCAAGGTCCCTGACAGCATAGAAGGGAGGATCAGGTGCCCCGAGCTCAACTGCATTTCCAACACCGAAAGGGAGCCGGTGATACCGAAGTTCGCCACCCTGAAGAGGGAGAGGCTCCTGCAGTGCCACTACTGTGACGCACTCCTTGCGTTCGACAGCGTCCCCGAGTACGTGAGGCCCTAGGTCGCCATGGAGCACGACCTCGTCCTCGAGGGGAGGGTCGTGACTCCCGGAGGCATCCTCGACACGGAGATAGGGGTGACCGAAGGGCTCGTGAAGGAGGTGCGGCGGGGACTCAGGGGAGCGAAGAGAATCCGGACCGAAGGGAGCCTGATCTTCCCCGGCTTCGTCGACATGCACGTCCACCTCCGTGAGCCTGGGTGGGAGAGGAAGGAGGACTTCAGGACCGGGTCGGCGGCCGCGGTCCATGGGGGGGTCACCACGGTGGCCGACATGCCGAACAACCCGACACCCACCGACTCTCCGGAGGCGCTGGAGGCGAAGGCGCGGCTCGCGAGGAAGGCCCAGGTGGACGTGAGGTTCCACGGTGGGATCCCCAGAGAGAGGCCAGAGGCCCTCGCGAAGATCCTGCCCGGGGTGGTGGGGTACAAGCTGTACCTCTCTGAGACGACCGGGGCGGCTCGGTTCCCGGAGGGAGAGATGCCCCGGGTGTTCAGGCTCGTGGCCGACCGGGCCAAGCCCCTCAGCATCCACTGCGAGGACCAGGGGGTGATCGACCGCGCCAGGGAGAAGCTCAAGGACGACGCCCGGATGGACTCCTACGCGGACGCCAGGCCCCCCGAGGCCGAGACAAGGGCCGTGGCCGCCGTGGTCGAGTGCCTTCGCGGCGCGCCGTCGCTCAGGGCGAACGTCTGCCACGCGTCTACGGCCGGGACCCTCTCGATGGTGAAGAATGCCGCCGCGGGCGGGCTGGCTCTGAGCTGCGAAGCGGCGCTCCATCATCTGTACTTCACCCGGCGGTCGATGCTCGAGAACAGCATGCTGAGGACCAACCCTCCCCTGAGGGGAGAGGAGGACAGGCAGGCGCTGGTCCGGGGGCTGAAGGACGGGAGCGTGTCCTTCCTAGTCACCGACCACGCCCCACACCTGAGGGACGAGAAGCTGAGCGAGGGGCTGGCAGGGGTCCCAGGACTGGACGACTTCGCCCATGTCGTGTCGTGGCTGATAAGGAGCCAGGGAGTCGACCCGCTCAGGATAGCCCAAGTAGCGTCATCAAACCCGGCGGAGCACCTGGGCCTGAAGGACAGAGGAGAGATAGCCCCGGGGAGGCGAGCCGACCTCGCCGTCGTAGACCTGCGCGCCCACGAAGTGGCGAGGGGCGACGAAGTGCGCAGCAAGTGTGGGTGGTCTCCCTACGAAGGTGCAGAGTTCCCCGGGAGGGCGAGGTGGGTGCTCCGTGGGGGGGAGCTCCTGATGGACGATTTCGAGCAAATCAGCTAGCGGCGACCGACGGGCTCTGGGCGGGCGCAGTCCCCCCGGCGTGGGCGCCGGCCCTTGGAGTCCTCGCCAGGTAAGCCGTCGCGACTATCAGCCCGACGATTGCGATCAGGATCAGAGCGAGGGCGTCCTGGATGGGGACGAAATAGGAGAGCGAAAGGCCGGCGATGATGATCCCCCAGCCGGCGTAGTAGCTCCTATCTCCCTCGGCAACAAGGACGAAGGCGGCCGCGAACGTCCATGCCCCCGCGAGGAGCAGCCCCATGGAGACGGTGCCTTGTAGGCTCAGGACTCCAAGGAGGGCGACGGCCGCGGTAAGGAGGACGACGACGAGTATGCCCAGACCGTAGCTTGGCTTCATAACCAGCGGACGGAAGGACCTCCTTCCCAGTTATTAACCCGTCGGGGGCGCCGCGGTGACGCCGCCGGGCGTGCCGAACAGCCCGTGCACCTCCTCATAGGCCGCTGCGAGCCGCAGAAGCGTCATCTCGTCGAAGAGCTTTCCGACGAGCTGCACCCCCACAGGGAGGCCCCCGATCAGCCCAGACGGGACGGAGAGGACGGGGAAACCCACGTAGTTGAAGGGGAGCGTAAGGCGGCTGAGCGCCGAGTAGACCGGCTGTGACACCCCGTTGACCTTGACCTCCGACTGTCCCAGGCCTGGCGCGGGCACGGCCGTGGTCGGCAGGGCCAGCGCGTCGACCCCCGCCATGGCCGCCGAGAACCTCTCCATGTAAGACGGGCGGGCGTTGACCGCGCCGACGTAGTCCACAGCCAGGACGTCCCTCCCAAGCTCCAGCAGCGTGCGGACGTCGTCGCCGTAGAGTTCGGGAGCGCTCTTCAGCCATTTGAGGTGGAAGGCGGTCGCCTCTGCCCTCCGGATCGGGAGCCACCTCTCGTAGACCTCCCCCAGCCCGTCCAGCTCCACCTCGACCACGGCGAACCCGATTCCCCGGAGCCTTGCCACGAACGCCTGGAAGTCGGCCTCCACCCGCGGGTCGACGTAGTCCTGGAAGCGGTTCTTCACCACCCCGACCCTGGCCGAGCGCAGGGGAGGGGCCGCGTCGTACTCGGGGACCTCTGCCTCTACTGCGGTCATGTCCTCCTTGTCCTTGCCGGAGACTACCCTGAGCATGACGCCGACGTCCTTCGCGGACCGCGCGAGCACCCCGACCGCGTCGAGGGACGCCGAGAGAGGTATGACCCCAAGCCTGCTGACCCTTCCGTAAGTGGGTTTGAGCCCGAGGACCCCGCAGAGCGCGGCGGGTATGCGGACAGAGCCGGCGGTGTCCGTACCAAGGGCGATGGGGACCATGCCGGAGGCGACAGCCGCTGCGGACCCGCCGCTCGACCCTCCTGCCACCTTGTTCAGGTCCCAGGGGTTCCTGACGGCGCCGTAGTGGGGGTTCACGCTCGTCGTCCCGGCAGCGAACTCGTGCAGGTTGGTCGTCCCCATCAGCACCGCCCCGGCCGACTTCAGCCTGGCCACCACCGGAGCATCGTAGGGAGCCACGTTGTCGGCGAGGATCTTCGACCCTGCCGTGCACTTCACGCCCTGGATGTAGATCATGTCCTTGACGGCCACTGGGACCCCGTCAAGGGGACCACGGGGGTTTCCAGAACGGTACCTCCTGTCCGACTCCTCGGCAGACCTCAGGGCCGAGTCGGCGAGGACAGTGATGAAGGCGTTCAACGCCGGGTTGAGGGTGCCGATCCGCTTTAGCTGCTCGCGGACCACGGACGACGGGGTAGCCGTCCCGGCCGAGTAAGCCCTGGCCAGCCCTTCGGCGGTCCAAGGCCCGTCTCCCGACCCTGTCATGGCGGCACACCTGTCACTCCCAGCGGTGGAAGGCAGGGTGGCTTTCCTTGACTGCCACGAAGAGGCCGCTCATCGTCGCGGTGACCGCCCCGGCGACCTTCAGCTCCCCCGAAACCCAGGCCTTGTCTCCTTCGACCTTGGTGGCCCAGGCGGTGAGCAGCCACTTCCTGTCGATGGGGGAGGGCTTCAGGAACCGCACCGTGTATTCTGCCGTGACCGTCCCAGGGGGGGACGGTAGCCCCTTCGCCTTCATGAGCGCGTAGGTGGCCGCCCAGTTGCCGTGGCAGTCCATCAGGACTGAGATTATACCCCCGCTCCCGAAGTTGGCGAAAGCGACGTGCTCCTTCCGCGGGGTCCACTCGGCCACCAGCGAATCGCCGAAGGGGACGCTCTTCAGCCGCAGGCCCGCGCTGTTCTTGGGTCCGCACCCGAAGCAGACACTGTTGGGGGCGTATCTGTCCTGCAGGTTTTCGCTCAAGACGACGGCCTCCCCGAGCTGGGAGCCCAGGCTCCGCGAGAAGTCATGGGAGGGCGGGCTCTTTTTCCGATAAAAGAGTTTGCCGCAGGCCCCCTTTCCTGAATCCACAATGGATTTACCTGTCGTGCCGGAGCAGTCGGAAGGGAGCTTGTCGGAGCCAGAGTTGCAAAGGTCGGAGCTTGAGGTGGGGGCAGGCTCAGGTGGGCCGTTCACGATAGACGCCAACCTGCTGGTCACCGGGAGGACGTGCGTGCTCGGGAGCAGCGGCAGCGGGAAGAGCTACGCGGTCGGGGTCCTCTGCGAAGAGCTCTGCAGGAACGAGATCCCCTTCGCGATAGTCGACACGGAGGGAGAGCACACCGGGCTGAAGGAAAAGTTCGACGCCATCTGGGTAGGTGAAGAGCAGGGGTGCGACCTGTCATGGGGGGCCCTCGACGTCCAGGACCTCGCGAAGCAGGCGCCGGACATATCGCCCCTCATCCTTGATGTCTCGGACCTCCCGGACCCCAGGGAGAAGATAGCGCCCTTCGTGGAGGCCCTCTACAATACGCTCACGGAGAGGCGGACGCCGTACCTGCTGGTGTTAGAAGAAGCCGACAAGTTCGTCCCCCAGTACGGCCAGCGGACGCCTATCTTCGGGGAAGTGGCCCGCAGAGGGCGGAAGAGGGGGATGGGGCTCATGATCTGCTCCCAGCGGCCGTCCCTCGTCGACAAGAACGTGCTGAGCCAGTGCGGGAACCAGCTCATCGGCAAGCTGATCATCCAGAACGACCTCCAGTCGGTGTCCCAGTTCTTCCCCGGCAAGGGGCTCCCCAAGGAACTCACAACACTGAAGGCGGGACAGTTCTTCGCCATGGGGGGCCTCGCTGCTCCCCCTCTCCTCGTCACGATCAAAAAGCGGGTGACCAAGCCCGGGGGCGCCACCCCTTCCCTGGTGAAGAGGGCGGTCAGGAGATATGTGGGACCGACGGGTCAGAGGGCGGCGGAGGAGGCTGAGCAGGGGTCGGCACCCCGGACTGCGGTGGAAACGGTGGCGCTAGGCCTCCCGGCGTCGATCAAGGCGGATGACGTGCCGGTCATGGTGAGGCGGGAACGGACCTTCGGAATCTTCGGCCCGAGAGAGGCGGTGACTTCCGTGACCCCCCGCTTCAGGACCCTGATCCAGCTCGGGATCAGGCTGAGGAGGGGGCTCCTGAAGAGGAGGTTCGAGACCATGTACGTCTATCTCGACGGGGTGACGGGGAAGGAAGTGTCCATCGGCAGGGGGCTGCAGGTCTTCGAGGGGTTCAGCAAGCTCCTCGACCTGTCCACCCTCCAGGTCGAAGTGCTGAGGGAGGTCAGGGCGGAGAGCGACACCAGCGCCATCGACATAGCCAGCACCCTGGGCGAATCGAGGCCGACCGTCTCCAGGGTCCTGTCGAACCTCGACGCCAAGAGGCTGGTCAGGAGCATCGATGTGAGGAACAGGAAGCTATACAGGAGGCTCACAGACCTCCCGGCGAAGCCGTCGGACTTCGCCCCGCTCGAACTCGCCCCGATCGAAACGGGGGGTGCAAAGATAGTCGCACCCAAAATCAAGGAGACCGACGTGAGGGACGTGGTCAAGGGGCTCTGGGAGGGAGCCGACATCGACTCCTTCGAGCCCTTCCTCTACCCGACCTTCGACGTGGAACTGGTTGTGAGGAGAAAGCACAGGAGGGTGCTTGTCGACGGCCGCAGTGGGAAGGAGCTGACCTTCTAGCTTCGCTGCTAGCGGATCTCTTCAACGATGGAGACCCCGGAGCTCGTGCCGACCCTGTCGGCGCCCGCCCTTAGCATCTCCTGGACCTTCTCGAGGTTGCCTATCCCCCCCGCCGCCTTCACCCCCACCTTGCTGGAGAGGGTCCTCCTCAGGAGAGAGACGTCCGCGGCCGTGGCTCCGCCTGTACCGAACCCAGTCGACGTCTTGACGAAGTCAGCTCCAGCCCTCTCCGCGAGCTTGGCTCCGAGGACCTTCTCCTCGTCCGTCAGGTAGCAGCACTCGAGGATCACCTTGATGAGGGCTCCTGAGCTGTGGCAGTGCTCGGCCAGCTGCCTGACGTCTTCGAGGAAGCCCCATTCGTTCCCTGACTTCAGCGCGCCTATGTTCGATACGACGTCCAGCTCGCGGGCGCCGTGCGCAAGGGCCTCGCGCGCCTCGAAGAGCTTCACGGCCGTCGTCTCGGCCCCAAGGGGGAAGCTCACCACGGCGCACACCCTGGAGCTGCTGCCGCGGAGCCTGCCTGCGGCGCGCTCGACGTGGACGGGATTAACGCAGACGCTCCAGAAGCCGTAGCGAATCGCCTCGTCGCACAGCCGTTCGACTTCGATAGGGGTCGCCGTGGCGTTCAGGAGCGTGTGGTCTATCACGCGAGCGATCTCTGACCGCGTCATAAGCGGCGCTGGACGCTGGAGACCGGACATGCCCTTGAAGCGCCCGAGTGGAACCTCAGATAAACTGGAAGGACGATTCCCAGGCCTGAGATAGAGGTGTCGCCGCCCGTGCCCGCAGATTCGGGAACCACCCGCGGTTTCTCAAGGTTGGGAATTGTAGTCCCTGTTTATTATTCGCTCGAGGGTGTTTCGTACATCGAGAGAGATGTCACTGAAGCACGCTGGTCCGCTTGTGGGGGACTTCATGGGGAAGGGCGTGGTAACCGTCTACCAAGAGTCGAACGTGTCGAAGGCGGTCCAGGCCATGGACGAGCACAACATAGGGAGCGTGGTCGTCGTGGACTCGCTGGGTCCGTGCGGAGTGTTCACCGAACGGGACCTCGTCAGCAGGGTCCTCGCCCGCGGAAAGGACCCGTCGGCGACTGTGATCTCCGAAGTCGCGTCCCCCCGTTTCCCCGCCACTAACTCGAGCCTGACACTTGAGGAAGCGGCGTCTGCTATGATCACCAAGAAGAGCAGGCTCATGGTGTTCGACGGGCCAGACCTTGTCGGGATTGTGACCCCTACGGACATCGTCAGGGCGCTGAAAGAGGTCCAGAACGATTTCTCAATCCTCAGGGTCATATCGACCCGGGTGGTGACCGCCCTCCCAGAGACCCCCGTCGACCTCGTCGTGCGGCTCATGGAGGAGAAGAAGGTCGGGAGCGTGATCATGGCGGAGGACGCAAAGTGGTTGGGGATATTCACGGAGAGGGACCTGGTCAAACGCATCCTTGCCCGGAAGAGAAGCATGCACACCCCCCTGGCGGAAGTCGCTTCGACCCCCCTGGTCACGGCAGAACCCGGCATCTTCGGCAGGGAAGCGGCCGGGATCATGTCGCTTCACGGGTTCAAGCGGCTTCCGCTGCGGGTGGGTTCCGAAGGGGTCGGGGTAGTGACTGCCAGGGACATCGTCCAGGCCTTCGCAGAGGCAAACGCCCCCCACGCCCCGAAGGTCAACTGGGTCCAGTGGAACTAGGCGACGTCGGGTCCCAGCAAGACGGCAGAGCTTCAGAAGGTTATGGTCGTACCTGCCCTGCCTGCGAGGGCCTCTACTGCCTCCTCCAATGAAGCAATCACGACCCTTTCGCCTCCGGCCTTGAGGAAGGACACGGCGCTTTCGATCTTCGGGCCCATGCTTCCCGGAGGGAACTGGCCTTCCCTTAGGTGCCTCTCGCACGCTTCCACGTCCAGCACTTCGAGCTTCTGCCTCCGCGGTCCAGGATAGTTCAGATACACGCCATCTACGTCAGTGAGGATGAGAAGGACCTTGGTCTTCATAGTGGTTGCGAGGAGAGCCGCGGTCCTGTCCTTGTCGAGCACCGCCTCCACCCCATGAAGGCCCCCGCCTCTAGTCCTCACGACCGGTATCCCCCCGCCACCCGCGGCGATCACTATCGCACCCCCCCTGAAGAGCTTCGCTACGGTCTCGGACTCCACGATCTCCCTCGGTTGGGGCGAGGGGACCACCCTCCTGTATCCCCTGCCCGAGTCTTCCACCATCACCCACCCCTTCTCCCTGGAGAGGCGCGACGACTCCTTCAACGAATAGAACGGCCCTACCGGCTTCGTCGGACGTCTGAATGCCGGGTCAGTACTGTCGACCAGCACCTGGGTGAGTACGGTCACCACGGGCATGGCGATGCCCTTCGCGCCGAGCTCGCCCTGAAGCGCCTGCTGGAGCATGTAGCCGATCATCCCCTGGCTTTCGGCCCCGCAGACGTCCAGGGGCATCTGGGGGACGAGATTTTTGGCCGCCTCGTTCTGGACGAGGATGTCGCCTACCTGCGGGCCGTTGCCGTGAGTGATGAGTATCCTGTCACCCTCCTCGATGAGGTGAACCAGCTCCCTCGCCGTTGCCCTCACGCGCGCGGACTGCACCGCGCTGCCGTCGGCGCCGGGGCGCACTATGGCGTTCCCCCCTAGGGCGATGGTGACTTGAAGGGGGCGGTCTATCCCGCCCTTCATCCCCCGTCTCCGCCTAGCGGCTGCAGCCGCCGCTCCTCTGAAGGCACCATGTCCGAACTGGGAACCCGGCAGTGCGGATTTAAGAGGGGAGCCTGATTCTCAAGGATGGCAAGCGGGCCCAGGCCGGAGCCACACTAACAAACGTTAAATAAAAACCGCAGAAACCGCGGGCGACGCCTTTGGGCACAACAGGCCAGCCAAGCAGTATGCTTCCTGCGCCCATTCGCCCGGAGGACCCCAGGCCGACGCCGCAGCTCATGATGATCGGCGCATCCCACAAGTCTGCAGACATAGACTTCAGGGAGAGCCTGGCTAGGGCCGCAGGCGCGGACCACATGCTTGACTCGCTGGCTTCGGCCAAGGAAGCGGCAGTCCTGTCCACCTGCAACAGGTTCGAAGTCTACGTCGCTTCGACCTCCCCGGACGAGACGTCGGCTTCGTTTTTCAGGTCTGTTTCGAAGGCGACCGGATTCGAGGGAGCCAAGGACGGATTCTATCAGGCCAGGGGCGCCGAGGCGGCGAGGCACCTTTTCCGAGTCGCGACGGGGCTCGAATCCGTGGTTCTCGGAGAGCCACAGATACTCTCTCAGGTCAGGGCCGCGGGGATCAGGTCGAGGAAGGACGGCACCGCTGGAGCGGTGCTCGCTCCCCTTTTCGACCGGGCCTACAGAGTAGGTACCCGCGTCAGGGCAGACCTGGGCCTGGAGGCGGAGGAAGCTTCGCTCAGCGACCTCGCGGTCGAGGCGGTGCACAGGCTGTCGCCGGGAAGGCACCGAGTCATGCTCGTAGGGACCGGCAAGATGGTCAGGCTCGCCGCGAGGAGGCTGGACCGCCGGGCAAGCAAGATATTCGTGGTGTCGAAGAGGACGGAACCCCCGAGGGGCCTCGAAGGCGCGGTCCTGGTCCCCTACTCGATGATGAAGAAGACCGCGGCGAAGTGCGACGTCATCATCTCGGCTACATCGGCAAACCGGCCCATACTGAGCGTGAAGGACGTCAGGGGGCGAAGGCGGAGGCTGGTGGTCGACCTGGGGATGCCGAGGAACGTGTCCCCCGAGGTCAGAGGGCTCCCCAACGTCCGTCTACTGGACTTGGACGACCTGGCGAAGTTCGCACGGGTCAGGAAGACCCCGGTCGCGCTCAAGGAAGCGGAGTCGGCGACCGACAGGGAAGCGGACGGTTTCTACGATTGGCTGATCCAGACGAGGCTGTCGACGGCCTTGGCCGACCTCTACTCATGGGCGGATGCGGTCAGGGCGGAGGAATTGAGGCGCGCGCTGGGGAAGTTGAACCTCACGGACGACAGGGACCGGCGCGTGCTCGACGCCATGGGCCGGAGGATAGTGAGCAAGATCCTCGCGAGGCCCACGAAGTTCGCGAGAAGGAGGCATGGGGCCCTGGCCGAGGAGGAGAAGCTCGAACTCCTGAGGTCAGTCTTCGGGGCTGACTCTTCGGATGGCAGATAGGCTGCTGGTGGGGACAAGGGGGAGCAAGCTCGCCCTGGCGCAGACCAGGATGGTGCTGAGCATGCTCGGGGGAGCCAACACCGGCTACGGCTTCGAAGTGGTACCGATCAGGACTACGGGGGACACGCCTTCGCCAGAAGCAGGGGGCGCCGCGGAGGGGAAGGCCGCGTTCACAGGGGAGATAGAGGCGCAGCTCATCGAAGGTAAGATCGATTTCGCAGTCCACAGCATGAAGGACCTCCCTCCTTCCGCCGACGACCGGCTCGTGATAGCCGCCACCCCCCCGAGGGGTGACGCGAGAGACGCGCTGGTGACTGCGTCGGGCTCGAGGTTCGAGGGGCTGAGGAAAGGCGCGAGGGTGGGGACGTCGAGTGCGCGGAGGAGGGCTCAAATCCTTGCCTCGAGGAAGGACATCGAGGTGGTGGAGCTGCACGGGAACGTAGAGAGCAGGCTCAGGAAGCTGGATACAGAGAAGCTCGACGGAGTGGTGCTCGCAGCAGCGGGCCTCGACAGGCTGGGCCTGGGGTCCAGGGTGACCCAGGTGTTCGAGACCGACGAGATGATCCCCGCTCCCTGCCAGGGGATACTCGCCGTCCAGGCCAGGAGGAGAGAAGCAAAGGTGCTCGCGCTGCTGGGTAGGATAGATGACGGGCCTACGAGGGCGGCCAGCGAGTGCGAGCGTTCGTTCTCCGAGGCCCTGGGGGGAGACTGCGACGTGCCGTTGGGTGCCTTCGCCGGCGCTGGCCCGGAGGGGCTGACAGCGGTGGGGATGCTTGCAGACCCGGACGGGTCGGTCCTAGCCAGGTCCACAGCTTCAGGGAGCGTCGCAGAGGCGCGGGAGATCGGACGGGAGCTCGCCGCAAGGGTGGTGGCTTCCGGAGGAGCAGAGATACTCAGGAGGCTGGGGAAATGAAAGGAAGACGGGAAGTGGTGGTGGCGCGGACCAAGGAAGGGAACGCGGAGTTCCAGCGGATGCTCTCCAGACATGGGATCGATGCGGCCGCCGTCGAGGCGATCGAATTCCAGGACCCCGGGTCGTGGGCGGAGGTCGATTCTGCCATCGCTGGGATATCACGTTTCGACTGGGTGGCGTTCACGTCGCCGAGGGGGGTGGTGACCTTCGGGAGAAGGCTCAGGGCGCTGGGGATGGAGGCGAAGGGGCTGGGTCCGAAGTTCGCTGCGGTCGGACCGAGCACCGCCACCGCGCTCGGCGGAATAGGAATCGAAGCTGAGTATGTCCCATCGAAGTTCCAGACCTCTGCCCTCGGGGAGGGACTCCCGGGGGGGGTCGGCTCGCGGGTCCTGCTGCTTCGTGCAGACATCGGCGAAAAGAGGCTGGTCGCGACGCTGCAGGGAAGGGGGTTCCAGGTCGAAGACGTGTCCGCGTACGGCACCAGATTCGTGTCCGGCCCGGTGGAACCGGAGCTGGTGAGGGAAGCAAAGGTTGTGGCTTTCGCGAGCCCGTCTGAGGTCGAAGGGTTCAGGAGGCGGCTCGCCGGCGCAGAGTTCAGGGACCTGGCCGCCAGAGCGACCGCGGCCTGCATCGGACCGGTCACTGCGCTCGCCGCGAGGGAAGCCGGGTTCAGGTCAGTCGTGTTTCCGCAGGAGCACACGGTCGACGCGCTGGCGGAGAAGATCGGGGAGATGATGGTGAATGCTTGAGGAACAGCGAGCCAGGCTAGAGAAGAGGACCCGCCGGCTCAGGAGGACGGAGCCCATCCGCAGGATGCTCAGGGAGACCCGGCTGCACCCGGACATGCTGGTCGCTCCCGTGTTCGTCACGGAGGGGAGCCACAGGACCGAGGAGATAGAGGGGATGCCGGGGGCGTCGAGGTACTCCTTTGACGAGCTCCCGGTGTACCTGGAGAGGCTCGCGGGCGCCGGGATACGAGGGATCCTCCTGTTCGGGGTCCCAGACACCAAGGACGAAACGGGGACAGGAGCCTATTCCCGGGACGGCGTAGTCCCGAGGACGCTGGCTGCGATCAAGCCGAGCTTCCCGGAGCTCGTCGTGATGGCAGACGTGTGCATGTGCGAGTACACCTCCCACGGCCACTGCGGAGTCCTCAACGGGAAGGAGGTGGACAACGACAGGACGCTCCCGTTCCTCGCCAGAGCTGCGGTCGAGTACGCCAGGGCCGGGGCCGACGTGGTGGCGCCTAGTGCGATGATGGACGGGCAGGTGCGCGCGATCAGGGCGGCCCTGGAAGGCTCGGGGATGGACGACACCCTGGTGATGGGATACTCTGCGAAGCACGCGTCTGCCTTCTACAGGCCCTTCAGGAACGCTGCGGGGTCGGCCCCCGCCTTCGGAGACAGGCGGAGCTACCAGATGCAGCCTGGGAACAGGAGGGAGGCGATGGAGGAGATCCGCCAGGACATCGAGGAAGGAGCCGACATGGTCATGGTCAAGCCCGCACTGGCGTACCTCGACGTCATCTCCGAAGCAAGGAGGAGGTTCGACCTCCCCTTGGCGGCATACAACGTCAGCGGGGAGTACTCGATGCTGAAAGCGGCGTCGCTCAACGGCTGGCTGGACGAGAAGGAGGCGGTTCAGGAGGTGCTGACGGGGATCAGGCGTGCAGGGGCAGACCTGATAATAACTTACTTCGCAGAGGAGGCTGCGAGATGGATGAAGGAGGGGTGGTGATGGAGAATCAGGCGAGCCGCGATACCCCAGAAGAGGCGGGGAAGAGGAAATTCATGCGCTACGTCTTCTTCAAGGCAGCCAGGGAGTGGAGGTCGCTCGAGGAAGGGAAGAAGTCGCAGGGGGCGGCAGAGTTCCTCGCGGCGCTCGATAAGTACTCGCGAGCCCTCGACGTCCGCTGCTACAGCCTGGTCGGGACCAGGGGCGACGTGGACTTCATGCTCTGGGTGGTCGCCGAGGACCTTGCGCCGGTCCAGGAGTTCGTGGCCGAGCTGCTGGCGACGGGGCTGGGAAAGCATCTGGAGGTCCCCTACTCGTTCCTGGCCATGACGAGGAGGTCGAAGTATCTCGGCTCTCACAGGCATCAAGGTCAGGAAGGAGGTGCTGAGGAAGAGTCGAGGAGGTTGACGAAGTACGCCTTCGTCTATCCACTGGTGAAGAAGAGAGAGTGGTACAAGGTCCCCTTCGCCGAACGCCAGAGGATAATGGCCGAGCACTTCAAGATCGGACACAAGTATCCCTCCATCAAGATCAACACCGGCTACTCCTTCGGCCTCGACGACCAAGAGTTTGTCCTCGCCTTCGAAGGCGACGACCCCGCCGAGTTCCTCGAGCTGGTGGAGGAGCTGCGGTCGTCTGACGCCAGCAAGTACACCGAACGGGAGACCCCGATATTCACGTGCGCGTCGGTGGACCCGCAGACGCTGGTCAGGCTCCTGGGTTAGTGCAGGCCCTTGAAGAGCGCGAAGTCAGCCGAACTCTACGACAGGGCGTCGAAGGTGATGGTGGGCGGCGTATCGAGCCCCGTGCGGGCGTTCAAGGCTGTCGGCGGCACCCCGAGGTTCATCTCCAGGGGGAAGAAAGCGCACATCTGGGATGAGGACGGCAACAGGTACATCGACTATGTCTGCTCCTGGGGGGCGCTGATACTCGGCCATGCAGACAGGAGGGTCCTCGCTTACGTGTCTGAGAAGATGAGGAATGGGACGAGCTTCGGGGCCCCCACCAGGGAGGAGGTCCTGCTCGCCGAGAAGATCAGGGGTGCCTTCCCCTCGGTCGACAAAGTGCGTTTCGTGAACTCCGGCACCGAGGCTACCATGTCGGCGGTCAGGGCTGCGAGAGGATACGCAAGGCGCGCCAAAGTGGTGAAGTTCGAGGGATGTTATCACGGCCACGCCGACCAGTTCCTCACCAAGGCAGGTTCAGGGATGGCCACCTTCGACCTCCCCGCGTCGGCAGGGGTGACCGAGGGGTCAGTCGCGGACACGGTGACGCTGCCCTTCAACGACCTAGGGGCGGCGGAGGCGGAGTTCAGGAAGGAAGGAGACAAGATAGCTGCGGTGATCGTGGAGCCGGTGGCAGGCAACATGGGGGTCGTCCCTCCTGCGAAAGGGTTCCTGTCGTTGCTGAGGAGGGAGTGCACGAAGAGCGGGGCGGTGCTGATATTCGACGAAGTGATCACAGGGTTCAGGGTAGGCCCGGGAGGGGCCCAGAAGCTCTATGGTGTCGAACCCGACCTCACTACACTGGGCAAGATCATTGGGGGTGGCTTCCCGGTCGGAGCCTACGGAGGGAAGAGGGAGATCATGGAGATGGTCTCCCCAGAGGGGCCTGTGTACCAGGCAGGGACCTTGTCAGGCAACCCCGTGGCCATGGCCGCCGGGCTCAAGACCCTGGAGCTTCTGACGGGGGGCAGCTACGACAGGCTCGAGCGGAGTTCGAAGACGCTTGAGGAAGGGCTCGAGTCGGGGGCGTCGAGGGCGGGGACGGACATCCACCTCAACCGGGTCGGGTCGATGATCGGACTCTTCTTCGCGACCGAGCCGGTGAGGAATTACGCAGAGGCGAAGAAGGCGGACGCCGGGGCCTATCGCAGATTCTTCTGGTCAATGCTCGGGTCGGGGGTGTACCTCGCCCCGTCGGCCTTCGAGGCCACCTTCGTCTCCCTCGCCCACGACACCGGCGACATCGAGGCGACCGTCGAAAGCGCCGCCAGGTCGTTCAAGGAGCTGGACCGCAGCTGAGCGGCGCCTTCGTTGACGCCTGCCGCATGAGGCAGGTGGAGCAGACGCCGGTGTGGTTCATGCGCCAGGCAGGGAGGTATCTCCCCAGCTACAGGAAGCTGAGGTCGGTGAAAGGCATTCTCGAGATAGCGAAAGACCCGGGGCTCGCCTCGGATGTGACAGTGGACCCCGTCAGGCAGCTGGGGGTGGACGCGGCCGTCTTGTTCGCGGACATAATGCTCCCCCTCGAAGGCATCGGGGTGAAATTCAAGATCGAAGAGAACCTGGGGCCGGTGATAGAGAACCCCGTGAGGACGAGAGAGGACGTCGAGGCCCTGGGGGAGTTCGACCCTGAACAGCACGTGGACCACGTGCTCCGCGCCATCTCACTGGCTGTGGAGAAGCTCGACGGAGTCCCGCTGGTGGGATTCTCCGGGGCACCGTTCACGCTCGCGAGCTACCTCATAGAAGGGGCCCCGAGCCGCGAACTACACCTGACGAAGAAGATGATCTACTCCGACCCGGATACCTGGAACCTCCTGGAGTCCCGCCTGGCGAAACTCGTCGTGAAGTATCTGAGGGCGCAGATAAGGTGCGGCGTGAGCGCGGTGCAGCTCTTCGACAGCTGGGTGGGGTGCCTGTCACCCGCGGACTACTCGGCACACGTCAGGCGCCATTCGACGGAGATTTTCAGCGGAGTCGGAAGGAGGGTCCCCACGATACACTTCTGCGCAGATTCCTCGGCGCTCATCGAGGAGTTCGCCGGCACTGGGTGCGACGTGTTGAGCGTCGACTGGCGGGTCCCCATCGAAACCGTGTGGGAGCGGAGCGGCGGAGCCAAGGGGGTCCAGGGGAACCTCGACCCTGCGGCAGCGGAAGCGGGGGGAAGAGTGATGGAGAAGGGGGTGGAGGACATCCTGCGGAGGACGTCTGGGAAGAGAGGCCATATCTTCAACCTCGGGCACGGGGTCCTCAGGGAGACGCCGCCGGAGAACCTCAAGAGGATAGTCGATATGGTGCACAGGAGCTCGGCAAAGAGATGAAGGGGATATTGGTCATGGCCTACGGGGGGCCCACCTCCCTCGACCAGGTGGAGCCATACTACACGCACATCAGGGGAGGCAGGAAGCCGTCGCCGGAGCAGCTCGAGGAACTGATCTCTAGGTACAGGGCCATAGGGGGCTCGTCGCCGCTCCTCGGCATCACAGAGAGGCAGGCGGCAGGGCTGGAGAAGGCGCTCCGGAGCAGGGGCGGGGCCGTGGTGTTTGCAGGGATGAAGCACTCCCCCCCGTTCATCGGGGACGTCATGAAGGATGCGGGCGCCAGGGGGGTGACCGAACTGCTCTGCGTCGCTCTCGCTCCTCACTACTCGAGCATCAGCATCGGCGGCTATAGGAGGGCGGTGGAAGAGGCCAACCAGAAGCTCGACCCGCCGATGAAGGTGACCTTCGTGAAGTCGTGGCACAGCAACCCCAAGCTGATTTCGATGTGGGCCGGGAGGGTGAAGGAAGCCGGGAGGACAGCGGGCGCAGAAGCTTCTCTGGTGTTCTCCGCGCACAGCCTGCCGGAAAGGATAATCAGGGAGGGAGACCCATACAAGGACCAGCTGCTGGAGAGTTCCAGGCTCATCGCTGAGAAGGCGGGGGTGCAGGACTGGAGCTTCACGTTCCAGAGCCAGAGCAAGACCGGGGAGCCATGGCTGGGACCAGACATCCTGGACCACCTCGAGTCGCTTTACGAGAAAGGGAGGAGGAGGTTCATCTCCGCCCCCGTGGGGTTCGTCTCCGACCATCTTGAGATACTGTACGACATCGACATCGAGGCGCAGGGATGGGCCCGCAGGCGGGGCGCCGAACTGGTCAGGTGCGAGTCCCCCAACGACACCGCGGAGATGACGTCCTGCCTCGTAGAGATAGCGGAACAGAACGGCTTCGCCTAGTCGGGCGCTCCTCCCTTCGCGCGCTGGGAGGAACGTAGTAATATTTCGGGTCGGGGACACCGCGCCTGGAGTCGGCAGGTTTGAAGGCCCTACAAGCGCACCAGCTCTCGAAGACATACAGGAAGTCGAAGCAGCCTGCTCTGGACAGCCTCGACCTGGAGATCGACGCCGGCCAGATCTTCACCATGCTTGGGAGGAACGGGGCCGGGAAGACGACGTTCCTCAGGATTGCCAGCACCCAGCTGCTCCCAACCTCTGGAACGGTGACAGTGCTGGGCCTGGACGCCGTGAAAGACGCGAAGGAGCTCAGGGGCAGGATAGCCATGGCACCGCAGGAAGCGGAGACCATCTACCCTCTAACCCCCAGGGACCACGTCCTGCTCAGCCTCAGGATGCGGGGGATGGAGAAGGGAGAGGCCACGAAGAGGGCGCAGGAAGCCCTGGACGCCCTGGAGCTGACGGAGGTGGCAGACGTCAACTCCGACTGGCTCTCGGGAGGGCTCAAGCAGAGGGTGATCGTGGCGATGGTGATGAGGACAGACGCCGACCTGATCTTCCTCGACGAGCCGACCATCGGCCTTGACCCTGTGAACCGCCGCAGGGTGTGGGACCAGCTCACGCGGCTGAAGCAGAGCGGGAAGACCATCGTGCTCACGACCCACTACATGGACGAAGCCGAAGCGCTCTCCGACAGCCTGGTGATCATAAACAAGGGGAAGGTCATGGCCAGCGGGACGCCGCGGAGCGTGAAAGCCGCTGTGACGAGCAGGACAACCAGGGTGGACGTGTTTGACAAGTTCAACCTCAGCGAGCTGGGCGCATTCGGCCACGTCGTGACCATAGCCGGAAGGTTCAGGGTGCTCACCGACGCAGAGGCGGCGAAGAGGCTCGGGGACGAGGCGGTGGCACGGAACGCGAGCATTGCCATTAGCCCTGTGACCCTGGACGACGTCTTCGTCGACATCGTAGGAGAAGCCGAGAGGGGAGAAGAGAACGGGCGCTAGGAAGACCCTCAGGTCCCTCTGGGCGATAATGTACTACCTGGGGTTCACTCCGATGGTGAGAAACCCGCTGTTCATGGCGTTCGTCTTCTCGACGCCGTTCACACTCCTGTTCATCCTGTTCGTGGCAAGCAACGGGACCGCCCTCCCCTACGGGCTGGCCGGCGCACTTACCATGATAACGACCGAGCTGGGGCTGTTCGTAGGCACGGACCTGGCAACCTACAAGCTGCAGAACAGGTTCCAGGACATGGTGGTCGCCTCGCCCGTCTCCCCCCTGATCTACATGTTCGGTGTAGCGCTCTCCGAGCTCATATTCGGCGCCCCCGCGCTGCTCATCCTCTTCGGGCTCATAGCAGGGCAGGGGGCCACCCTGGGCGCGCTCCTTTCATGCCTCGGAGTGGTCATACTCCTTTGGATCACCACCACCAGTTTGGGGTTCTTCTTCTCCGCCTATGCGCCCAACACCCAGAACGCGTTCATAATCAACGGCTTCATCACCACCATGCTCTCGGTGCTCCCTCCGGTCTACTACTCGGTGAACGTCCTCCCGTCCTTCCTGGTGCCGCTTGCGGTTGTGATCCCTACCACCGAAGCTTCCTCTCTCTTCCAGGGGGCCATCGGCCTGGGGTACTCCATCGAGCCGACCTCTGGGTTCGCGGCGCTCCTCGCCGCGACGTTCATCATGCTCCTGCTGGTCTCGTTCCGGATGAAGTGGCGGGAGACCTGAGTCTGACGCCATCCTGGTTCCTGAGGGACCAGGAGCGGACTTCGAAGGACAAATACGACCGTCGGTGATGGGAGCACCCGTCCCTGGCCTGGGGCGGCTCACCCCTACTTTCCGAAGCGGTAGGCGCCGGGGGTAGGATTCGAACCCACGCGACCGTGAGGTCACGGGCTCTCAAGGCCCGCGCAATAACCACTCTGCCTTCGGGCTCGCTGTGGAACCCCGGCAATGCCCCGGCACCACCGCACCAGTTCTTCCACTTGATAAGGCCTAAAGGCGCGAACCCGGGCCAGTCCGCTCAGCTTAAGGGTCCAGCCTACCCCCGCCCATGGCGATGGACGTCGAGGTCCGGCCGGCCCGCCGCTCCGACAGGGCCCCGCTGATGAGTTTCATCAAAGACGTCTGGGGAGGGCACGACTACATCCCCCGGGTATGGGACAGATGGATAGCGGACAAAGTGAACAGGATGTACGTCGTGGCCGCCGACGGGGTGCCCGTCGGTATGAACAGGGTCAGGTTCATGGAAGACGGCTCTGCCTGGTTCGAGGGGGCGAGAGTTCACCCGAGCTACAGGGGCCGGGGTCTCGGTTCAATGCTCGGAGCGCACTCCATGAAGGTCGCCAGGGGGCTAGGGATAGCCACCTACAGGCTGACGAGCGGCTCCCGGAACCACACGGCTCACAGACAGATCGCCAGGATGAGGTTCAAGGAGATTGCCAGGTTCAGCGTATACGACCCTCCGAAGAGGCACCGGGCGTCGGGGAGCGCCGAGAGGGTCAAGGAAGGCGCCGCCGTTGAAGCTTACAGGGGGATCAGAGGCACCAGAGAGTACCGCCTTGGCCGCGGCGTCTTCTGGCACAACTTCGGCGCTGCCGCGCTTACCCCCGACGTGGTCCGCAGGCTCGTCCGGGAGGGCGCGGTCTGGCGCACCGGAGCCGCGTTCGCAGTGGCCCGCTACGGCGGAGAGGGTGCCCTGTGGGAGCAGGTGTGCTTCATCGGCGGCCCGCCCAGCGACGCAGTTAAGCTCGCGAAGGCCATGATGGGGAGGAGAAAGGCCGCCGCACGGTGGGTCTTCGTACCCCAGGGGTCGCCCATCATCCACGCACTCAGGACGGCGAGGTTCGAACGCAGCTACTCCAACATACTCTTCGAGCGGAGAGCCGCCAAAGGTTAAGGGAGCGCCTCCGGGACCGAGGAAACATGGTCGACAGTGGCAAGGTCGCCGTACTTGGAGCCGGCCTGATGGGCCATGGGATAGCCCAGGTCGCTTCACAGGTGGGAGGCTACGAGGTCTCTCTGCTGGACGTGGAACGGAGCTTCGTGGACCGCGGGATGAAGATGATTGAAGACAGCATCGGCAAGTTCGTGGAGAAGGGGAAGCTGTCCAAGGAGCAGGGGGCAGAGGCGCTGAAGAGGATACACCCCACCGTGGACCTCGCCGAGGCTGTGCGCGGCAGTCACCTGGTCATCGAGGCGGCTACCGAAGACCCGAAGCTCAAGCTGGAGCTCTACAGGAAGCTGTCTGAGCTTGTGGAGGGAGAAACGGTCCTCGCGTCCAACACTTCTTCCATAAGCATCACCCTCCTTGGCTCTGCGACGAAGAGGCCGGACAACGTGTGCGGGATGCATTTCTTCAATCCCCCCCAGATCATGCCCCTCATCGAGATAATCAGGGGAAAGAAGACTTCTGACGCGACCATCAAGAGGGTGAGCGAGACCTCGGCCAAGCTCGGAAAGGAGACGGTCCTGTGCAAGGTCGACTCCCCCGGGTTCATAGTGAACAGGATACTCGTCCCTGCGCTGAACGAAGCCATCTCCTTGGTCCAGGAGGGCGTGGCCGACCCGGAGGACATCGACAAGGCGGTCAAGCTCGGATTGAACTGGCCCATGGGCCCGCTCCAGCTCCTCGACTATGTGGGCCTGGACACGACCTTGAACATCGCAGAGGTTTTCATGAGAGAGTTCGAAGACTCGAAGTACAGGCCGAGCCCCCTCCTCAAGACGATGGTCCGGGCAGGGATGCTCGGACGGAAGACGGGCAAGGGGTTCTACGAGTGGGGCTCGCCGAGCGCGACTAAGCAGAAGTGAGCTGTTCCTTCAACTCGGGCGGGAAGGGGACCTTCTGCCCCTTCTTGCTGGTGAGCACGTGGACCGTATGGCCCGTGGCAAGAAGTAGCATCTCTGGGATCTTGTAGATCTCGTTCTCGAAGCGGATGCTGCTCGTCCCTATGGACGCGACCCTGGTCTTCACGAGGACCTCGTCGTCGAACCTGGCAGGGGCCTTGTAATCCGCGTGTGCCTGGACCACCGGAATCTCGAAGTCGTGCCTCAGCCACTCGTTGTAGCCGAAGCCCGCCTCCCTCAGCAGGGCGACCCTGCCGACCTCCATCCAGACCAGGTACTTCGCGTAGTAGACCACCCCCATGGTGTCGGTCTCCTCGTAGCGGACCCGCAACTTCTGTTCGTGCCAGCGGCCCATCTGCGAGTCGCCCAGGGTCCACCCCTTAAAACCCCTGCCGCCTTCGGAGCCTCTGGGTCAGATGAAGATGAGGCAGTTTTCGATGAAGGACTACGAGCAGGTGAGGAGAGTCTGGGAGGAGAGCGGGCTGGAGATAAGGCCTGGGGACTCGAAGGAGGACGTCAGGAGGAAGGTCGCAAGGGACGGGGGCCTGTTCCTTGTGGCAGAGGATGGCGGGTCCATCGTCGGGACCGCCATGGGCGCCTGGGACGGGAGGAGGGGGTGGATATATCACCTGGGGGTGCTCCCTGGGCACCAGCGCAAAGGCATCGGGAGCGAGCTCGTGAAGGAGTTCGAAAAGCGGATGATCGCGAAGCGGGTGCCGAAGGTCAACGCGAGTGTCTTTGACGACAACGTGGCCTCCCGGGCGCTCTTCGAAAAGATGGGGTTCGTACCAGACAGGAGATCCGTACTCCACGGAAAGCGGCTCGGTTCGGGCTGAATCGGCTTGGGGAGGGTTTTTAGCGGAACGTCCCGCCCCGCGGACCCATGAACTACGAGACAGTCATCGTCTCCAAAGAGGGGATGGTGGGGGTCATCACCCTCAACAGGCCGCAGTCAAGGAACGCCCTCAGCGCGAAGATGGTGAACGAGCTCATCTCGGCCCTGGACGAGTTCGAAAAGGACGAAGGCGTAAGGTGCGTCGTTGTAGCAGGCAACGAGAGGGGCTTTTCGGCGGGAGCGGACATCAAAGAAATGGCAGACATGACAACTGTGCAGATGGTCATGGGGGAGCACTTCTTCCCGCTCTGGGACAAGGTGGGGCGCTATCCCAAGCCAACGGTGGGGGCGATCACGGGATTCGCCCTGGGCGGCGGGCTGGAGCTCGCCATGAGCCTCGACATACTGATCGCAGCGGAGTCGGCGCAGTTGGGACAGCCTGAGATTAACATCGGCGTGATTCCAGGCGGAGGGGGAACCCAGAGGCTCACGAGGGCGGTGGGGAAGTCGAAGGCCATGGAGGTGATACTCTCCGACAGGAGAATCGGCGCCGAAGAAGCCAAGGCCCTCGGGCTGGTAAGCCGGGTGGTCCCCGACGAGGCATGCGTCGGAGAGGCGAAGAAGCTTGCCGCGGAGATAGCAGCGAAGTCTCCGGTCGCGCTGAAGCTCGCCAAGATGGCGATCAACAAGGCGTTCGAGGTAGGGCTTTCAGACGGCCTCGACTTCGAAAGGGAGCTGTTCTACATGCTGTTCGCCTCGGAGGACGCCAAGGAGGGGATGCGCGCCTTCATTGAGAAGCGCAAGCCCGAGTTCAAGGGGAAGTAGTTGCAGCTTGAGACGGTGAAGACAGAGGCAGCCCAGGGCGTGCTCTGGATCACCCTGAACAGGCCAGACAAGCTGAACGCGTTCAACGAGCAGATGGGGAACGACCTGACGGAGGCCCTGAAGGAGGGGGAGAGGTCGGCCGAGGTCCGTTGCATCGTGCTTACGGGTGAGGGGAAAGCGTTCTCCGTCGGCGAGGACCTGGGGAGCAACAGGGCGGACTACGAAAGCGGGAAACCCATGCTCCTTGGAGAGGTGCTGAAGAAGAAGTACAACCCCATAGTGGGGAGGATAAGGAGGATGGACAAGCCGGTGGTCGCCGCAGTGAACGGCGTCACGGCCGGGGCAGGGCTGGGGCTGGCGCTGGCATGCGACCTCCGGGCGGCGTCGGAGAAGGCAACCTTTCTTGAAGCGTTCATCAAGGTCGGGCTCGCGCCCGACTCAGGGACGAGCTTCTGGCTGACCAGGATACTCGGCTTGGGGAAGGCGATGGAAGTTGGGCTGCTCGGGGAGCCCATCGACGCCGCCAGGGCGATGAGCCTCGGCCTGGTGAATTGGGTCTTCCCTGAGGAAGGGTTCAGGGCGAACGTCGCCAAGATAGCGGAGCGCCTCGCCAAGGGGCCCACAAGGGCGATGGGGCTGACCAAGAGGGCGCTGAACAGGGCGGTGGTGGTGGACATGGACTCGGCTTTGGAGTACGAGATGTACCTCCAGGACATCGCAGGGAGGACGCGCGACCATGTCGAAGGGGTCAGGGCATTCTTCGACAAGCGGGACCCCAACTTCACAGGTCAATAGTCGACGCGTCTTGGGCTGCCGGGAGCAAGCGCCGTCCGGCGCAGACGCCGCTGGACGTCGTTGAGCTGACAGGCCAGCAAAGGAGATAAGCCCGTTAGGGGCCTGTGCGCTTCGTGAAGGACGTCGTTGTCGTCGACGCGGTCAGGACCCCCATGGGCAGATACGCCGGAATCCTGAAGTCGGTGAGGCCCGACGACCTCGGGGCCCTTGCGCTTCGCAAGGTCATAGAGCGGACTGGAGTCGACCCCGGCCTGGTGGACGACGTCTACTTCGGATGTTCGAACCAGGCGGGCGAAGACAACAGGAACGTAGCCCGGATGGCGACCCTTCTCGCAGGATTCCCCTACTCGGTCCCGGCTGCCACCGTCAACAGGCTGTGCGGCTCGGGGCTCGAAGCGGTCAACTCTGCCGCGCGGGCGATCGCCGCAGGCGAGGGAGACATGGTGCTGGCGGGAGGGGTGGAGAGCATGACCCGTGCCCCCCTGGTGGCACTGAAGCCCGAAACAGGCTACCACAGAGGTGCGGTCACGATGGCGGACACCACCATCGGCTGGCGGTTCGTCAACCCTCGGTTCCCCCCGGAATACCCGCCCCTTTCGATGGGTGAGACGGCGGAGAACTTGGCAGAGAAGTACAAGATAGGGAGGGACGCCCAAGATGAGTTCGCGCTCGGCAGCCACAGGAAGGCGATCGAGGCAGCGAAGAGCGGGAAGTTCAGGTCCGAGATGGTCCCGGTCAACACACCGGAGAGACCGGAGGGAGTGGGAGAAGACGAGGGCCCAAGAGCCGATACCTCGATGGAGAAGCTTGCCAGGTTGAAGCCGGCATTCCGCAAGGAAGGCACGGTGACCGCGGGCAACTCCTCGGGGATCAGCGATGGGGCGTCGGCACTGCTCTTGATGAGGGAAGAGAGGGCCATGGACATGGGGTTGAAACCGATCGCCAGGGTCCTGGGGTCCGCGACCGCCGGAGTCCATCCAAGCTACATGGGCATGGGACCTGTACACTCGACCCGGAAGCTCCTGTCGAGGTTGGGGATCGGCATGGGAGAGTTCGGGATCGTGGAGCTGAACGAGGCATTCGCCGCTCAGGTCCTCGCCTGCGTAGCGGAGATGCCGGAATTCGACCCAGCCAAGCTGAACCCGAACGGGGGCGCCATAGCTCTCGGCCACCCACTGGGGTGCAGCGGCGCGCGGCTGGCGACCACGCTACTGCACGAGATGAGAAGGACCGGGACCCGCTACGGGTTGGCGACGATGTGCATCGGGGTGGGCCAGGGGATCTCCACCGCGTTTGAGCTGCTGAAGTAACAGTTTATCACCCGGCGGGAGGTCGGCGGGGTAGTCATGCAGGCGGAGGCCGTCCCCACCTATCAGATGTTCATCGGAGGAGCCTGGGTCGCTTCGCACTCGGGGATGAACTATCCGGTGTTCAACCCGGCTACTGGGAAGGTGTTCGCCCACGTCCCGAAGGGGGATGCTGAAGACGTCAGGGCGGCCGTCGACGCGGCCCGGAAGGCGTTCGAGTCCCCGTCCTGGAGAGCCATGGACCCGAGCAAGAGAGGAAGGCTCCTCTTCAAGGTCTCCCAGTCCCTCAGGGAAAGGCTAGCGGACTTCGCCAAGCTCGAGACGCTCAACAACGGGAAGCCCCTTGGCCAGGCGAAAGGAGACGTGGCCATGGCTGCAAGGCACTTCGAGTACTTCGCAGGGCTGGCGGACAAGATCCAGGGGAGCACCATTCCTGTCCCCGGCAACAGGCTCGACTACACCGTGAAGGAGCCGCTGGGGGTCACGGCCCACGTCGTGCCATGGAACTACCCGCTGGTCATGGCGGCGAGGAGCATGGCGCCCGCCCTCGCGGCGGGGGACACCATTGTCGCCAAACCCGCATCGTTCACCCCGCTGACGCTGCTGAAGTTCGCGGAGCTCTGCAAGGAGGCAGGATTCCCGGACGGGACAGTGAACGTGATCACGGGGGGAGGGGAGGAGGTGGGAGGCGAGCTTGCGAAGCATCCGGATGTCAAGCTGACAGCCCTCACAGGGTCGGTCGAGACCGGGATGAAGATAATGAGCCTCGCGTCGCACAACCTGTCGAGGGTGATCCTCGAGCTCGGAGGGAAGAACCCCCACATCGTATTCAGGGACGCGGACCTCGAGAAAGCCACCTCTGCGGTGCTGAGCGGAATATTCACCAACGCGGGGCAGATGTGCTGGGCAGGTTCGCGGCTGCTCGTCGAAGAAGAGGTGAAAGAAGCGGTGCTTCAGAGGCTGGTGGAAGGCGCGAATGCCATGAAGCTCGGAGACGGCCTCAAGCCCGACACCGCCATGGGTCCCCTGGTGGCCGAGTCGCAGCGGGAGCGGACCGCCGGATACGTGGAGATCGGGACCGGCGAGGGGGCCACCGTCGCAGCTGGGGGCGGGGTCCCGGCTGAAGAGGAGCTGCGCACGGGGTACTTCTACAGGCCCACCATCTTGGACGGGGTGACGCAGGACATGAGGGTGGCCAGGGAAGAGATCTTCGGCCCGGTGCTGACGGTTACCACCTTCAGAGGAGACGACGACGCGGTCGGGAAGGCCAACGACCAGGAGTACGGGCTCTGGGCCGGGATCTGGACCAGGGACCTTAGGAGGGCACACAGCGTAGCGGCCAGGCTGGAGTCAGGCATAGTGACGGTCAACGAGGAGCCTATAACGTTCCCCCAGACCCCATTCGGCGGGTTCAAGAACAGCGGCAACTCCTCCGAGCAGGGGATGGACGCCGTCTCCGCCTACGTCAGGACCAAGAACGTCTCGATAGACCTGAGTTAGCCTTTCCAGATCTTCTCTTTCTTCCCCTCGAGCTTGTTCGCCCATCGGGAGAGGTCGAACAGGTAGGAGGACAGCCTGTTGAAGAAAGGGAGCAGCTCTGGATTGAGATTCTCGGCCTTCGAAGCAGAGACCACTCGCCTCTCTGCCCGTCTGCAGACAGAGCGGGCGAGTTGGAGCATCGCCCCCGTCTGACCCCCGCCGGGGAGGACGAAGTTGCTCAGCCTGGGGAGCTCCCCGGCCAGCTTGTCGGTCATCCTCTCGAGCAGGAGAGTGTCGGCGGAAGAAATCCTCGGGACCTTGTGAAGGCTCGAGAGCTCCGTTGCGGCGTCTCCCCCCGCTATGAAGAGTAGCTTCTGTATCTCCACCAGCTGAGCGGCCAGGCTCCGGTTCTTCGAGGCTGCGACGACCACCCCGATCACGGTGTTGAGCTCGTCGATGGTGCCATAGGCCTCCACCCGGAGGTCGTCCTTCGCGACCCGCCTGGAACCGAAGAGCGAAGTCTCCCCCTTGTCCCCCCTGCGCGTGTACAACCTGCGTCCTCTCGGCCTCCGAACTAATAACGCTACCAGGTGGCCTTTGGGGCGGCGGCCTGGAGCGAGAGCCATGGAGATTCTTTTGGTCAACCGATTTGGTATGTTTGGTCATGGGAATTCCAGTCAGAAGTTTCTTATGGCCAACGCGGACAATCGTGGGGCGAGTCAGACCACGTCGTTCGAAAACCAAGACCTCCACCTGTTCACTCCCCAGGAAGCTTCGAAGCTACTCCCCGACATCAGGCCGAAGGTCAGGGAGCTAATCGAGCGCAAGAAAGTCGTGGCGAAGCTCCACGAAGAGATTGAGAAGTACAACCTAATTGGGTTCAGACCCGCCGAAGTGGCCGAAAAGGCGGCCCAGCTGGACGCACTCGTGGAAGAAATGACAAGGGAGATCGCCGAGCTGGAGGATCTCGGGGTCGAAGTGAAGGATCTGGACTACGGGCTCGTGGACTTCCCCGCCGAGCGGTACGGACAGAGCGTCATGCTCTGCTGGAGATACGGCGAACCCGACGTCTCTTACTGGCACAAGCCGAGCGAAGGCTACAACGGCCGGAAGCCGCTGAAGATTCAGCTGATACAGCCCTAGAGCGCCAGCATCCTCCGGGCGTTCGCCCCTAGCAGCTTCTCCGAGACCCCCGGCTTGAGCTTCGGGGCGAGATTCACCCTGAAGTCGTCCAGCCACTCTTTCTGTCGCAGCATAGGATAGTCTGTCCCGAAGAGGAACCTGTCCTGCAGGATGCCGTTGAGGTACGGCATGATGCTGGGCGGCAGGTATCTTGGTTTCCACCCGGAAACGTCGATGAAAACGTTGGGGCTCCTGAGCGCGACTGCGACTGTCACGTCGGGCCAGGGCCACCCGAAGTGAGCCATGACGACCTTAAGGTCAGGGAAGCTCTGGCAGATTTCGTCGACCAGCTCGGGCTTGCTGTACCTTATCTCCGTGTCCCCAAGCCCGGTGGTGCCAGTGTGGACGAGGACCGGGATACCGGCGTCCTGGCAGAGCTCGTAGATGGGGTACATCAGCTTCCGGTCGTTCAGGTACACCGAGTTGGCGCTGCCGTGGACTTTGAGCCCCCTCATGCCGAGGCTCTTTATTCCCCGCTTCAGCTCCCGGAGCGCGTCCCTCCCGGCGTTGGGGTCGACCCCGGCGAAAGGGACGAGCCTGTCCCCGGACTTGGCCGCGATCCTCGCTACGTCGTCGTTCCTCAGAGTGTAGTTCTTGAAGGCTGGGTTCTTCGTCGAGCTGGTGTCCTGTCCGAGGATGACCGCCATCGCCACCCCCGCTTCATCCATCTCGTCGAGAAGCTCGTCGGTGGATGACGGGAGCTTCGAGACGTCGAGCTTGAAGAAATCGCACGCCTTCATAATGGGGCCGTTCCTCTTCATGAACGCGCGCGTCCAAGGATGGACGTGAGCGTCGATTATCATGGGCGAAGTGGCGGGGAGGGGAGCAATCATTAACTTTTTTTGCACGGGGTTTGGTGACGCGCCGATGGTTCCAAAGGCCAAAGAGCTCTCGGAGGGTGACAGGGCCCCTGACTTCGAGCTCCCTTCCTCAGCCGGGGGGTCGGTGAAGCTGAGCTCCCTGAGGGGAAAGAAGGTGGTCCTGTACTTCTACCCCAAGGACGACACCTCGGGGTGCACCGTTGAGGCATGCTCCTTCAGGGACAGCCTGCCGAAGTTCGACGGGCTGGACGCGGTGGTCCTGGGGGTGAGCAGAGACTCGCTCGAATCGCATGCCAAGTTCATCGACAAGTATTCACTCAACTTCACCCTCCTCAGCGACGAGGGCTTGAATGCCCACCGCCTCTACGGCACATGGAAGCAGAAGACCAACTACGGGAGGAAGTACATGGGGACGGAGAGGTCGACTTTCGTCATTGGGGCAGACGGAAAGATCAAGAAGATATTCAGGAAGGTTTCGCCCCAGGGACACGAGGCCCAAGTACTGGCGGCGCTGAGGTCCTAGGAACCCCGTCTTGGGTTCCTTTTTCGCCGGGGTGAAGGCAGGGACCCTCGGCGGGTTCCTTTACGTGGGAGGGACGGCTGTGTTCAACGTGATACTGCTCTACGCGCTCAAACCCCAGGTACTGGACTTCATCCAGCAGCAATACTCCACTCTGTGCGCCCCTGGGACATTGGCCAACGCGACCAACGGCGTCGAGGAGTGCTTCGCATCGGTGGTCGCGGTGGACGTCCCGTATATCGCGTTCGTCGCGTTCTTCGTGGTGCTGACCTATGCCGGCCTCTTCGGAATCCTCTACGACTCGGTCCCGACCAAGAACCCCACAGTCAAGGGTGAGATCTTCGCGGGGGTCGCCGGAATCAACCTTCTCGTCTTGGGGTTCTCGGGGTTCTTTTTCGACGAACAGTCGTTCGCCGCAAGCGGGGTGTTCTTGGCCGCCTGGACGCTGCTGTTCGGATACCTGCTCGGTAGGCTGTACAAGAGATACACGCGCCTGGTGTCGGTCGAGAGCCAGGACCCCGCCCTGCTGAAGGTCGCCGTGGACGGGAGGGACCTTACTGGCAAGACGAGGACTTTTGCGCTTACATCGAGCCACAAGCTGAGGGCAGAGCTGACCGAGGATGCATCATTCAGGGAGTGGGAGGTTACAGGAGGGGTGACCGTGGAGGACGCGAGGTCGTTCGAGACGGTCATCGAGATAAGCGGAGAAGGGACCCTCAAGGGGATCGTCACCCGGAAATATTAGACAAAAGACGAAGTTGGATATCGTTGCCGCCGAAGGTTATATACCGTGAGGCTTCCCGGCCGGCAAATGCTTCTGACGGCTGTGCCGGAGGAGACCTACTGTCTCAAGACCCAGGAGCACGTGCCGGCCAAGTCCGGCGAGAACATGGTATGCTATCGCTGCGGCATGTTCCTCGGGGTCTCGAGCGAGCCGAAGTTGGGGACGCTGCTGGACTACTAGGGCGCCTTGCCGAAGACGCTGGTCAGTGCCCTGAAGCCGCGCTTGACGTAGAAGCGGTTTGCAATCTCGTTCTGAGACGGCACGTCGGCTGCGATGATCTGCGCGCCCATCTTCTTCAGCTCGGCTGACGCCTGCTCCAGCATCTGGTTGCCCAGCGCCTTTCTCCTGTACTCCGGTAGGATGTAGAAGTCTGAGATGAATCCCTCCACGTGCGGCTCGTAGAAAGACCTCTCGCGGATCTCGGCCCTGAGCACCCCGACCACCTTCGAGGCGTCGACCGCGACCAGCAGCAGCCTGTCGCCGGCGCCTTGGGTTGCCTGGATGTACTTCTCCGCCCTGGGCTTGGCGTCTGCGACGACCGCGAACAGAGGGTCGAACTCGTTGTTCAGCCTCTTCGTCCGTACGATGAGGTCCGCTACAGCTGTGAGCTCCTCCTTCTTCGCGCGTCTGATCTGCACGGGCTCTCCCTCCGCTCCCCTACTGCCTCCCGATTTACGCCTATTCAGGTGGGTCAACGATCGCTCCGCTCTTCCTCAGCGTGCTCATTACTTTCCTGGAATGTTGTATCATCTCCATGGCGGCGTGCAGGGACTCCCTGGGCGAGAGCTTTTTCCTCGCGACCCCCTCCCTTATCGCTGCCTGGCCCACCTTTGCCGCTACCCGCGGGTACATCTCCCACTGGACCATGGTCGGCAGGATGTAGCGCCTGTTGATCCCCCTCTCTCTGGCGAAGGAGGCAAGTTCCGCTGCGGCGTCAATGACCATCGAGTCGGTTATGGTCTTCGCCCTCACGTCGAGTGCCCCCCTGAATATGGCGGGGAAGAGCAGGCTGTTGTTCACCTGGTTGGGGTAGTCGGACCTCCCTGTGGCGATGATCTCGGCTCCCCCGGACCGGGCTGCGGCAGGGAGCATCTCGGGGACAGGGTTCGCGAGAAAGAATGTGATCGCCCTCCGGTTCATCACCGCTATCTCGTCGGGTTTGATCATTTCGGGCCCCTGCCCGGCTGCGGCCACCAGGGCGTCGGCTCCTCTGAGGGCATCCTTCAGTCCGCCGCTGACCCTGTCCCCGTTGGTGCGGATCGCTATCTCGTACTTCCATTTGTTCTTGAGCATGAGCTGGTCGATGTCTTCCCTCTCGGGGTGAAGTATCCCCTTCGAGTCGAGCACAATCAGGTCCTTCGGGTCCGCCCCTGCCTTCACAAGCAGCCTCTCGGCAGCCACGTTGGCGGCCCCGGCCCCGAAGAGCACGATTTTGGAGCCCCGGAGCTTCCGCCCCGTGAGCTCGAGCGCGTTATAGAGCGCGGCAAGGGTCACCCCCGCCGTCCCCTGCTGGTCGTCGTGCCAGACTGGGATGCTCATCTCAGACCTTAGACGGTCCAGGACTTCGAAGCACTTCGGGGACTCGATATCCTCGAGGTTCACCCCTCCCAGCGAGGGCTCGAGTGCTTTCACGAACGAGATGAGCGCCTCCTGGCTCGCGACCTTCACAGGCAGGGGTATAGCGTTGACCCCCCCTAGGTAGTTGTAGATCAGTGCCTTCCCTTCCATTACCGGGAGCGCCCCCTCCGGTCCAATGTCCCCCAGGCCCAGCACCCTGGTGCCGTCGGTCACCACTGCTATGGTGTTCCATCTGCCCGTGTATTCGAACGAAAGCTCCGGGTCCGCCTCTATGGCCTTTGACACAGCCGCGACCCCAGGGGTGTACCAGATGGAGAAGTCTTCGAGGGACCTCACCGGTACCTTGGGCGCCACCCCCACCTTGCCTCCGTAGAACTTCGAGTACTCGAGCGCCTTTCTGGAGGATTCCTCTTTTGGCTGCTTGGCCAAGGGAGCCTGCCGCCTAATCCCCGATATTTTTGCTCTTTCTGTCGCCCCACGCCGCCTTTCTGAAGGGGTCCCCACCAAGATGGTCCTGTGGCTGCGCATTGGAATTTTTCCGGGGAGAGAACGCCGCCCCTTTAAGTGGAGGGTGCCATTCTCACCTTTGGCAAGCGGTCTACCCCCGTCGCCGCCAGGTCAGGCGCTGCTTCACAGGGCGTACTTCTTGGGGTCGATGTCGAAGGTCCTCTTGCATCCGGGGTTGCAGAAGTAGTATGTCTTCCCCTCGTAGACGGAAGTGAACCTGGCACCCTTCTCTTCGACCTTCATCTTGCAGATTGGATCAATGGCCGTCATAGATTGTCTTTCACCTCCCATCCCTTCCTGAGAAGATCACTTTGCCCCTGAAGCCTGCTCTGTCGGCGACCCTCGAAATCTCTGCCCTCACCTGTTCCTCGCTCGTTCTAGAAGGGTCGAATTCGACGACCACCCTGTTCAGCATCGGGAACTCCTTGACCGAGCCGATGCCCGGGGACCTCGCCAACCCCTTCCGGAACGCGGGGGTGCAGGCGACGCAGCTCAAGCTGGAAACCGTGAAGCGCACCTCTCTGCCGCCTTTTCCTCTTTCGCTCATAGCTTCGGCCTGAACCTCCGCAGCGAGAGCGAATTCGTCACGACCGTGACCGACGACATCGCCATGGCCGCCCCGGAAAGGATGGGGTTCAGAAGCACCCCGGCGAAGACATAGAGGAGCCCGGCGGCCACGGGGATCAGAGCCACGTTGTAGGCGAATGCCCAGAACAGGTTCTGCTTGACCTTCGACATGGTCTTTCGTGAGAGCTGGATGCCCGACACCACGTCCCTCAGGTCGTCGCGCATCAGTATCATCCCCCCTGTCTCCACGGCTATGTCTGAACCGGACCCCATGGCGATCCCCACGTCCGCTTGGGCCAGGGCGGGGGCATCGTTGATGCCGTCCCCGACCATCGCCACCCTGCGGTGCTCCTCTTCCTGGAGCTTCTTGACGATCTGTGACTTTTGGCCGGGGAGCACCTCAGCGAAGTAGCGCCCGATTCCCAGCTCCTGGGCGACGGCGGCGGTTGTACCTGCGTTGTCCCCGCTGACCAGTATGGGTTCCAGCCCCATCTTCTTGAGGCCCCGGACCGCGTCCTTGGAGGAAGGCTTGACGGCGTCCGCGACGGCGACGATTCCGGCCAGCTTCCGGTCCTGGGCAAGCAGCATGGCGGTCTTGCCCTGGCGGCGGAGAGGTTCGAGGGTCGCCTCAACGGCGTCGTCGACGGCGACCCCTTCTTGGCCTAGGAGCCGGGGGGCGCCGAACAGCAGCTCCTTCCCGCGGTAGGCGGCCTTGACCCCGAGCCCAGGGAAGTATTCGAACGTGTCGGGCTCGGGAACGGTAACCCCGGGGGACTCCTCGGCGAACCTACGGAGTATCGCCCCGGCGAGGGGGTGCCCGGAGTTCTTCTCGGCCACTGCGGCAAGGGTCAGCACGGTCGACGGGTCGGCATTCAGGCCCTGTATGTCCGTAACCGACGGTTCACCCCAGGTGACAGTCCCGGTCTTGTCCAGGACGACGGTGTCTATCTTCTGGGTCCTCTCCAAGTATTCGCCTCCCTTGATCAGGATCCCGTTCTCTGCCCCCTTGCCCGCTCCGACCGCGATGGCCGCCGGGGTGGCAAGGCCCAGTGCGCAGGGGCAGGCTATCACCAGCACTGCTATGGCGGCGGTAAAAGCGAAGCTCACTGGCTTCCCCGCCACGAACACCCAGAGCGCGAACGAAGATAGGGCCACCCCGATGACGATGGGGACGAAGTAGGCCGCGATGGTGTTGACCAGGCGTTCCACCGGGGCCTTGGTCGCCTGGGCGTCCTGCACTATCTGGACGATCTTCGAGAGCGTCGTGTCCGCGCCGACGTGGGTGGCCCTCACCCTCAGCGCGCCGGAGATGTTCAACGTCGCTCCGATGACTGGGCTCCCCTCTCCCTTCTCGACAGGCAGGCTCTCGCCGCTCACCATCTTTTCATCGACAGACGAGCGACCCCCCACGACCACTCCGTCCGTCGCGATTTTCTCCCCCGGCTTGACCAGGAAGACATCCCCCACCGAGACCCTCTCGATGGGAATCACCTCCTCCTGGCCGCCCGCTCTTGCCACCGTTGCAGTCCTCGGCTGAAGCTCGCTCAGCTTGCGGATGGCGTCGGTTGCCCTCGCCTTCACCGACTGTTCCAGCAGCCTCCCTATCAGTATCAGCGCTATTATCATGGAAGAGGTGTCGAAGTACAGAGCTCCGTACGGGAACTCGCCGGGGAACAGGACGTAGGTCAGGCTGTAGAAGTAGGCGGCCGAGGTGCCGACAGCGATCAGGAAGTCCATGTTCGAGGACTTCATCTTGATGGCGTTCCAGGCCCCCCGATAGAACCTCCAGCCCGCGACGAACTGGACTGGGGTGGCGATGGCCAGAAGCAGCACACCGAGCGGGAACGAAGCAGGGAAGAAGGGGACGTAGGACAGCACAAGAATCGGCACCCCGAGGCCGAGGCTCAGCGCTATGTTCCTCTTCAGGGCCCTGAGCTCGAGAGCCGGCGCCGTGAAGGTCCTGAGGCAAGACTCGGCGCAGAAGTAGTAGGTCCTGCCGCTGACTGTCGCCTGGAGCGCCTGGGGGGACTCTTCGACGTACATCCCACACACTGGGTCGGTGGCCAAGTCAGCCTGCCGCCCTCATTTCCGTCGCATAGGACTTGGCGCAGTACCTGCAGCAGAAGGCCAGCCTGCGGCCGTCGATCTCTTGGGTGTAAGCGTCCCTGAAGACCCTGCACCCGCAGTGGGCGCAGACCTGCAGGGTAGGCTCGATGGCGCCGGACACCATGTTGGTGAACTGGCTGAAGAGCCGGTCGCAGAACGCCTTCCCCGACGGCGTAAGCGAGTACACCTTCCTCTGCTTGTTCCCGACGCTGCTGGACCTGAAGGTGACGTAACCATGGCCCTGCAGCAGCTTCAGGAAAGGGTAGACGAGGCCCGGACTCGCCTTCCGGCCGAGCCTGCTTTCGATGCTGGTCATGATCTCGTAGCCGTGCTTCCCGCCCTCGTAGAGGAGGGTGAGGATGTAGAACCGGGAGAAGTCGGTGAGGAGAGCGGGGCCCTCCAACTTCTCTGAAGGGACGGAGTGCCGCACTTTGGCGCTGTTCAAGATATGTCTCCTGCTGATATATCCCCAGAATATAAGCTGAGGGGACCGTTTCCGGGCCTGGGGCTGGCTATCTGGGCCGAGGACCTCCAACGTTTATCTCCGGAACCGTGGGGGCGGAGAAGCAGGCGCAGGAGATTGGTAAGCGGCAATTTCGAGAAGTACCTGACAGACAACCTGGGCGCGTTCGCGAAGGATGTGGTCCGCCTGGCTTCGCAGCGGAGCGTCTCGGCCAGAAACGAAGGGGTTGAGGAGTGCGCGGCCCTGGTCGAGAGGATGCTGAAGGAGACGGGGGCGACCACCAGGGTCCTGAAGCTCGACGGCGCGGCACCCCTGGTATATGGCGAGTTGAAGTCAAAGAAGGGAGGAAAGACTGTCCTATTCTACAATCACTACGACGTCCAGCCCGAGGAGCCCCTGGAGCTCTGGAAATCGCCGCCTTTCGCACCTGAGATAAGGGACGGAGCAATCTACGGGCGGGGGGTCTCGGATGACAAGGGGGAACTGGTCTCCAGGCTCAAGGTCGTGGAATCGTTCCTGAAAGCGGACGGCGACCTACCCTGCAACGTGAAGTTCTGCTTCGAGGGCGAGGAGGAGATTGGGAGCATGCACCTCGGGGACTACGTAGCCCATTACAGCGACCTGTTCAAGGCAGACGCGGTGATGTGGGAGTACGGGACCGTCGACACGAAGGGGACGCCGATGGTTACCCTTGGGGTCAAAGGCATGATCTATGTCGAATTCACAGCAAGATCCCTCTCTCAGGACGCCCACAGCAGCCTGGCGGCCGTCCTTCCGAGCGCACCCTGGAGGATGGTGAAGCTGCTCGGCGCGCTGAAAGACGAGAAGGAAAGGATACTGGTCCCAGGTTGGTACGATGGCATAACGAGCCTGGCGGAAGACGAGCTTGCGGTCCTCGATGAGATGCCTTTCGACGGAGAGGAGTACAAGAAGTCATACGGCGCGGAAAGGTTCCTCGGCGGCATGGACGACGACTTGGCCAAGAAGGCTCTCATACAGAGGCCGACCTGCAACATCGCTGGACTGTGGGCCGGGTATACCGGGCCGGGGTCGAAGACGGTGCTCCCGAAAGAAGCACATGCCAAGATGGACTTCAGACTGGTCCCGGACCAGGACCCGGAGGACCTCTGGAAGAAGCTCAGGAAGTACCTGGACGACAACGGGTTCGCCGACATCGAGATGAAGCTGGAGAGCATGGAGCCCGCGGCCAGGACTTCCTACAAGCACCCATTCGCACAGGCTGCGATAAAGGCGGCAGAGAAGACCTACGGCAGGAAGCCCATAGTCGAGCTGGGGTCTGCCGGGACCGGGCCCCTATACCTGTTCACCAGGAGGTACAACATGCCCTCGGTGGACATCGGCGTCTCAGCGACTGACGGCGGGATTCATGCGCCCAACGAGAACCTCAAGCTCGAGAACCTGAGGAAGGGGATGCTCTGGATTGCTGAGACGTTGGAGATCTTCTCAGCGTCTTAGGCTACCACTTGGACCTATCGCCTTCGAGGAGCCCGGGCCCGAGGTGGACCTGGTCGATGTGCTTCGAAAGCTCCTCCCTGGTCTTCATTGTGGCGTCGCAATACGGGCACGAGAAGCTCGTGGGGGACGCGAGCTCTGGGAGGACGACGTGCTCCCCGCGGGGCCCCGCCACCACCGCCTTCTGGGTAACCATCCCGACCGGCTCTCCCTTGCTAGTGACCACAAGCCTCCTGATCCCAAGCTTCGACATCTTCGCGATCGCCTCTGCTGCCTTTGCCGACTCGTCTATGGTCTGCAAAGGAGCGCTCATGACGTCCCTTGCCTTCGCCTGCTGCGGAGAGAGCCCGGCGGCCACGACCTTGTACAGGATGTCCCGTTCAGTTATGATCCCGGCGGGGGAGCCCCCCCGCGTCACTATGGCCTCGGTGGCGCCAAGCCGAGCCATGGCCTCTGCCGCCTGAAAGATCGAGTCGTCAACGTCAACCTTCGCGAACCCCTTGGTCATGAAGCTCAAGACAGGCGCTTCCAGGGATTCCTTCACTGCCATATAGTGCGAGCGCGTGGCTTCTCCTACTTATGTCCTCGGTTCGTTCATTAAGCAGAAAGTGGGGCCCGACGGCATGAAAGCCGCTGTTCTTGGGTCAGGGCTCATGGGGTCGGTCATCGGGTGGGACCTGGCGAAGTCAGACCGGGTGGACGAGGTGGTGGTCGCGGACATCGACGAAGAAAGACTCCGGGCCCTGAAGAAGAGGTCGCCGGGGAAGAAGCTGTCGGTGGAGAAGCTCGACATCAGGGAGAGGAAGAAGGTCGTCGCATTCCTGAGGAGGTTCGACGTCGCATCCTCTGCACTTCCCCACGGCGTGGTGCACCTTTCCGACCTTGCCGCCGTGGAGGCGGGCGCCAAGATGGTCAACATAGCGTTCGAGGACGAGCAGATGGAGCTCGACGCTGCGGCCCGGAAGTCGGGGGCGCTGATTATCCCCGGGTGCGGGGTAGCGCCGGGGCTGGGAGGGATTCTGCTTACCCATGCGCTCGAAGAGCTCGGAGGTGGGGACGAAGGGCACATTCTGGTGGGAGGGATACCGGAGCACCCCAGGCCCCCCTTCAACTACAAGCTTGTCTTCTCCATAGTGGGTCTCCTGAGAGAGTACACCGACGACGCTCGGGTGGTGAGGAACGGGAAGATGATCAGGGTGAGACCGTTCTCGACGGTGGAGACATACGACTTCCCGCCCCCCATCGGGCGTCTTGAGGGATTCTGTACGGATGGGCTCGCAAGCCTCGTCTATACGATGAAGGGGATGAAGACCCTGGACGAGGTGACGCTCAGGTGGCCGGGGCACGCGGAGAAGATGAACCTGTTGATGGAGTCAGGGTTCTTCTCGAAGGAGAAGGTCATGGTGGACCGGACGGAGATCGCGCCCCTGGAGATGTCATGGGCGGTCCTCGGCAGGAAGCTCACCGAAGGGGACCCCAAGGACATAACGGTGATGAGGGTGGTAGCGAAGGGAAAGAAGGGCCATGCGGTCTACGACATGGTCGACAGGTACGACGAGCGGCAGCAGGTGACCTCGATGGGGAAGACCACTGGTTACACCGCGTCGATAGTCACTCAGATGCTGGGTGGAGGGAGAATCAAGGGCAAAGGAGTCGTCCCCCCTGAGTCGGCGGTGGTGGGGAGGTCAGTCGATGCCCTGGTCTCGGAGCTCTCCGACAGGGGCGTCAAGATAGCCAGAAGCTGACGGGCCCGCTCCCGCCTTCGTCCTCGCCTCCGAAGGGGGGCACGCACGGGACGGGCCCGAGTACCTTACATCGCCCAGGTAGGACTACCAGACGATGTCCGAAGGCGGCGCAGGATACTCCACGGGCTCAGTGGTCGTGTACTGCTGCTGGAAGTAGATCAGAGGCCGCTTGGAGGTCAGGGTCTTCGCCGAGACCACCTCGCCAATCAGGATGGAATGGTCGCCCCCCTCGTACGCCCTCCACGCCCTGCACTCGAGCACGGCCCTGACCCCTGAGATCACGGGCGAGCCGGTTGCTCCCTTGGAGAAACTGACCCCCTCGAACCTGTCCTTCGCCTGGGTCCTTCCAGCGAACCTGTCCGAGAGGGACTTCTGGTCGTCCGCGAGAAAGTTGACAGCGTAGAACTTCGCATCCCTGAGCAGGTCGTGGATTGCCGACCCCTTCGCTATTGATACCAGGACAAGTGGAGGGTCCAGGGACACGCTGGTGAAAGAACTCACGGTCAGCCCCTTCGGCCCACCGGAGTCTGTGGTGACCACGGTGACCCCCTGAGGGAAGACCCGCATGGCCTGCTTGAGTCCGTTCTGTATCTCGTTGTCCAGGGGCAGCAGCTCCTATAGTAGGGTGCGCGCCCTGAGTTGTTTAAAACGTTCCCCGGTCAAGACGAGGGAGAGGTCGCTTGGGCGCAGAGTCGGTGCCGAAGAGGTCCCCGGTAAGGAGGGTCACCAGGTCGTTCTGGGAGAGGGCGGTTTACTCTTTCATCCTCATCGCTGCCATAGTGAGCTTGGGTACCGTGACGATGCACGCGATTGAGGGGTGGAGCTATCTGGATTCGTTCTATTTCACCAGCTTCATAGCCACGGGCCAGGGGCCCCCGGCGAACCTCGTCGTCAACGACGCCGCGGGGAAGATTGCCGCCTCGATCCTCGCGTTCGTCTCTGTGGGGACGGTGGTGACGGCGCTGCTCTTCCTCTTCGGGCCGTTCCTCGTAAGGGTCATCAGGGTGGGAGAGGACAAGGTCGAGGAGATCGAGAGGAAGCTGGAGGAACGAGAAAAGTGAGAGGGCCCTACCCGTTCTGACCTTCGCCTTCGTGTCCAGCTAGCTCCGAGATACGCTTCGCGAGGTCCTTGAGCGCGCCTGCCTGCGGCCCGAGCTCTCCCGGTTTTGCCCTAGCCAGGTCTTCCATGAAAGACACCATGTTCTCGATTTCCGAGACTGCATCGTCGCCGGTCCTTGGACTCCTTCTGATCGACCCGAACGACGCTTCTATCTCGGCGTTAGCCTTCGGCGTGAGCTCGTACCTTCCGTCGCCGCGCTTTCGGACCGTGCCCTCGGCCTCCATCCGCTCCAGGAGCGGGTAGACCGAGCCTGGCGAGGGTCGCCACCACCCCCGGGTGATTGCCTCGATCCCGTCCATAATCTCGGCGCCATTTTTCGGAGAAGCTGACAGGAGCGACACGACCATCATGCGAAGGCCGCGCCTGCGGTGCATCGCAAACCTGAAGGGCCACACGACAGAAGACTCGGATTATCGATATTTACGCCTGTCAGCGCTCGGAAGGGGCGTATCGCTTTTCCGATATTCTTAAATCAGCCCCGGAGGGGTCCGCAGGCAGGAGGCGAAAAACACACGCAGTCAACCTACGACGACGGCCACTCCCACGCGAGGAACTCGTTCGCCTGGGTGATCGTCGCCCTGGCGGCACTTGCGGTCATAGCGTTCGTGGCGGTCACGTTCATGCACGCCTACCCGTTCATGCCGATGGCTACCTACGGCTATCCGTTCTACGGCTGGTGGTTCTTCCCATTCGGGTTCATCTTCTTCGTATTCTTCATCTTCTTCGTCTTCAGGCTGGCCTTCTGGGGCTGGGGGGGAGGGTGGAGACACAGATACTACTACCGCTACGGCTACGGTGACGCCAAGGAGATACTCCGCCAAAGATACGCGAGGGGAGAGATTACGAAAGACCAGTTCGATCAGATGATGAGAGACCTGGAGCAGCATTAGCTCCCGGCCTCACCCCTTTGTCCCCGCCGGCTCAACTGATTTATCGACCCCGAGGCGGACACCCCCCGCTGAGATGAGAGACTTCGCCATCAGGAAGGGGAAGCCTGCGGATTCGCGCCAGTTCATCGGACTACTTCTCGCGCTCGCGAGGTTCGAGCGCCTCAAGCCTCCCTCCCTGGAAGGAAGGAAGAGAATCCTCGAAGACGTGTTCGCGAAAAAGAAAGTGAACCTCTTCGTCGCAGAGAAGGGCGGGAAGCTGGTCGGATACGCCCTCTACTTCTATTCCTACTCCTCGTTCCTGGCCAAACCCACCCTCTACCTCGAGGACCTCTTCGTGCTTGGAGAGCAGAGGAAAGGCGGAGTGGGCTCCGCCCTCTTCAGACGCTGCGTGGAAGAAGCAGTGAAGACCGGATGCGGCCGCATGGAGTGGTCCGTTCTCGCCTGGAACAAGAAGGCATTGGAGTTCTATGAGAAGCTGGGAGCGAGGAGACTTTCCGAATGGTACGTCTATCGCCTGGACGAGAAAGCCCTCTCCAAGGTACCGAGAGGGACTTCCTAGAGCATCCGCCAGTCGGGGCTGGACAGGACCGCAGGTCCCCGTCCAGTTTTCACGTTAGTGTGAAAATCTGCGCTGTTCACAAATATATCCCCGCAGTTCGGGTATGACTCGGAAGTCGAAAGCCGATGGAGAGCGTCATGCTGTTCAAAGAGGCCCGGGGCGCGGACAAGTTCCTACTCGGAGGGAAAGGATACGGCCTCGTCGAGATGACCTCTCTGGGGCTGCCGGTTCCCCCTGGTTTCGTGATTACGACTGAGGTCTGCAAACAGTTCTATGCTGCCGGCGGGAAGATGCCCCCTGGGCTCTTCGAACTGATCCGCGTGAAGACTGCCGAGATAGAGAGGCAGACTGGGAAGAAGTTCGGTGGAGAAGAAAAGCCTCTCCTCTTCTCCGTGAGGTCGGGCGCCCCCTTCTCGATGCCCGGGATGATGGACACCATACTTAACCTTGGCTTGAACGACAAGACGACAGAGCGCCTCGCGTCGATCAGCCGCAACGAGAGGTTCGCCTATGATTCTTACAGGAGGCTGATCCAGATGTTCGGAAAGATCGCCATGGGGGTGGACTCCCGCGCTTTCGAGAAGGTGCTGGAGGAGCGGAGGAATGAGAGCGGCGCGAAGATGGACATCGACCTCTCCCCCGAGGCGCTCAGGGGGGTGGCAGAGGAGTTCAAACGCATCGTGAAGCGAGAGACAGGGAAGGAGTTCCCTCAGGACCCATATGTGCAGCTGGAGCTGGCCGTGGAGGCTGTGCTGAACTCCTGGAACAACGACAGGGCCAAGGAGTACCGCAAATACTACAAGATCAGCGAGTCCCTGGGGACTGCGGTCAACATCCAGTCAATGGTCTTCGGCAACTTCGGGGAGACCTCAGGGTCGGGGGTGGGCTTCACCAGGAACCCGTCGACCGGAGAGAACAGGCTGTTCGGGGAGTACCTCCCCAACTCGCAGGGGGAGGACGTGGTCGCCGGGGTCCGGACCCCCGTGGGCATCGAAAAGATGGAACCCCAGCTGAAGTCGCAGCTCCAGGAGGTCGCGAAGAACCTCGAGGCCCACTTCAAAGACATGCAGGACTTCGAGTTCACCGTCGAGGATGGGAAGCTGTACACCCTCCAGACGAGGAACGGCAAGAGGACGGCCCAAGCCGCCGTCAAGATTGCGGTCGACATGGAAAGGGAGGGACTGATTTCAAAGCAGGAGTCGGTCGCCAGGGTCGAGCCCGAGGCCCTGGAGTCTCTTCTCCACAGGAGGCTTGACCCAACCGCCAAGGACAAGCCGCTCGCAAAGGGGCTGGACGCTTCGCCCGGCGCTGCGTCTGGAGAGGTGGTGTTCGACACCGACGAGGCGGCGAAGGTGGGAGCAGAGAGGAGAATCATACTGGTCAGGCCGGAGACGACGCCTGAGGACATCAAGGGCCTCATCGCCGCCCAGGGGGTCCTGACCGCGAGGGGAGGGATGACCTCCCACGCCGCCGTGGTTGCCCGGGGAATGGGGAAGCCAGCGGTGGTCGGGTGCAGCGAAATCGAGATCGACATGGGGGCGGAGTTCTTCACCACGAAGTCGGGGGAGAGGGTCGCCAAAGGCGAGGTTGTAACCATCGACGGCACCACCGGCAGGGTCTACAGAGGGGCAGTGAGGATGGTGGAGCCGGAGCCCTCCCCCGAGCTCACTGCTCTTCTCAGGTTCGCGGATGGCATCAGGAAGCTGGGCGTCTGGGCGAACGCTGACACACCCGAGGCGGCCCTGAAGGCGAAGGAGTTCGGAGCCGGGGGGATCGGGCTCTGCAGGACAGAGAGAATGTTCAACGCGCCTAACAGGCTCCCGATTGTGAGGGATATGATAATGAGCAGGGACGCCGAGGCGAGGAAGCAGCACCTCTACCGGCTCTTCCCGTTCCAGCTCTCGGACTTCAGGGGGATTTTCGAGGCCATGGGAGGGCATCCGGTCGTGGTCAGGCTGCTGGACCTTCCGCTTCATGAGTTCCTCCCTCCGCTCGAAGACCTGATCCTTGAGGTACAGTCCCTCGAGACCAAGGGCGCCAGCCCTGAAGAGGTGCAACGGGTCGAGGGGGTGCTCGGCAGGGTGAGGCAGCTGGCGGAGCACAACCCGATGCTCGGCCATAGAGGCTGCAGGCTGGCGGTGACCTACCCGGAGATCTACGAGATGCAGGCCAGGGCCATACTCCAGGCGGCGATGGAGCTCCGGACGGAAGGGAAGGAGTGCGCGAAGGTGAAGATAATGATCCCGCTGGTCGCGCTCGCAGGCGAGTTCCGTTACCTCAGGGGAGTCGTCGACTCGGCCGCCGAGAGCCTGTTCCGCGAACGAGGGTCGCGGGTGGAATACCAGGTGGGGACCATGATAGAGACTCCCAGGGCCGCTCTCACGGCGGGGGAGATAGCGAAGGACTCGGACTTCTTCTCCTTCGGGACAAACGATCTGACCCAGACGACCTTCGGGTTCAGCCGGGATGACGTGGAAGCCAAGTTCATCCCCAAGTACATAGAGGATGGGATTCTGCAGCAGAGCCCGTTCGACTCCATCGACGTAACGGGGGTCGGCAGGCTCGTAAGGTTGGCCGTGGGCGAGGGAAGGAAGTCAAAGGGGACCCTCGAGATCGGGATTTGCGGCGAACACGGAGGAGACCCGAAGAGCATCTCATTCTTCGCAGAGGCGGGGCTCGACTACGTTAGCTGTTCTGCGTTCAGGGTCCCCGTCGCCCGCCTGGCGGCCGCCCACGCGGCCATCTCGCAGAAGACTACCGCGGATACCGCCTGAGCTTACCCTTCCGACGACGATTTTCACCTCTGAGAATCGTAGCCCACCTTTAAACTAGTGAAAGTCGGGTTCCCTAAGTCGTTAGGTTATGATGCTCCGAGTGAGGTTCCATGGAAGAGGGGGTCAGGGAGCCAAGACGGCGAGCAGAATCCTGGGCGACGCGGCATTCAACGACGGCTTCAACGACCAGGACTTCCCCATCTACGGGGCCGAGAGGAGAGGCGCCCCCGTAGCCGCGTTCACGAGGTTCTCCGACGGCGACATCACCGAAAGGGGGTTCATCTTCTCGCCCGACATCGTCGGGGTGATGGACGACTCCCTGATCGAAGATCCACTCGCTAATCCTTTCGCCGGGCTCAGGAAGGGGGGCTGTGCCGTTGTGAACACGACCAAGCCCTCGGGTACGCTGCTCCCGGACAGGAAGGACGCGAAGATAATCACAATCGATCTAACCGGGATGGCGCTGAAGATGCTCGGGAAGCCCATCCTGAGCTCCGGCATCGCAGCCGCCGTGGCGAGAGTCGCAGGCGTCAGCGAAGGCTCCTTCCTGAAGGCGGTGGCCGATGAACTCCGCGAGGTCGGGCTATCTGAGGAGATGGTGAAGAAGAACGTGGAGTTCGCCATGGCTGTGTACGGGGAGCTGGCGCCGCTCACGCTCCGCACCGAGGAGCTACCGTCGAAGCTCGAGCTGGTACCTCTGGCGGTGGTTGTGTCCGGAGAGGGGATGGAGGACGTGACGCAGACAGGGAATTCGGCCGTGAGGCACACCGGGAACTGGAGGACCTACAGGCCGGTCATAGACTACAGAAGGTGCACCGACTGCATGATCTGCTACGCCTACTGCCCGGAGTCCGCCATGTCGGTGGGAGAGGACGGCAGGGTGCGCATAGACTACGAGAACTGCAAGGGGTGCATGATCTGCCTGACAGAGTGCCCCCTGAAGGCAATCTCGCAGTCGGGAGAAAGGGGACTCCAATGAAGGGGACCCTGCTGACGGGCAACGCCGCAGCGGCGTCGGCCGCCAGGCTCGCCAGGGTGGACTACGTCCCAGCATATCCCATCACTCCGCAGACCGAGATAATCGAGACGATCGCAGACTGGGTCAGGGAGGGCACCATGGACGCCAAGTTTGTCCAGCTGGAGTCGGAACACTCTATGATGACGGCGGCCGGGACGGCGTCCCTCACGGGGGCGCGCGTGTTCACCGCGACCTCGAGCCAGGGGCTCCTTTATGCCATGGAGATGCTCTACAACGTCTCAGGCTGGCGGGCACCCATGGTGCTGGTCAACGTGTCCAGGGGACTTGCGGCGCCGATCGTGCTGGAGCCCGACCACAACGACGTGCTGGCGGCCAGGGACAGCGGCTTTGTGCAGCTTCACTCTGAGACCTGCCAGGAGGTCGCCGACCTGGTCCTCCTCGCGTACAGGGTGGCCGAAGACAGGAGGGTGATGCTCCCCGCGCTCGTGAATCTGGACGGGTTCTACCTGTCCTTCACGAGGGAGAGGGTGGTCCTCCCCGAGCAGAAGGAGGTCGACAAGTTCCTGCCTGCATACGACCCGCCGCACCCGGTCAGGGCGACCAAGGCAGTAGCCAAGGGGTCGGCGGTGATGGAGGGGTTCGTCTACAGCTACTTCAGGTACAACATGCACGCAGCGGCGCTCAGGGCCAAGAAGGCCTTCAGCGAAGCGGCCCGGGACTACAGGGAACTCTTCGGGCGGGACTACGGCCCGGTCGAGGGGTACAGGCTTGACGACGCCGAGTACGTCCTAGTGATGTCCAACTCCTTCACCACCCTTGGAAGGCAGGCGGTCAACAGGATGAGGGAAAGGGGAGTCCCCGCGGGTCTGTTGAAGCTCAGGATGGTCAGGCCGTTCCCGTCAGAGGAGTTAGCGGCCCTGCTCAGGGGAAGGAAAGCCGCTGCGGTGTTCGACCAGAACCTCTCGCCTGGATCCGGCGGGATCCTCTTCCCTGAGGTAGCGGCATCGATGTATCACGTCAAGGGGAGACCCGAGACCCTGCTGCCGGTGGTCGGCGGCCTCGGGGGAAAGCAGTTGACGTCGGATGAGATGACCTCGATCTTCGAAGAGATGATCGCCGTTCGGCGCGGAGAGAAGGCCCCTGAACCCATGTTCCTCATGAGGAGCGAGGAGCTGGCCAAGGCGAAGAAGGCCGTGGCCCTCGCGGAGGGGGAGCCCTGATGGCGACGGCAACGAGGTTCAGGACCCTGAAAGACATGCCGAGCGATGAATATCTCACGCCGGGGAACACGATGTGCGCGGGGTGCGGCGGCATACTTGCCGTCAGGATATTCCACAAGGTCCTCGGGCCTAATGTCACCTGGGTAAACGCGGCAGGGTGCATGACGATCGCCGTGTCCTACCCGCTGAGCCCTCTGAAGTCGAACTGGATCTACACCGCCTTCGCGTCCGCGCCTGCAGGGGCGCAGGGCGTCAGAGACGCGCTGGACGTGCTCATGGCGAAGGGGAAGCTCCCGGCGTCCGAAGACATGAAAGTGGTGGTGGTGACAGGGGACGGCGCCGCCTACGACATAGGGTTCCAGTCTGCCGCCGGGGCCATAGACAGGCGCCTCGACTTCTACTACCTCTGTTACGACAACGAGGCATATGGGAACACCGGGTTCCAGATGTCCTCGTCCACCCCTTTCGGCTCGGCGTCGAAGACTACCCCGCCCACCGCCGCCAACCCCATAGGCAACACCCACAGGAAGATGGACCTCTTCGAGGTCTGGAGGGCCCAGAATGCCCCCTACGTGGCCACCCTCTCCAACTCTCACGGCGTCGACTTCCTGAAGAAGGTGGAGAAGGGAGGGACCATAAGGGGGCCCAAGATGTACATCGACTTCGCCGCATGCCCCACCGGGTGGGGGTTCGACCCCAAGGACTCCATCGAGCTCGAGAAGCTCGCGGTGCAGACAGGCATCTGGCCGCTGAAGGAATCGGTCGACGGGGTGGTCAGGCACACTGTCGTTCCGAGGTCGCTGCTCCCTGTGAAGGAGTACCTCACGAAGCAGGAAAGGTTCGCCCACCTGTTCGAGCCGACCGAGAGGACGGAGGCCATCAGGACAATCCAGGAGTCCGTCAACTCCTACTGGGCTGTGGCGGGGGCAAAAGAGGGATTTGCGGTAAAGGCAGCCGAAGTGACCTGAGCAGCCTGCAAGCGTGAGCGCTGAACTTATCCTGCCGGCAAGCCGGTGAGCTGGGGTGCCTACCTCGCAACACGGGGTGGAAAAGAGCAGGGGCGGCCCCCGCGGAGCGAGCGTTGGCGGGGGGGTCTGGTTCCTCGCTGTCATGTTCGTGGGATACTTCGCATTCACGGCGGACAGGACGGTTCTCTCTTCGGTACTGAAGCCGCTCTCCGCCGCCGTGGGCGCCAACGGGTCCGGCTACTTCGGCGTCGCCGGGACTGCTTGGCTGGCCTCGGCGCAGTTCATCGGCGTACTGTGTTTCGTCCTTGCGTCTGGCTACCTTGCCGACAGGTACGGTCACAGGAAGGTGATCTTCGCGGGGGTCGTCGTATTCACCGCTTTCACATGGCTCATCGGTTATGCGGCAGATTTTCAGGAGGCATTCGTATTCCGGCTCGTGAGTGGATTCGGCGAGGGGCTCTTCTGGCCGGCGGCGATGTCGGCGGTGGCCAACTACTTCGGCACCAGCAAGGGGCTGACCCTGGGCATCTTCTACGCCGGGTTCGACCTAGGAGGGGCGGCGGGGAACGCCATAGGAGCCGCGTCATACTCCCTGACCTCAGACTGGAGGGCAGCGTTCTTCGTCGCACCCCTCGTCGGCATCCCAGTGATTGCGGGGATCGCGGGCTCGAAGAGACAGTTCGCCGAAGCCTCAACCGGGACGTGGAGCACGTCTCTCGGCGGGGGAGCCCTCTCCGTGTTGAAAGGGGAGCGCGCAGCGGCCATACTGGCCTTCGCGTTCTTTGCCACCTGGGCTTCGATCTGGCAGGTGGCCTACCTTCCATACTACTATTCGGAGAGTCTCGGGGCCGGCGTGCCGTTGGCGGGCCTTATCGCGGCTGCCGTCCTCGCGTCTGGGCTCTTGGGGAAGGTCCTGCTGGGGAGGCTCTCGGACAGAGTGAGGAGAGACAGGCTGCTCCTGGTACTCTCGTTCGCCGTGGTGGCAGCCTACGGGGTCTTCTTCTCCACCACCGACTTCTTCCTGGGCCTGGGGTGCGCACTCATGATAGGCTTCTTCAGCTCGGCGGTCTTCCCCGTGATGCAGGCTCTGGCATCCGACTCTTCTCAGGGGAGGACGGGCATGGCCCTCGGGCTGACCACTACGTTTCAGTCTGTTGCTGCCGTCATAGGGACCCTTCTCCCAGGGTCTCTCTTCTATCTTGGAGTCGGGCGGGCGATTGCACTGGGGGCGATGATACCAGCGATCATCATGGTTCTGACGGCTTTGTTCCTGCCCGAGCCGAGGAAGACTCCCTCGGGAATCGGGACCAACGATTTATAGCAAGTCGAGCCGCAAATAGCTTCGATGTGCGTCACCAGGGTCGGCAGGGCGCTCGAGGTCTCCAGGGGCAAGGCTAGGGTAGAGTTCTTCGACGGGAGGTCCTTGGAGGAGGTGGACGTCACGATGGCTGCGGCGGCCAGGGGAGACTACGTCGAAGTGTTCGGCAACCTCGCCCTTTCGGTCCTAACGGCCTCAGAAGCGAGGGCCAGGAGGAGGGCGTGGGCCGCGGTAAGGAGAGGGGAGGAGCTGGCGAAAGCCGAGGCCCACCCACGATGAAGAGGGACGGGGTCCTTTTCCACGCGAAGCACGCCTACAGGCCGAACAGCCTGGGATTCTGCGGGCCAGACGAGAACGGCACCATACTCAGCCACCTTCAGGAAGGGAGTGGAGGAGACGCCCTGGTCAGGACCCTTCAGAACTTCGAAGCTGCCTACCCTTTCCTCAAGCTCATTGCGAGGAACAGCGCTAGAAAGGTCTTCGATTACTCTGTCCCCGAGGCGTATTGGGTCGGGAACGACCTCCTTAGTCGGGTGGACCCCGCCGACTTTCTGAAGTTCGCCCGGGAGGAGCTGAAGGGTTCAGGGATGAAGAACCTCCAGGCAAGCTTCAAGCCGCTCGAGGGGGGCGTGATCGCGCACCACAGCTTCTACGTCATGGGGACCTATGTCGGGAGCGGAGGAGACGGGCCGAACATCGTGAACGACGGTCGTCGGAAGGTCGCCAAGCTCATCGACAGCTGCCGCGTTTCTTGGGGGACGGTGCTTAGGGTGGAGGCCAGGGAACTGGCGGTGAAGTCCCGGCCCCTGCGCATAGGAGACGCAGGGCTGTCGCTCGGCGAGGCAGGGGAGAAGATGGTGAAATACGACCCGGAAGTGAGGCCCTTCGGCTCCGTCAGGGCGGGGGATGTCGTCTCGATACACTGGAACTACGCTTGCGAGGTCCTCTCGCCACGGCAGACCAGGAACATCCAGAAATACACCGCGGCAGACATGCAGACTCTAAATCGGCTCCTCTCTTCCGACGGGTCTCGAAGGAAGTAGCCTAGGACAGGCCGGACAGCTTCTCGATTCTGCCTATCCTCGCCTTGTCCAGCTCTTCGACGACCCTGAGGAGCTTCGAGAGCTCCGCCTTGTTTCGTTCCGAGTCGTCGTGGAGCTGCTTGAAGGCTGCCTTCTCGGTCTGGTCGTTCGCGGCCGCCGCCATTCTCCCGTAGGTGTCAGCCAGATCGTCCTCGACGGCGCACCACTGGACCAGGTTCTCGATCGTCGTGTCGATGTAGCCTGTCTTAACGGTCTCCTCCACCTTCTTGGCGTCTTCAGTTCTTTCGAACTCGGTTAGGACCCTGTTCTTCAAGCCCCTCCCTCGCTTCGTCCGTTGGGCCCTTCGTAATAAGAGCAGTGCCTAGGGGAGTGAGAAACACCACCTGACCTCGAAGGTCGCTCCGCTCGACACGAGGGGGACGAAGGCCTTGCCCAGTCCGGAGTAGAATTTCGAGAACCACTCGTAGACGTTGAGCCGTAGGTCCTGGACGTATACGATGAACGCCTCGATGGCGATCACCGCCAAGTTTCCGGGTATGGCGAGCGCCACTCCGAAGCCGCCGAGGCTCAGCAGCCCTGCCATCAGCTCTCCGAGGACCGACCCCACCACGAGCAGTATGCCGAGCCGGATATAGCTGACGGTGTGTATCAGGAGCTCGGCGGGCCTCACGACTGCCTCGACCACCCCCTTCCACAGCGAGTCGAGGGCGGGCTTGGACCTGCGCGTTGAGTACAGTTTGTACGCCGCACGTCCAAAGACGAGCACCAAGAGGGAAGCGGCCATCATCGGAAAGGTGATGTCTGCCACGGTGGAGGCAGGCAACCTCACCCCAAGAAGAGTGGAGAAGAACGGAGTCGGCTGGCTGCTGGAGAAGACGTTCTGAAGGTCGACACCCGCCGCGACCAGCGCGAACACGAAGGGGATCGTCGCGGCGTAGAGAACGAAGGTTGGGACATAGCCAAGGAGGGCTTCGGCGTAGTCCCCGGACAGCAGCCTGTTCGTTATCGCCAGTGCATATCCCGTCGCCAGATGGAGTGTGCCGAAGACGATGCCCACTTCAAACCAGAAGGTCGCAGTCTGCAGGCTCGGACCCTGGGAGATCAGGCTTGGAAAGGCCAGAGGGGCTGGATAGGGCAGGGTGAAACCGAAGAAGGTCCCGCGGAGTGCGCCCACCACAGCGGCGGCACAGCCGAGGACGATGAGGAGCCTCCCGAGGTACCTGTAGCTTTCTTTCTTGGCGCCGCGCAGATACAACCCCCCGAGGAGTAGGACCAGGCCACGTCCAATGTCGCTGAACATAATCCCGAAGAACAGGGGAAAGACAAAGGCGACGATCGGCGTCGGGTCCACCTCGTTGTACTTGGGGACCCCCAGCGACAGTGTGACCCCCTCGAAGATCCTCACTACCCCTGGGTTCACGACCAAGGAGGGGACGTAGGGGACGCCGGGCTGGTTTCGCGGCACCGGCTCCGCGGAAAGGAGATAGCGGCCGAGGGCTGAGGTGAACTCGGAAAGCCTGGGCGTGGGGGCGTATCCTTCCAATACGAGGTGCCTTCTCAGGCCCGGCCGGACCCTGATCCTGTTGAGGTCCCTGAAGACCGCGAGGGCCGCGTCCCTCACAGACACCAGTTCAGAGAGGACTCCGGGCGAAACGGCCCCGGGCGCCCCCTCGAGTTGCTCGGCCAGCTCGGAGGTCCTTCGTTGAAGGAGCCGCACCAGGTCGCTGATGGAGTTTGCACCGAAGGTGCGGACGGGAGCGGCTTCTGCCGCCCCCCACCTCCTGATCAGGTTGCTCGCCTCAGAATAGACCAAATGGGCCTTGGAACTCAGGATCACCAGCTGGGTGTCCTGCACCAGGCCCTGACGGTCGGATGGATGGAACATCCCCGTCTCGCAGAGCCTTGCCAACATGACGTCCACTTCACCTCTCGAACAGATGAGGGTGACCTGGGTGAGTGGGACGACTGCCATGCCCAGGAGCTCTAGTTCACCTTACGACCAGAACCGGACATGTGGCTGCCTGCACCAGCCCTATGGCAACGCTCCCCACAAGGACGTGGGCGGAAGGGGTCCTGCCGCGGGTGCCTGTGACAATCAGTTCGCAGGAGATCGCGTCCGCGTATCCGACTATGGTGTCAACCACCGAAGAGGCCCCGACGATTATCTCCGTCCTTACTGCAAGGCTCCGCTTCGCTGCTTCGCTTTCGACACTTTTCATCCAACGGGCGGCCGAGGCCCGCGCCTGGTCGAAGTAGTCGGCGACTTCCCCCTGGTACTCGAAGGGCGGAGAAGGGACGACGTGGACGACGTACAGCTCAGACCCTTCTTCCTTTGCCATGCGGACGGCATGGGCCATCGCGCGCATGGACACATCTGACCCGTCGACGGCTACGAGAATCCTCCTGAACGGAGCTCCGGCGCTCATGGCCCTCGTCTCCTCGCGCATCCTTCTCGAATTTAAGACTGGACCCGAATCAGAGCACCCACCCGAGTATGACGAAGGGCGCTATGCCGGTTACCAGGCTCAGAGCGAGCAGGGATATCGACGGCAGGAGGTCGATGCGCGGGACGGCCTCTCGGCTCCCGGACGTCTCGCCGAAGACGACGGTGTTGACCACCCTGAAGTAATAACCGGTGGACAACACTATGTTGATGACCACGGCGGCGGCGAGAAGATAGAACACCGTTCCCGCGGGCCCCGCGAACAGGAGCGCCTGGATGACGAGGATCTCGCTCCAGAACATCCCGAACGGCGGAGCCCCCATCAACGCAAGCGACGACGACCCGAAGAGGAAGCCGAACATCCTGTCGGACCTCCCCGCCCCCTTCAGACTGTCGAGCTGCGACCCCTCGACGGTCGAACCCCTCTTGCCGATTGCCATGAAGAGGTTCGACTTCAGGAGTCCGTGGTTCCAGATTGTGAAGACGGCGGCCACCAGTCCCGGGGCGCTCATGGTGGACAGCGCGGCGAGCATGTATCCCGTTTGAGCCACGGAGCTGAAGGAGAGCATCCGCCTAACGTTCCCTTGGACCAGAGCAGACAGGTTCCCTACGGTCATCGACAGGAGGGCAAGGGCCGCCAGGATCAGCTCGATGGCACCAGTTCCCCCGACCGGCTGAAGCCCGGGGGGGAGATATCCCCCTCCTGGAACAAGAGGCTGTACCACCTTGAGGATACCGAAGACGGCGACGCCGGTGACGGCCCCCGACACCACCGACGCCGTGGGTATCGGGGATGCAGAGTAGACGTCCGGGAGCCAGGTGTGGAGAGGGACGACCGCCGCTTCTACCCCGAGCCCCAGGAGAAGGACGGCGAACCCCAGCTGGCCGAAACTCGTGGTCAGCGATAGGCCGATGGACCCGATGAGAATCGACCCCGTCGAGAAATACACCGCGGCGATGCCGTAGAGGACCAGCAGGCTGCCTATGCCCGCCATGAAGAAGTACTTGATTCCAGCCTCCATGGACAGTTGGCCCCTCCCGAAGGTTACCAGCCCGTAGGCCGAGACGGTCATACCCTCCCAGAAGAGGAAGAGGGTCAGGAGGTCTCCGGCCGACACGACGCCCACCAAGGTGCACATCATGATTGAAAGGAGGGCGTAGAAGGGCCCCCGCCTGCCGGATTCGAAGTAAAGCGTCGAATACGCGACCACGGCGAAGCCGACGACCAGGGCGGTGAAGGCCGTGAAGGTCGTGTACCTGTCCACGACGTAGACGCTTGCGAACGGCTCCTTGACTGGCTGGAGCTGAACAATCCCCCCGAGGACCGAAGGCCAGTCGGAAAGGAGCACGGCGATGGAAAGAGCGAGCGCCGCGGCCACCACCAGTCCCGCCGCGTATCTCTTCAGGAAGGCTGATGGGCCAGCCAAATCCGCCGCCAGGGACAGGAAGCCACCTGCGAAGAGTATCTCCATGACCGTTGTCGGCCACACCGGTCAGAGCACCCCCACTGCGAAGAGGACGAAGAGGACGCCGACGGCCAGGAGCAGGAGCGCCGTGTTCGCTTCTACCAGGCCCGTCTGCAGGCGCGAAACCGCGGATGCCAGGGGGCCCAGGGCACCATCGTAGGCCTTGCCGTAGACCTTGTCGAACCCGAAGCCGTCATGGAAGAGGTCGCGGAGGCTCGTGAGGCCCCTGCTGGACCTGATCAGGGCGGCAGACCTCTGGTAGCCTGAAAGGTAGACGAAGTAGGCAACCGCGAGGCTGGCGCCGATGACTGAAAGCGACGAAGCCAGCGCGTAGGGACCGGGGAGCCAGGACTCGGACGAAAGGAGGGGCTGGGCCTGTATGAGATACCAGGCTACCAGGATGGACACCGAAAGTGCTCCAATGGGGACCAGCATGGACAGGGGGGGTTCGGAAGGCGACTTCACCGCTTCGCCGGGATGGCCGTGGAACACCCGGAAGAGGAGCCGGAAGCCATAGAGAGATGTGAGCGCGAACGCGGCCAGGAGGACGAGAGTCGGGAAGAGCCCCGCGGATATTGCCGAAGAGAGGATGGCGTCCTTGCTCCAGAACCCCACCAGAGGCGGCAGCCCAGCCATGGCAAGGATGGAGACCGTGAATCCTGCGTAGGTGAACTTCAGGAGCTTCGCGATTCCCCCCATTTTGTCGATCTCCCTCGTCCCCAGGGCCGTAATCACCGAACCTGCTGCGAGGAACGCGAGGGCCTTGAAGAGTCCCTGGCTGACCATCTGGTAGGCTGCGGCGGTCAGGTTCCCCAGGCCAATGGCGGCGAACATCAGTCCGAGCTGGCTGATGGTCGAGTATGCGAGGACCCTCTTTATGTCGTCGGCAGCCAGTGCGCAGGCTCCCCCCACCAGCGCGCTCAGCGCACCGACGGCAAGGATGACGTCGGCAAGGGAACCCGAAAGCTGTGGGAGCGCGATCATGGGGTACATCCTGAGCATGAGGAAGACCCCCGCGTTCACCATTGTCGCGGCGTGGATGAGGGCAGAAACCGTCGTCGGGCCCTCCATGGCGTCGGGGAGCCAGACGTGGAGGGGGACCTGGGCAGACTTCCCCATGGAACCGATGAACATCAGAAGGCCGAGGACGAAGATAGTCCCGGTCCCCAGCGATGCAATGCCTCCAGGGCCAAGGATGGTGGAGAAGCTGGTCGTCCCAAAGGTGACGGCGACGAACACGACGGCTACTAGCAGGGAGGAGTCCCCAAGGCGCGTCACAACGAAGGCCTTCAGCCCGGCTCTCCTTGCCGCCGGCCGGTCGCTCCAGAAGGCGATGAGAAGGGCCGAGCAGACCCCCATCACTTCCCAGAAGAAGTAGAACTGGATGAGGTTCCCGGACATCACCAGCCCCATCATCGACCCGACGAACAGCATGACCAGGGCATAGTATCTTGCCTGCCCGGGCTCGTCTTTCAGGTAGCCCAGCGAGTAGACGACCACCAGCAGAGACACGAAGGAGACGAAGGCGCCCACCAGCACCGACAGCTGGTCGACCTCTACCTGCAGGGTCACGCTGAGCGGCGGGAACCAAAGGGTGTACCCCTCGGTGGTGGACGCGCCCAAGGTGAGGGCTGCGTAGAATGCCGCTGCGACGCTTCCGCCAGACAGAGCCACAGCGAGCCAACCTCCTAGCCTCCCGCTGTGCCGAGCGGCGAGGACGACGAGTGGGACCCCGAGCAGTGGCAGGAGCCACGACAGCCAGGCCGCGATGATCAACCCCTGAGCCTCCTTATCTCGTCTGGGTTGAGAGTGTGATACTTCCTGTACACCACGACGACGATCGCAAGTCCCACCGATTCCACGGAGGCGCCGACGAGGACCGAGAGGGCCACGAACGTGTCGGAGACGAGCCTTGAACCGAACCCGAGTCCGGAAGCGAACAAGGCGAGGTTGGCACCGAAGACCGCCACCTGAAAGGACATGATGCTCTTCATCAGGTTCTTGGAGACGCCGATAGAGGCGACCCCGATGAACAGGAGTGCGGTCCCGGTCACAAGCAGGATAGCCTGATCAGACGCCAAGGTCAGTCCTCTCCTCCGAGCAGGGTGATGATCGACAACATCGCCGCCCCGAACACGGTCACCAGGATCAGAAGGTCCCATGGCCTCGAGGACCAGAGAAACGTGAGGACCGCGAGCGACAAGTCGGGGGTCCCCTGACCCCCTCCCTGGCCTGAAAAGACGATGGCTGCGGCCAGCCCGACGGTCAGTGCGACCAGCGGCACCGCCGCGACCGCAAGCTTTCGGGCGCCGAGGTCGAGCTTGGACTCGCCTGTGATGAGCACCACGCTGAGAAGGAGGACAGAGATTGCGCCAGCGAAGGTAATCATCGTGAGCAGGCCCAGGACGGCGTCCCCGTAGACCGTGAAAGTGACGCCCAGAACCATGGAGGTATAGAACAGAGCTATGAGGGAGTTGGAGACTTTGGTCGAAGCCAGGGCTGCCCCGACGGTAGCGAAGAGCGCCCCTGAAAGCAGCAGGGGGACTAGCTCACTTGTCAACTACCAGGGCCTTCTTCATCACCAGCGATTCCTTGTGGAAGACTGCCAGTTCGAAGTCGTGGGTAAGCGTGAGGGCGCCGAACCTGCAGTCGTCCACGCACTGGCCGCAGGATATGCATGTGTACAGTTCGAAGGACGGCCTCTTCACTTCCACCTGGCGGCTCCCTATGGTCTTCATCCCCACAGGGACCATGGTGATCACCCCTGCTGGGCAGACGATCTCGCAGATGCTGCACCCGGTGCACTTCACCGGGTCGATGTCCAGCCTCCCCCTGAACCTCTCCGCGACCACCTTCCTGCCGAAGGGATAGCTCTCCGTGACGGGACGCTGCATCGCAGTCTTGAACATCTCCCCGAGGGCGCCGCCTAGCTTCTTCCTGGCCACCATCTCACCTCAGCAGGATCGCCACCGCAAGTTGCGCGAGGCTCAGTGGAGTGATGATGGTCCAGAAGACCTTGGCGGCCTGGTCGATGCGGATCCTCGCCAGCCCTGTCTTTATGGCGAAAATGAGGAACCCTACAGCGAAGAGCTTCACCAAGAAGTAGCAGGTGAAGGCAAACGCCTGTAGGACCTGGTTCGTTGACAGCACGGGCCCGCCCGCCCCGCCCAGGAAAAGGGTGACCGCGAGGGCGGACAGGAAGACGTAGCTCAGGTTCTTGGTGAGCTTCACGTAGGCCAGTGCGTTCCCCGAGAACTCCGTCATCCAACCTCCCACAATCTCGGTCGAAGCGCTGGGGATGTCGAACGGAGGCTTCTCGAGCTCTGCGAGCGAAGAGAGGATGAAGACCGCGAACGCTACAGGAGCGAGGAAGACGTACCAGACGGGTCCCTGGGCCTCGGCGACTCCCTGAAGCGAGAGGCTCCCGGCCAGGACTGCCGGGGTCACGATAGAAATGAGGAGCGGGACCCCGTAGCTGGTGTACTGGACCACCAGCCTCCCCATCGCGATCGTCGCGTACCGTCCTGCAGATGCGTAGCCCAGGAGGCTGGCCATGAGGGTGGAGAAGGCGAGGACGAAGAGCATGAAGAGGAGGTCCAGCGGGTGGTAGATGACCGACTGGTACCCGATCACAGGGATGAACGCGATCCCCATGGCAGGGGCAGCGAAGTAGAGTGCGGGGCCCCACCTCAGGACGAAGGGGTCAGATTCAGAAGGGACGATCTCCTCCTTTGAGGCCAGCTTGAAGAAGTCGGCCACGGGCTGGAGGATCCCGAAGGGCCCGGTGACCACAGGACCGAGCCTCCCCTGCATTCTGGCGGCTGTCTTCCTTTCGAGCCACTCGAAGAGGAATGCCAAGCAGACGAAAAACGTCAGGCCAGGGAAAAGCAGAAGCTCGGCGACCTGGACGGGGGTCAACCGCGCTTCCTCCTGTAGTACTCGATGCCGTACTCGCGCAGTTCCTCGCCGCTGACCGACCATCCCTTGGACTTCGCCACGTCGAAGACAGAGACCCTGTCCATGCAGCCGAAGCAGGGGTCCATCCCCGTGAGTACCACCGGGACGTCTGCCAGGGTCTGCCCCTTGAGCATCTCCGTGGCAGTGAGGAGGTTGGCCATGGTCGGGGTCCGTATCTTCACCCTTTCCGGCACGCTCCCCCCTGCCGACTTCACGAAGTAGAACAGCTCCCCCCTAGGCGCCTCCACATGGAACGACGACTCGCCCTCGTGGACCGTTCTGGGGAACGCTGCCTTGACCGGGCCGGCGGGGATCTTCTCCAGTGCCTCCTTGACCATCCTGCAGGAGTCGAGGACCTCGTCGAGTCTTAGAACCAGAAGGGACGCTATGTCCCCGTCCTTCGATGTCTGGACCTCGGGCCGGACCTCATCGTATGCCGCATACGGGTCCTCAACCCTCACGTCTCTGCCTATGCCGGTGCAGCGTAGCAGCGGCCCGACGGGGGAGAGCTTCCTCGCCGTCTCCTGCGTTATCCGCCCAACTCCCCTCGTCCTCACTGCCAGGGTCTCCTCTGACTGGACAAGGTCCTTGTAGTATGTCGCTCTCTTCTCGATGTATCCGAGTTCTGCCTTGGCCTTTTCCCCGATGTTATCCGGGAGGTCCTTCCTCACCCCGCCGAAGGTAGAGTAGGACTTGTGAACCCTGTTGCCGGTGATCTCTTCCTCAAGGTCCAGGACGTGCTCTCTGTCCTTCCAGACCCACATGAACAGGGTGTCGAAGCCTGCCCAGTGGCCGACGAGGCCGAGCCAAAGGAGGTGCGAATGTATCCTCTCCAGCTCGGCGACGACCAGCCGGATGTACCTCGCGCGGTCGGGGACCTCGAAGGGGGAAATGGCTTCCACGGCCTGGGTGTAGGATATGCTGTGGGCGAAGCTGCAGATCCCGCAGATCCTTTCGAACAGGTAGATGTTCTTCACCCAAGTTCGCTCTTGGGCCGCCCTTTCGATGCCCCTGTGAACGTACCCTATGCGGGGAATGACCTGGACGATCTTCTCCCCTTCCAGTATGAGCTTGAAGTACTCAGGCTCCTTCAAAGAGGGGTGGACCGGCCCGAAGGGCATCATCCCCTCTGGGGAGTACTGCATGAGTCCCGCGCCCGCTTCTTTCCTCTCTTCGCCCGTTTCGTCACTCAAGCTTCATCATCTTCCTGATCTTCTCCGGGTCTGCATCCTTCCTCAGAGGGGGAGGCGCCTCGGCCGGATAGTCGTCCGGGAGAAGGAGCCTCCTCCCCGTGTAGGGGTTTCCATCGAATGCCACGCCAAGAAGGTCTTGGACCTCGGCCTCGTAGAGGGTGGCCGAGGGCATGGCGTCTGCAACGGACCGGATGCGCGGGACCGACTTGGGGACATCGGTCCGGACGATGACGAAGCGCTTCCCTTCCCAGAAGTGGTAGAGGATTTCGATTTCATCGCCCAGGTCGATTCCGGTGATGGTGCTGAGGTGGTACAGCCCCGAGAGGGAAGAGACCGCAATGCATGCCTCGGGCGCCTTGTCCGGGGTCACGGTGATTACGGTGGACTTCGGCCCGTCCCGCAGCGTCCCGCCGAGCTTATCGGCGAGCTTCGACAGGAGGTCAGCCGACGTTTGCCTCACCTGTAATGATCGGGTCGGGGATTCCTGTGACCAGCTTCAGTATCCCGTAGATTATCGCTTCGGGCCTGGGGGGGCACCCCGGGATGTAGAGGTCGACGGGGATGGCCGAGTCTATGCCATGGCCGACGTTGTAGCAGTCCTTCATGACCCCGCCCCCGAGTGCGCACGCACCGATGGCGACAACGTGCCTGGGCTCCGGTATCTGCTCGTAGACGGTCTTCAGCCTGTCGCGCATAAGGGGGTTGAGGGTGCCCGTGACTAGCAGGACGTCGGCGTGCCGAGGACTCGGCACCAGCTCCACTCCCAGCCGTTCTGCGTCGTATCTGGGGGTGAGGGCCGCGAGAATCTCGATGTCGCAGCCGTTGCAGGACGCGGCGTTGACGTGGAAGACCCAGATAGAGCGCTTCCTTGCCCACTGGGTTAGGCCAGTCCTAAAATCTGCCACCCCCGGCTGTCAGGAACCAGACGATGCTGACGGTCATCACGCTCCCTCCGCCAAGGAGGAATAGTATGGGGTAGTAGGATGACCCGGCCTCGAAGGAGCTGGCGAGGAGCAGTGCGAAGGTCTCGACGACAAGGAAGAGAGCAGCGAAGATGAAGAGGCTCGACTGGTAGACCCCTCTCGCCGGGACCGAGCGTTCACCTCCGGAGAACGGGTCGTACTTCGTCCCGGTCCCCCTGGTGCGCCTCCCGAGCCGTCCGACGAGGAGGAACACGAGGATGTCCACCGCGACGATGATCAGCGGACCCAGGAGCGGGTCGAAGTCGGTCATCTGCCTTCCTCCAGCCACTCCGCGAAGAAGTCGGCGATGCCGTCTACAGCCTCCGCCGCGGCGTCCGAAATCCCCTCCGTCACCTCGAGGGACTCCGGCTGGACGCCCACGACGTAGAAGTCGGCGAGCCGTGGCCCCAGGCCAGGGATGAGCTTCAGTGGGACGTTGTGGGTGGCGAAGAACCCGTGCTTGGCGTCGCCGAGGCTCCTGCAGACTATGGCCCCCGGGGGCAGGGACGCCTCCACCGCATCGAACACAATCACCCTGTCGGAGGTCGAAGCGAGCTTTGAAAGCAGCCTCTCGGGCATCTGCTCAGCCGGATGTATCTTAATCCCTCTGGGTGAACTGCCGTGGGCGGAGCGGAGCCTTGAAACAACCTCCAGGCCGACCGCGTCGTCTCCCCTTATGGGGTTGCCCACCCCTACCAGGTCCACCGTCCCTTCGAACCTGAGGGCCTTCCCGAGCTGGAGGCGCCACCCTTCGTCGACGTGCCGGCTGTTCATTCTATCGCGATCAACCGTGCCTCGAGGCCCGCCGACACTCTGAGCGACGATCCACATTCCGGGCAGGCGAAGGTCGGGTCCACCGCGTGCATGTGCCGGGTAAGCCGCATCCTGCCATGGAAACCACATTCCGGGCATTCCACCGCCCCCTTCGAGAACTTCACCTTCAACTTCGAGCCCTCCGCCTGGGTCCCCTTCGAAAGGATGCCGTATGCCGATGTGAGGGTCTCCCGGGTAAGGCCGAGCATCTCCCCAATCTCCACGGTCACGGCCGTGGGTCTCCCCTTCGGCCCGATTTCCTGCAGGACTGACTGCAGGATCTTGTCGGCGTAGACGTACTCGTGCATCCGTCAGACCTTCCGCAGGCTCAATATTTACGCCCCTGAGGGTATCATTCATCCTCGAACGATGGTCCGCGGGGCTCGGGAGTAAGATAAAGGGCGAGGCGTTTCCTGCCTTTGAGAATGGAAAGCCTAGGCTGCCAGCTTGGCCAGGAAATCCTTGTTCGCCTCCACGACTGAGGCTATTACGCCGTCCCAGCGCTTCCTGTCGGACCGCGTCCTTGCCAGGAGAGTCCCTACTACCGCGAACACGTCGTCGAGCGTCGCGGCCCCCATCCCCGCCCTGTCCACTGTGTCCACCAGGCCCGGGTCCCTGAGATTCAGAGCGTACCCGTTCTTCAGGAGGAACACTGCGCCTGCCACCAGGGCCGTCCTCTTGTTCCCGGCATGGAAGTACTGGCCGCTCGCCGTCTTGAACATGAGGAAAGATGCCTTCTCCGGGATGGACTCCTCAAGAGACATGTTGTCGGCCCTTGCCTCGACCTCCTTCGCAAGGGCGGCCAACTTCCTCCCGTCGGCCTCGGAGTAGGCGTGACCTTCACCTGTCAGGGCCACGACCGCCCTGTTGACTGCCGCAAGGTCTTCGAATGCCATGTGATGGACGCTCTTTCTTCCCACGGCCCTCGGACCGCAAGCTCTGATTTAACCGATTGACCGAACCTGTTCCTGAACGGAGCGTGGGACGCAATGGCATAGGAATGGGGCCGCTGGGATTTGAACCCAGGATCGCCAGCGCCCCAGGCTCACCGTGATTTTGTTCACTCTGGTATGCTGGACCAAGCTACACTACGGCCCCGCAAGTTCTGGCCGAAGCCGGAGTCGGTTTAAAGGTTAGGCGGGGCTGCGGGGTCAGCTGTTCGACAGCTTCAGGCTCTCAAGTATCTTCGAATATGCGTAGTCTGACAGTTCCTTCTTGTATTCCGCAAGCAGCGCCTTGAGCTTCTCGGTGTCCCTGACGCCCAGGGCCCTCCGCAGTGCGGGCGACACCGCTCCCCCTACGAACAGGTATTGGGCGGCTGAGGTCACGTTCCTCGGCCTCCGACCCCTGCTCGCCGACTCGAAGTCGATGATCCACGGCTTCCCGCCGGAGACCACCGCATGCTTCCTGAGGTTGCTGAGCTCCCCGTGGTCGATGCCCATGATGTCCAAGGTCCTGCACTGGTTGAGGAGGGAGTGGATCAGCTCCCTGACCGCTGCCCTCCTCCCCTCTCCTTTCACCCCCCGGAGCCATTCGGAGAGCTCCTGGGGGTCGAGCAGCTCCATGAGGACCATGTCTCTGGTGTGCGCCAGGACCCTCGGGCCCACCCCCAGGCGGTTGGCCGTCGACGACAGCTCGACCTCGGCGTCCATGTTTGGACGGTTGGCGTCTGTCCTCCTGACCTTCAGCGCATAGAGCCCATCCCCTGACTTCGCCTTGACTACGACCCCGACCGTCCCCAGTCCCAGGATGCCCAGACGGCCCACCCTGGCGGGGCCCTCGAACACAAGCTCGTCCACCCCCAATGTACGGAGCTGCCTGATCCTGACCTTCGCTTCCTTCAGGGACATCCGCGGATAGGTGAGGACCTGGATGTAAGGCGTCTTGGTCAGGAGGTCGAGCCTAGCTCGCTCCGAAGACGTCGGTCGTGATTTCTCTGATTCCATCTCTCAACCATCTCGCGGAGGAGGCGGCCCGGGCCAGCGAACCCCCCGACAGGATGCGGACCCCCTTCTTCATCCCCATTTCCATCTCCCTGGAGGCCCCCAAAGTGCCTGCCTTCCCCCCAGCCAAGTCGCGGATGGCCCGGCTAAGGTCGACATGTCTTCGCGGGACGAGCATTCGCACGTGGGCTTCGTCGTCCACCCAGACCAACTTCGACCCTTTCGAGTTGGCGGCGATGAAGGACTCGAGGTCCTTCCTCATGTCGACGGGAGGCCCGACCCTCTGCTCCACAGGAGGGAGCCGCGTGGATTCGGGGATAAGCAGAATGGCGCTCGATGTCCGGTTGTCCGAAGCGGCCAGTGCCCTGGCGACGACGAACCCCTTGAGCTCGAGGTTCCGGACCAGGTGTCTGGTCGTCCTTCTGAGCTCCCCCCATAGAGTGTCCTCGCTGAGCGCCTTGTGCGAGAAGACCAAGGCTATCACATCCCTCCGGAGCGCAGGGTGCTCTCGTCCTGACATGCTCTGGAAGTGGGCCAGGCGCGGGGCCCTTAGAAACTCTCTGGACGCCAGCACCATGCGCCCCAGGCTCTCCCCTGAGACAGCTTTCCCCAGGTCCCTCTTCTCGTCTACGGGGTCCGGGAGGCTGAAAGCCCGCCCACCTCCCGGCGGGGCGTACCCGGCGAACCATCGGAGGACGGCGTCTAGACGCCCGTGCTTCATGACGAGCACCTCTGCGACGTAGCCGCTGAAGCCCCTCCTCTGTATCTCAGCCCCGTACACGCCGGCCCCGTACATGAAGGACTTCAGGAGGCGGACCTGGGTCTTCTGCACGTCGGGGATCCCCCTGACCAGCTCCACGTGGAACGGCGACCTGTCTGCGGCGCTCTTCCACTCTCCACGACTCACGTCGAAGCAGGGGACGATGTTGACCTTGGTCCCGTCGATCGTCGCCTCGGTGTACGGGTGCTGGGCGTACATCTTCCCCGTGGGGTACCCCCTGGTCGCCGACGCACCGATCTGCAGACCAATCCTTTCGAAGTCCGCCGCCGTCGTCGAAGGGTCGAACCTCACGAATATGTCAAGGTCCACCTGTCCCGGAAGCCAGGTGCCCTTTGCGAAAGATCCTCCCAGAAGGGCGCCTCTGGTCTGTGGATGGCGCGAAGCAGCCGCCTGGGTTTTCGCAAGCATCGACCTTGCGATGAAGTCGACCTTCGCCGCTTCTGATGCGGACGGGACCACCCTGCGCTCCGCCATATCCAGGACCTCCTTTATGGTGGTCATGCCAGCCGATAGACTCCGACGTCGTGGTATATGGGGCCCTTGGGGGTCAGATGACTCGACTTCAGCTTCAGGGAAATAAGGTCGGCGATGCCGAACGAGCGGTCCGCGTTGTCCCGGACCGCCTGCTGCAGCTCGCGGAGGTTTCGGCCCGACCGAACCCTGGCCAGGGTGAGATGGAGCTGAAACGGCCTGTCGTCCCGCTCCCCGATGCCGTCGAGCGAGTCGATGACTTCTTTCAACATTGGGAGGACAAGACCCGCCTGCCCCTTCGGGACAGATGCCCAGACCACGCGCGGGCGGGAGAGATCCGGGAAGGCCCCGACACCCCTGACCTCCACACGCGCCGACTTTAGGGAGAGCTTCCTCAGACGGGATTCAGCCTCGGCAGCCTGGGCTTCGCTTATCTCCCCCAGGAACTTCGCTGTGAAATGCAGGTTTTCCCTTTCGACCAGTTTGACGTCCGCCCCTGACGAGAAGAGCTCCCGCTGGAAGGCGGCCAGCGAGTCGACGACCTGGGCGGGGACCTCGAGGGCGACGAAGGCGCGCAACGACCTTCGGTCAACCCTGGTTCCTTTAAATTCGATATCGGTCGGGCAGAGGCGAACAGGTTGACCCTCATCGTCGCTGTGACAGGCATGCCCGGGGCAGGCAAGTCGACTGCAACCGTCGCCCTGGTGAGAGAGGGGTGGAAGCTGGTGGTGATGGGGGACGTGATTAGAGCGGAGACTGAGAGGAGAGGGCTCGAGCCCAGTGCCAAGAACACAGGAGAGGTGATGAAGCTCCTGAGAAAAGAGCGGGGGCCCGCTGCGGTGGCCGAGCTTTGCCTTGAGTCGATTCTGAAGGCAAGGACCGAGAGGGTGGTGGTGGACGGCATCAGGTCAATGGCCGAGGTGGAAGCTTTCAGGAAACAAGCGAAGGTACTCCTGGTCGCGATAGTCGCGTCGCCTTCGCGACGCTTCGAGCTCCTCAGGGAGAGAGGGAGGAGCGACGACCCGATCACCCGCGAGATGTTCGAAGCAAGGGACAGGAGGGAGCTGGATGTGGGGATAGGCGAGTCGATAGCGCTAGCCGACGAGGCGGTGTCGAACCAGCGGACGACTCCTTCCCTGCTGGACGCGGAGATGATGAAGATAGTAAGACGCTGGGTCCAGGATGTCGCTCCCTGAGTTCAAGGCGCGGCTGGTCCTCGAGGCCACAGTGTCTCCATCGGAGGACCCGGCGAAGGTGGCTGCGGCGCTGTGGAAGATAGTCGGCCTTGGTCCGGAGGCCGCCTCCGCGGGACCGGGCTCGGCGAGGCTCGTCACAACTGAAGCCAAGGCGCTGGAACGCATCAGAGACCAGCTCAGGGACAGGCACGTCCGCTCGGCGGCGAGGAGGCAGCTGTTGCTGAACAAGACCGGCCGTTCGAGCTCGCTGATGCTGAACAGGCAGGCGGCTGCGGTCGGTGTGGTGGCGGTCTGCGGCGGACCAGACGAGTCCCCCCTGGGCCCCGTCCTTCTGAAGCTCTACTCGGAAAGGCTCGACGAAGCCATCGACTGGCTGACCGCCTACCCCGGGGGGTAGGGCACCTCCAAGGTGAGGCCGTCGTGGGCTGCCACCGTTTTGGGGAAGATCTTCCGGGCTTCGCTCTCCAGCTGCCGAGTCGTCGTATAGCGGGCGCTGAAGTGGGTCAGAGCCAGCCGCGCCACCTTCGCCTTCTTGGCCAAGGTCGCCGCCTCTACGCTCGTGCTGTGCTTCCGCTCGACCGCCTTGTCCAAGTCCTCTTGCCTGAAGGTCGAGTCGAATATCAGGAGGTCGCAACCGGAGAAGAATCGGGCGAGGGCTGCAGACGGGCGGGTGTCACCTGAGTACCCCACTTTTCTCCCCGGACGCCTGGGGCCGGTCACCTCGGGCGGAGACACCTTCGAGCCTCTGACTACGACCGAACGCCCTCTCTGGAGCGAGGACCATAGCCTCCCCTCTGGAACGCCCAGGGCCTTCGCCTTCTCAGGGTGGAACACCCCGGGCCTCGGGTTCTCCTCCACGACGAAGGAGTAGGCCTCGACGGAGTGCGAGGCCCTGGCGGCGCGCACGCGAAACTCCGGGGTCCGCAGCACCACCCCGGGCTTGACAGGGATGAACCTGATTTGGAAGGTCAACCCGATGTGGAGCAGGTCCGAGGTGACCTCCAGCCAGCGGAAGAGCTTTCGGGGCCCCACGATGTCGACCGCCTTGCGCCTCTGGGCGAGGCTCATGGTCTGAAGGAGCCCCAGGAGGCCGCTCACGTGGTCTCCGTGAAGGTGCGTGACGAGGATGGTCATGTCCTTCCCCAGGCCGATGGACTGAGCCAGGACCTGCCGCTGGACTCCCTCCCCGCAGTCCATCAGGATGACGTGACCTTCACGGCGGAGCACGATGGCCGGTAGCCCTCGGTCCTTGGTGGGTGCCGCGGAGCTCGTCCCCAGGAAGGTGACCAGGAGCTTGGACGCCATTATCTTCTACACAGGACCGAGATTGTCCTTGTCAGGAGCTTATGAACATGAAGGTCGTGCTCCTCCACCACGCGGAACTCCTGTCCGCCCCCGGCGGCGACCTCCTTCTGATGCATGAGGACCAGGAACCTTCCGGGCCGGAGGACCCTGGCGACCTCGGGGAGGAACCGCCCTAGTACCTCGGCAGGCGTGCTGCCGTGGGTGCTGGAAGCCCTGCCGTAGGGGATATCGGTCGCGACGGCGTCGACCGAGGTCAGAGGGAGCAGCGAAGACTCGGCGCGGATTGACCCGAGCCACTCCTGGCGGAAGTGGCTCATGTTAGCCGTCGCGCCCCTGGCCATCGCTTCCGACCTGTCGAGCGAGACGACCCTGGCTCCCACAAGTTGCGCCTCAAGGGGGAGGCTCCCCGTGCCAGCGAACGGGTCGAGGAACAAGTCGCCTTCTCTGCATCTGGTCAGGTTCACAAGCGCCCTCGACAGCTTCGGAAAGATCGCGGCCGGGTGGAAGAACGGACGGCGCCTTGGCCTCCGTTGGGACCAGCCCTGGAGCATCCTCCCGGGGGACGTCACTGCCAGATAGTCTGCGTCTGCCCGGACGAGGGTGAGCTCGGCCTCAGGCTCGAGCAGGTCGACCTTGGCGTCCACCCCCGCGAGGTAGTCCTCAGGGTCGGGGGAGCCGCCCTCCCCTCTGAGGTCGAACGCCCTGAACCTGACCCGCAGCCCCCGCAGGAGCGCCGCAGCCTCAGCCTTTCCATCTACCAACACCCCCACGCGGCGGGCGAAGGCTATGCGAGAGCCGACCAGGAACGGGTCCGCCTCGGACTCGCAGATCAACAGCTGCGGAGACGGGGACCTGAAACGGGAGTTCCCGTCGTAGGCAAGGAAGAGTGACCTGGCCTCCGCCTGAGGCACAGTGGTCCCCTCCCCCGAGAGTATCGCCAGCGCTCTATTCTTCAAGTGTCCTGAGGTGTGAAGCCAGGGCGTCGGACACGTCTACAACGTTGTGCGCTCCAGGGACGGTGTTGGTAGACACGATGGTCTTGACCGATGCTTTCTCCAATGACTCGAGGGCACCGCCGACGAAGAGCCCGTGGACGCACAGCGCGGCTGCGTGCCTTGCCCCCTGCTTCATGACCGCTTCGGAGGCCGCCCTGACAGTCCCCCCGGTGCTTATGATGTCGTCCACTATGAGGACGTCCTTGCCCTTGACGTCGAGCACGTCCTCCTGTATGGCGACCTCGCCGCTCTTCTTGTCCCTCGTCTTTGACAGCCTCAGGAAGGGGGCCCCGTAGAGCTGGGCGAAGGCTTCGGTCCTCTTCGACCCGCCGAAGTCAGGGGAGATCACCACCGGGTCCTTGAACTCCAGGTTATCCCTGGCGTATGCGACGAGGCTCGGTATGGCCGATACGCTGTAGGTGGGGAACGAGAAAAGGGCGAGGCCCTCTGCCGAATGGATGTCGACTGTGACCAGCCTCCTCACCCCCGCCGATCGCATCAGGTGTGCGACGGTCCCCAGTGAGACCCCCTCCCCCGGGAGGAACTCCTTGTCCTGTCTCGCGTACGCAAGGTAGGGGACCACCGCCGTTACCTTCGCGCCGTCTTCGCTGAGGTGGTGAGACGCCAGGATGAGCTGGAAGAGATGCTGGTCGACCGGCTTGTATGTGGACTGGACCAGGAAGACGCTCTTGCCGGAGACCTTGTCGTTGAGGGTGAACTTTGACTCGCCGTCGGGGAAAACCCTGAACTCTGCGTTGAGAAGCGGAAGGCCGAGCTTTTCAGCCACCGATCGCCCCAGCTCCTCGGAGGCCGGGCCCGCAAGGACCAGTTTTTCGGCCACTTCTAGCTCGAAACGGCCCAGCTCTCAACGGTATATAACGAGTTTCGGCGCGGGCCCGACAGAAACCGTTAAGGACTCGCAGGTGAGGATGGGGAACGATTCCTTTGGACCAGATATGCCCTGAATGCCATGTGGGAATAATGCTGTACGACGCCCCGACCAAGAGATATGGATGCAAGAAATGCGGTGCCTTCCTCACGCGCGACCAGCTGTCTGACGCCAGGTTCAAAGCAAAGGCCCCGGACGACGACGAGAGGCGGAAGCGGTCGAGGCAGCAGGCGGACTACCTCGAATGGTGGCTCAGCGGGAACAAGGAAAAGTAGCCTCAGAGTTCAGACACACCGCAGACTTGGCCGGCGCGGCCGTTGCGCCCGTGGATATAGTTCAGTAGATCCCAAGGTCAGCGAACCGCCTGCCACAGGCTTTCATTTGGGGGGTGGTGTCGAGGCCATCCATCTCTCGAGGAGAGACCCATCTGAAGTCGGAAGACTCGCCGTTCAGGACCACCTTCCCCCCCGCAGGCCTGGCGAGATATTCAACGAGGACAACCTGCCTCCAGTTCCCCTCCCCAAGCTGGTCGGGGAGGTAGGTCACGACGTCGAAGAGGCCCTCGACCTTCAACCCCAGGCCGACCTCCTCCTTCGTCTCTCTGACCGCTGCCTCGAGGGGGGACTCGCCCTCCTCGACCTTGCCGCCAGGGAATGACCACAGGCCCAGATGCGGGGCTTCGGCCCTCTTGACTACGAGCATCGTCCCTCTTCTGTGGATCACGGCGCCCGCTCCCAGGACTATCCTGGGCCCCTTTGCCAACTGGGTGACGCCCTCGGGACTCGTTTTAAGGCCTGTCGAAGTGGGCATGGAGCATTGGTCAGGGTGGAGATGCTCGCTGTCGGGAAGGAGTTGCTCATAGGCAGGACGATGAACTCGAACGCGCACTGGGTGGGAAGGAGGCTGGCCCGCCTGGGCTCGATGATCAATGAAGTTACCACGGTCGATGATGACCTTGACGAGATCGGGAGGGCGCTGAAGGAGGCCCTCAGGAGGGGGCCGGACTTCGTTGTAGTCGTAGGCGGGCTCGGTCCCACGCACGACGACATGACGCTCAGCGGAATCTCGCGGGCGCTGGGGACAGGCCTCCGCAGGAACGAAAAGGCGTTGGAGCTAATCAGGGAGCACTATGACAAGAGGGGGATGGGAACGGTCGAACTGACACCAGCCCGGCTCAAGATGGCGAGGCTGCCAGCCGGCTCCGTGCCGCTGAAGAATGATGCCGGCACTGCCCCGGGGGTCAGGCTTGCGGCAGGCGGGACCACGATATTCTGCCTCCCCGGCGTCCCCGCCGAAATGCGGAGCATCTTCAGGGCATCGGTCGAGCCAGAAGTAAGGTCGATGCTGGGAAGGCTTCACAGGAGCTACGTGAGGATGAAGCTCGTGGGAGTGCTCGAGTCAGCGCTGGCGCCTGCCCTCGCGAAGGAGCTCAGGAGGCACCCCGGAGCCTACATCAAGTCGCACCCCCGGGGGGTTAGGGAGGGGGTCTCGAGGTTAGAGTTGGACGTTGCACTGGTTGGGACGGACACAGGGCGGACCGAAGCGGAAGGGGAAGCGGTGGCGGACGAGCTGGCCCTGGCTGTGGAGCAGTTGGGCGGGAGGGTCGAGTCGGTCAGGGGGCTCAAGGGGGGAGAACGCCGTTGGAAGTGACCTTCGTCACCGGCACGGCGGGCTCGGGTAAGTCCCTGCTTACTAACGCTCTGAAGAACTGGTACGTGAACAGAGGAGAAGACGCCATTGCGGTCAACCTGGACCCGGGGGTGGTCGACCTCCCCTACGAGCCCGACGTGGACGTGAGGGACAGGATCCAGCTGCAGCAGGTGATGGAGGACTATGGCCTCGGGCCCAACGGCGCACTCATCCTCGCAGCCGACCTCACAGCCACCAAGATAGGCGAGATCCAGGAAGAGATAGACTCCTTCAAGGCCGAGAACGTGATAGTGGACACACCGGGTCAGACGGAGCTCTTCGCGTTCAGGGAGAGCGGGGAGTTCATCGTGAGGGAGATGAAAGCAGACTCCAAGCTGCTCCTCTTCCTCGTCGACCCTCTCCTGGCGAACACGCCTTCCAACTTCCTCTCGCTCGCACTGCTGTCAGCATCCGTCGGGCTCAGGCTGAGCGTCCCGAAGATCACCGTGCTGACGAAAAGGGACATAGCGAGGGACGGGGTGAAGCGCATTGCGGAGTGGAGCAGGGACACGAAGGTCTTCGAAGGCGCGCTCTCGGGCACCAAAGACGGCGAGCAGTACTCGCTCTACTCCGAGCTTTTTAGGGCCATAAGGAGGCTCTCTTTTGGCGCAGACCTCTACCCGGTCTCCTCCACGACCCTGGAGGGGATGATCGCCCTCGTCGGGGAGATGACGAGGATAGCCAGGGGGGGAGAAGAGTTCACGGACTAGGGCAGACCGTGCGAGCGGCGGAGCAGATGGACATACGCATCGGGGTGGTCCCGGACGGCTTCGGTCCTGCCGCCCGCAACGAATCGGCAGCCGGTGGCCGGAGCGCAGCCAGCCCTTCAGCGGAGCCTTTCGAGGAAAGACTGGACCAGCCCGGCAAATGACTCGGGCTTCTCAAGAGGGAGCATGTGCCCAGAGTCCTTGACGAAGTAGAGTTCCGACGCAACTATGTTCTCGTTCAGATAGTGGGACCATTTCGGCGGGGTCATCTTGTCCTTGTCCCCGCATACCACAAGAGTGTCCGTACGGATATTTGACAGCCCCGACCTCACGTCGAACCCCTGGCAGGCGAGGTAGTCGTTCAAGAAGACGGGGAGGTTAGACACCGACAGCGCAGTCCTGGCCTCGCGCCCTAGGCCCAGCTCTATGGAGTTGAAGCTCCAAGGAGTGATGACCCTTTCGATCGCCCTCATCGGGTCCTCGCCTAGGCCCTCAATCAGCGCCTTATCGACGCCGAGCTTCGCTCCCGTGCTGGCTAGGATAAGGCCGCCGATGTCGTCAGGATGGCGGACCGCGAGGACCAGGGCGATCGCCCCGCCCATGGAGTGGCCGCAGAGGGCTGGGGCCCTCAGTCCGCTCTCCGACAGGAATTGATGCAGGGCTTCGGCATATTCAGCGACCGTGGTGCAGGAGATGGCGCCGCTGGGGTGGCCCGGGAGGTTGATCGCCAGGGCCCTGGAGTCGCCGGACAGATGCTGGAGGGTCCTGTTCCAGAGGAGGTTGTTGCCGCCAGCTCCGTGCACGAACACGACGTCGTGGGGCGCGGCGTGAGAGACGTAGTCGAGCACGTCCGGTCGGCCGGAGCGCGCGATTTAACGCTGATGGGGGCAAACCTAAAACACGAGGCACAGCCGCCTGTCACGGTCGAACTTGGGCAAGGCAGACGACCTCCGGAAGATGTTGGGTGGGAAGGGCATAGTCGTAGCCCCAGGAGTCTTCAGCCCTTCTGTCGCGAAACTTGCGCAGAAAGCCGGCTTCAAGGCCCTCTATTTCTCAGGGGCCGGGTTCTCCAACCTCCTCGCACTCCCGGACTTGGGCATAACGACGCTGAGCGAGGTAGCCCAGGCCACCAGGCAGATCACGTCACAGGTGCACACCCCCCTCATAGTCGACGCCGACACCGGGTTCGGGGAGGCGCTCAACGTTGCGAGGACAGTCCAGGAGCTGAAGTCTGCCGGAGCCGCGGCCCTCCACATCGAAGACCAGGTCCTCCCCAAGAAGTGCGGCCACCTCGAGGGAAAGGAGCTCGTTGACACCGACGAGATGGTGAAGAAGCTGGTGTCAGCCAAGGGAGAGGCGGGCAGAGAGCTGCTCGTCATCGCAAGGACAGACGCCAGGGCGGTGGAAGGGATAGACGGCGCGATCGAAAGGGCGCTGTCTTACTCGAAAGCCGGGGCCGACGTCATATTCCCCGAGGCGCTCGAGAGCAGGGAAGAGTTCGTGGAGTTCAGGAAGAAGATGGCGATTCCTTTGATGGCGAACATGACGGAGTTCGGAAAGACCCCATACATGAGCGCAAAGGAGTTCGAAGACATGGGCTACAACATCGTGATCTTCCCGGTGACCGCCTTCAGGGCCATGATGAAGACGGTGAAGGAGACCCTGGAGAAGCTGAAGCTAGAGGGGACGCAGAGGGGGATGGTCGGTTCCCTCATGACAAGAAAGGAGTTCTACGACCTGATTGACTATGACATGTACGAAGCTGCCGACGCACGGGCACTCGCCGCCGCGAAGCGGCTGAGGAAGGGTGCGAGATGAGCGAAGCCGCCGGCCCCCTGAGGGTCCCCAGGGGCCTTGCAGGCGTCTCGGTCGCCGACACCAAGATTTCGAAGAGCGCCTCTGACGGGTCGCTCGTCTACAGAGGCTATCCTATAGCCGACCTGGCAGCCAACGCGAGTTTTGAGGAGACCGCCTACCTCGTCGTCAACGGGCGCCTCCCGACCAGGGGGGAACTGCGGGCGTTCACGAATGGCCTCGACGGCAGGTCGCATGTCGACAGAAGGGTCTTCGGGATAATGCGGGACCTCGGCAAGCAGGCGCACCCCATCGACGTCATCAGGACGGCGGTATCGGCCCTTGGGAGCCTGGACCGTGAAAAGACCGTCGCAGGCGAAGAGGCGTCGATCCAGGCGAAGATGTCAGTCCTTGCCGCGAACAGTCGCAGGGTCCCCGGGGGCCAGAGACCGAGGCTCCCAAAGGAAGGGCTGGGCTTCGCCGACGATCTGCTGCAGATGCTGACCAAGCGCGAGGCGAGCGGCTTCGAGCGTTGGGTGTTCGAAAGGGTCCTGATCTTCTACATGGAACACGACATGAACGCCTCGTCTTTCACCGTGAGGGTGGTAGCGTCAACCCTGGCCGACCCCTACGCAGCGGCTTCGGCTGGGCTGGCCTCGCTCAAGGGGCCGCTGCATGGGGGAGCCAACGAAGCCGCCATGGAGATGTTGCTCGAAGTGAAGGACCCCGCGAGGGTAGTGGAGTTCATGGACAAGACTTTCCGCGAGGGGAGGAAGCTGATGGGGTTCGGCCACAGGGTGTACAAGGCCTTCGACCCCAGGGCGAGGCTCTGCAAGGAGTACCTGAAGCAGATGGTGGAAAGGAGAAGGGAAGGCGCATGGCTCTACGAGCTCTGTGACGCGGTGGAAAGAGAGATGTGGGAGAGGAAGAAGATCCCGCCGAACCTCGACTACTATGCGGCGCCCATCTTCTACCTGCTCGGCATCGAAGTCCCTCTCTACACCCCCATCTTCGCTGCGAGCAGGGTCTTCGGCTGGATGGCTCACTACAACGAGCAGGTCGAAGAGAACAAGCTGATCAGGCCCGACTCGGAGTACGTCGGGGCCACTGGCCTGGGCTACACGAGAATCGGCGAAAGGCGGAGCTAGGGCGCGAGTTTTGCCGCAGCCGCCTCGATGGTCAGCTCCCCCCTGACCACCCTCTTCGCCAGGCGGTCAGCCCCACGCTCGGACACTGCCGCGAACCTCGTCATGGCCGCCCCCCGGGCGGTCTCCACAATCATCCCACGGACGCTCTTCAACCTCATATCTTCAGCCCCCGAAACGAACCTCCCCCGGAACCCCTCGACTGCCCCCAGCAGCTTTTCGACTCCCTCTCCGGACAGGGCGGACACCTTCAGGACCGGCGGAGAGCGGAGGGTCCCCCTGAACAGAGAAAGTATGCTCACCACCATGGTGTCCGCGCCTTCGAGGTCAGCCTTGTTCACGACATAGACGTCACCAACTTCCATCAGCCCCGCCTTCGACACCTGGACGTCGTCTCCGAGCCCCGGCATGAGGACGACCAGCACAGCGTGTGACACGCCGACGACTTCGATGTCCGACTGGCCGATGCCCACCGTCTCGAGGAGCACCACGTCGAACCCGGCCGCATCCATCAGGCGGATCGCGTCGGCGGCAGCCCTCGAGAGCCCGCCCGACCACCCTCGGGACGCCATGCTCCTGATGTACACCCTCCTGTCTACGGAGTGGGCCGTCATGCGGATCCTGTCCCCCAAGAGGGCTCCCCCGGTCAGGGGGCTGGTCGGGTCGATTGCGATCACCCCGACCTTCAACCCCTTCTCCCGGTAGGAGGCGATCAGCCTGTCGACGAGGGTGCTCTTGCCTGTCCCCGGCGGCCCGGTGACGCCCAGTACGAAGCTCCTTGTCGGAACCCCGAAGCCGCGGAGAAGAGCTGACGCCCGGCCAGGCTCGTTCTCTACCAGCGTGATGCCCTTGGCTAGGGCGACCCTATCCCCTCTCTTGATACCGGACGCCAGCTTTGAGAGCTGCAACCACGCGGGCCGTCCCGGTTCCCTCTTTTATTGGTTGGAAGGGATTCTTTATCTCTGAGTGCGGGCTCGGTGTCGCTGGCATGCTGAGGACTGGCCGCGACCCCTACTGGAAGAGGAAGGCCAAAGCGCTGGTGGAATCGAGGGCTGTGACCGGGTCCCTCTTCGACCGGAAGGCCGTGGAGCAGGTCCGCAGGGGCCTGAAGCAGTGGCAGGGAACGGTCTACGCCGACTGGACTGCCCGATTCCCCGAGGAAGCCAAGGAGCATCAGACTGCGTCTGGGATTCCGCTGAAGCCGATCTACACCCCCGACGACCTCGGCAACGCCGACTACGCGTCTCAGGGGTTCCCGGGAGTCTTCCCCTACCTCCGCGGAGTCTACCCAAACATGTACAGGGGGAGGAAGTGGACCATGCGGATGTTCTCGGGGTTTGGGACCCCGGAAGACACCAACAGGAGGCTGAAGCTCCTTCTGGACCACGGAGAGACCGGGCTGAGCGTCGCCTTCGACATGCCCACCCTCTACGGCTACGACTGCGACCACGAGCGCGCACATGGCGAGGTGGGGAGGTGCGGGGTCAACGTGTCGTCCATGAAGGACATGGAGGTGATCTTCGACGAGATACCGCTCGGCAAGGTGAGCACTTCAATGACGATCAACGCCCCGGCCACCGTGCTCACATGCATGTATGCGGGGGTGGCGAAGAAGCAGGGCGTCCCGATATCGAAGCTGAGGGGGACGGTGCAGGCGGACATGCTGAAGGAGTACATAGCCCAGAAGGAGTGGGTCTACCCTCCTGAAGCGCACCTTCGGCTCGTAAGGGACCTGATGGTCTTCTCGACGAAGGAGATGCCCCTCTGGAACTACATCAGCATAAGCGGCTACCACATCCGCGAGGCCGGGTCGAGCGCTGTCCAGGAGCTGGCGTTCACCCTGGCCGACGGGTTCGGCTACGTGGAGCTGGGGCTGGAGGCGGGGCTGAAGGTGGAGCAGTTCGCTCCGAGATTGAGCTTCTTCTTCAACTCGACCATGGACTTCTTCGAGGAGATCGCGAAGTTCAGGGCCGCGAGGAGGATATGGGCCACCGTCCTCAGGGAGAAGTACGGGGTCAAGGACAAGCGGAGCCTGCTCATGCGGTTCCACACGCAGACGTCGGGCGCCTCCCTTACCTGGCAGCAGCCCCTCAACAACGTGGTTAGGACGGCCATCGAGGCCCTGGCTGCGGTGCTCGGGGGGACCCAGTCTCTGCACACCAACTCCTACGACGAGGCCTGGGCCCTGCCGACGGAGCAGGCGGTGGAGGTAGCGCTCAGGACGCAGCAGGTGATCGCGGAGGAGACCGGAGTGGCAAGCGTCATAGACCCACTCGGAGGGTCATACTACGTGGAGTGGCTGACGGAACAGCTTGAGGAAGAGGCGTACAAGTACTTCGACAGAATCGACTCGGCCGGGGGCCTGCTGAAGGCCATTAAGACCGGCTATCTTCAGCGGGAGATAGCTGAGAACTCCTACAGGCTTTCGAAGCGCGTGGAGGAGGGGAGGGACTCGGTGGTCGGGGTAAACAAGCTCGCGAAGGAGGAGAAGGAGCCGATCGAGACACTGAAGATAGATTTCAGGGCTCAGCGCAGCCAGGTCAGGAGGCTGAACGCGGTGAAGAAGACGCGAGACGAGGTCAAGGTGAAGGCCGCTCTGGCCAGGTTGGAGAAAGCCTTCGGGAGCGAGAAGGCCAACTCCATCTACCCCATGCTCGATGCGGTGATGCAGTACGCCACCCTTGGGGAGGTGGTGGACGTAGGCCGCGAGGCCTGGGGCGGGTTCAAAGAGCCAATGCTGCTGTAGCCGCCGCCCTATTCACCGGCAGCGCACCGGCTCCCCGGTCGGCCAGCAAAGGTTTTGAAGGCGCCTCGGGTCGCTCGAAATCGGGTTTGCCAAGGAAATCGGCCGCGGTCCAGAGGAGGATCAGGATACTCGTGGCCAAGCCCGGGCTCGACGGACACGACAGAGGGGTCCTGGTGCTAGCAAGGGCATTCAGGGACGCGGGCATGGAAGTGATCTACAGCGGGCTCCTCCCTTCCCCGGAGCAGGTCGCACAGATGGCGGTCGACGAGGACGTCGACGTGGTGGCCCTGTCGCTCCTCAATGGCGCCCACATGACAGCGTTCCCCAAGGTGAAGAAGCTCCTAGACAAGATGGGCGGGAAGGACATCGTGGTCGTGGGCGGGGGCATCATACCAGAAGAGGACAAGCCGAGGCTCCTGAGATTAGGGATAACCGGGTTATACGGGCCGGGGAGTTCCTTCGAAGAGATTGTGGAGCATGTGAAGGGCCGGGTCAGGAAGGAGAGGTGGAGAGATTAGAGATGCCGGAGCAGGACGAGTTCGTGAACCTCTCGAAGATGAGCTTCGACGTCACAGAAGAGCAGAAGTTGATCCTCGAGCAGGTGGACAGGGCCTGCAGGGAGTTCAGGCCGGTCGAGGACAGATACTACCTTGAGCACAGAGTCAACGACCAGGTGAAGCCTTTCTTCGCGAAGGCCCATCTGCTCGGGCTCCCGGTCTCGAGGAAGTACGGGGACGGGCAGGGGTCAGACATGGTGACCTACGCCCTCGCGGTGGAGAGGATAGGGAGGGAAGGGACCGGGCTGAGGACGTTCTTCTCGGTGCATCTCGCCCTGGGCCAGATGACGATTCAGCACTGGGGGAACGAGGAGCAGAAGGGGAGGCTCCTTCCGCCTGCGACCAGGGGGGACGCCATACTTGCGTTCGGGCTGACAGAGCCCAGCGCCGGGAGCGACCCGGCGTCACTGAAGACGTACTTCGAGGAGAAGGGTGGGAGATACTACATCACAGGACAGAAGATGTGGATATCGCTGGGTTCGACGGCGAAGTACGTGCTCGTCTTCGCGTACCCAAAGGGGAAGAGCACCGGCATGTGCGCCTTCATCGTAGATTCGCAGAGCAGCGGGTTCAGGGCCGAGCTGATCCAGCACAAGCTCGGGCTCCCGACCGCGGACACCTCGACGCTCTACCTTGACGAGGTCGAAGTGGCCAGGGAAGACCTCCTAGGGCCGCCGGGGAAGGGGATGTCGGTGGCGCTCTCAGGCCTTATGAACGGGAGGCTGAGCGTCGCGGCAGGCTGCGTCGGGGTCATCCAAGACTGCCTCGACGAGTCGGTGAGGTACGCCAGCATGAGGTTCCAGCACGGGAAGCTGATCGGCAAGCACCAGCTCGTGCAAAGGCACATCGGGCTGATGTCAACGAACCTGGAGGCGGCTAAGCTGCTCCTCCTCAAGGCGGCCTTCGTCAAGCAGAAGTACGAAGAAGATCCAATGAACGCGGAGCTCAGGGACATCACGGATCTCGCCTGCGCCAGGGCGAAGTACTTCGCCGCGAACGCTTCGTTCGACGCGGCCAACCGGGCAGTGCAGATATTCGGGGCGAACGGATATTCGCTCGAAAACAGGCCGGCGAGGCACCTTGCAGACACCAGGGTTACGATGATCTACGAAGGAGCCAACGAGATAATGGAGCAGAAGCTGGCCCTTGGGTCCCTGGGCAGTGGCTTCGAAGCGTACTCCTGAGCGGATCCCTATGCCCAAGCTGACGAGGAACGCCCTCGCTGCTGTCGGGTTGCTGGTCATCGTAGCCGTCGCCGGTTTCGCCTACTACTACGAGACATACTACGCAACGCCGACAGCCCAATGCGACCCTATCGCTCCCGGGTCGATTTCAAGGAGCCACGTCACCAGCACGACCTTCGGCGGCGTCACCGAATACAAGCTCCCGAGCCAGGGAAGGTGGCCCAACGCCATCACCACGGCCCCCGACGGGTCTGTCTGGTTCGCTGAAGAGGAGACCCCCGGAGTGGCGCACCTCTACCCAGGGAACGGGACACTGGTGGAGTACGCGTGGCCGGGGTACCCCACGCCCCAGCCTCCCGATTGCCTCCACTCGGCGAGCTCTTCGGGGATAGCGCTCTGGGAGGGGAGGGTTTGGGTCGCAGACGAGTACGGCAATGCGATCCTTGGTGTCAACCCTGGCGACGGGTCGACGGTCAGGGTGAACACCACTTCGGGGGCCCAGTTCCCATACTGGCTCGCCGTGGGACCAGACGGGAACCTGTGGTTCACTTCGGACAACACCCCTGGGGCACTGGGCAGGATCTTCCCCAACCTGACCCTCTCGACAGTCAGGCTTCGTGGGATAGGGGCGGACGAGCCCATCCAGCTCAGCTTCGTGAACTCCTCTCTTGCGTTCATTGCGGCTCTCAATCTGCAGGAGAACGCGACGACCAAGGGATGCATCTGCACCGGGCACGTCTACTCGTTCGACCCTTCTGAAGTGTCGTCTGCCATCACTCCGGCCGTCGTCGGCGGAGGCTACACCCTGACGCTCCCCACAAGCGTCTCCTATTCCGACGGCAGAATATGGGTCGCCCAGCACGGCCCGTCCAGTGTCCTCAGTTACGACTTCGCCACCGGCCAGTGGACGAAGTACCCGACCTCGACTGTCCCCTGGTCCACGACGCTGCCCCTGGTCGCGATAGCCAACGGCAGCCGCGTCTGGTTCAACGAGCACGACGCGAACAAAATCGCCATCCTCAACAGCACCGGAGGAACCCTTACCGAGATCAGCGAGTCCAACCCTCCCGCGTCTGGACCGGCTGGGGTGCAGAACGACGAGTCGATCTCCCTCGGGGCGGGAGGCCTATGGTTCACTTCGGAAACTGGAAACTACGTAGGGTTCGTCAGCTCAACCTACCAGCCGGAGTTCAGTGTCAGCCCGGCTGAGAACGGCACCCTCACCGTGCCACCGGGCGGGAGCGCTTCCGTAACCCTAAGGGTGAAGGGGTCGTGGTCTACGCCGCTGGGAGTCAACGTTTCCGACTCCGAGGGGTACGGGTCGGTCCCGAACCTCATCCACGTCTCGCCGAGCACTTCAGCCGTCCCTGCAGGCGGTTCCCCCTACATGCTCACGGTGAACTTCGCACTCGACGGTGCGACCCCGCAGGGCCGCTATGTCGTAGCTGTGACGCTGACTGAAGGGGGCGTGCAGCAGACCGCGTATATCTACGTGGACGTGAGCTAGACGGCAGGACCGCGGGCCTGAAGGGACATGGCGAGCAGAAGGGCGGCGGTCACAATGACGGTGGCGACGATCCACTTCAGAATCGTCTCGAGCTTCGACGCCAGCTCGGAGGTGCTTCCCTCCCGCCTCAGCGCTTTGTAGGGTCTTGAAGCGCTGATCTCTATGAAGGCGGTGCTGAAACCGAAGGCACCCCCCGCCAGAGACGCGAAGCTCAGGGCGTCAGTCTGCACGATGTACCCGGCGAGCACCGGGAGGAACCCCCAGGACACAGCGAACCAGAGGTCGGTGTGGAACCTGCCGTCGAAGAGCTCGAGGTTGTACGCGAGGAGGAAGAAGAGCTCCGCCAGGCCCAGGGGGATGAGCAGCGGAGCGTCACTGATGGCATAGTAGAGGCCGACGGCGAGCGCCGGCAGTAGCGCGCCTACGGCCAGGGCGGAGAGCTGGCTGCGAGAGAGGAAGTCCCCCCACGGCTTGTTCGGCGCCATGGCGTCCAGCGAATGCGCCGAGACGCCCACAGCGAGCAGGTAGACCACCGCCATCCCGAGCATCCTGTCATAGTGGACGGTGGTCGCGAGCAGCGAGCCTACGGCCACGTAGCTTGCGTTCATCAGCGAATAGGGGTAGAAGCTCAACCCGAGGAAGAGCCTGAACTTCCGGGGCCCGAAGGCAGGGACCCACCATTCTCTCTCGCGCGTACCCGCTCTCCCGCCCGACAACTGTCTACTGCAACCGTTGGCCGGGCCTATTGGACGTTTCTTCCCCTGAAAACAGCGAAGTTTCGAGGGGTTAAGAGAGGAGCCGTTGGACTCCCCAGGGGTTTGCGGGCCGGTGGTCTGAAAGGGAAGTCGCTGAAGATCTTCGCTGGGCTCGCTGGTTCGTACGAGCTGACCCTGGACCTCGCCACAATGTATCAGGACAGGCGCTGGAAGGACTGGGTGGCGCGGAAGCTCGTCTTCAGCCATAGCGGGCTGGTCCTGGACATAGGGTGCGGGACCCTGGTCCTTGAGGACAGGATGGCCAAAGGGGGGCTGAAGTTCGTGGGGCTCGACCTTTCTGCCGAAATGATCTTGGTCGCAAAGGCCAAGTCCGCCTCCAACGTCGCCTTGTTGACCAACGCAGATGCCGAGTTCCTTCCATTTCCCGGAGGGTCCTTCGACGCTGTGGTGAGCTGCTACGTTCCAAAGTATGTGGACGCCGAGGCGTTCGCAAAGGAGCTCGCACGGGTGACCCGCCCGGGCGCCCACGCCGCCGTCTATGACTTCGCAAAGCCAAGGGGCGCCCTCGCGCCGCTGCTCCAGATGTACATACGGTGTGGCCTGCGTGCCGTCGGGGTCTGTCTGGCGCTCGCAAGGAGGAGAGAGGCGACGACGTTCAAGGACCTGCCGAAGATAATCGAAGATACGCGCTGGGACAGCGAGCTCCCTCTGGCCCTGGGGCGCTGCGGATTCGAGATGATCGAGACCGCCAGGATGACCGGAGGGGTCGTATTCGCCTACTGGGGGAGGAAGGGCGGAGGCAATATATCCGAGGATGGCCTCCCCGCGCGTGCTACAAATGAAGTGGGACGCCCGTGAGAGCTAAGGTCGACGGGACCACCCGCCCATGGCTGATGAAGAGGCTCGTCGACCCCGATGCCGAATACTTCTTCGACTCCGCAGACACGGCGAGCGAATTGGCAAGGCAGAGTGGGGGGACCCCGCTCTATGGGCCGGGGGACGAGCTGGACCACCATGTTGAGGGGGACCGGGAGTTCCTCAGCCTTGACGCCATCTTAGAGAAGCATTGTCTGCATGGCCCTTCGCTACTGGATGTTGCAGGCACCCCGAAGGGGCCGACGCACAGACTCCCGACGCCCCACCGGAACCCGCGGGGCCCGAAGCTTCGGCTGCTGGGTTCAGGGTCATCGCCAAGGACGACCACGAGAACACGAGACTGCAGTTCCCGCTCTACGACCCCCTGCACGGGCGCTGCAGGGGCCGGCTCGAGGGCACCATGAAGCTGGAATACGCGAAGTCCAAGAATTGAGCGCCGAGCCGCGAAGCTCCGGGCCCCTGCCGGTCTACGTCGCGAAGGGGGTCCGCGTCTACGTCTCAGGGCTGCTCAGCATTGTGCTCCCTTTCTATCTGGGGACAATCGGGTATGGCCTCTTCTTCCAGGGAGTGGCCCTGGTGGCAATCCTCGCGGGGAATGCCGTTTCCAACGTCGCGGTCACCTATCTCGACTCTGTCGTGGGGAGGAGGCGGCTTCTGCAGGCGTTCAGTCTGTTGATGGTCGCTGCAGGTGCAGTGCTAGCTGTCAGCACCTCGCTGGCGCCGATACTCGTCGCGTGCCTCGTCGGCAACATTAGCAGCACCGGCACGGAAGCAGGCCCGTTTCAGTCGATCGAGGCGGGGACGCTGCCTGAGCTTGCCCGGTCAAAGTCGGCGGTGAAGGCGTTCGGAAGATACAACCTCATTGGATACTCTGCGGCTGCTGTCGGTCAGCTCACATCTGCAGGGCCGGGACTGCTGGGCAACACCATGTCTTCTTTCCGCGCCGTCTTCGTCGGATTCGCCGTCGCCGGGGCCTTGCTCTTCGTAATCTACAGCAGGCTGCACGGCATCGAAGAGGGGAGGTCGACTGCCCCAGGGCTCGCAAACCTCGGCCCGCAGTCGAAGAAGGACCTGGTCCGCCTGTCCGGCCTTTTCTCCCTGGACGCCTTCGGAGGCGTGTTCGTCACAACCTACCTCCTATCGATCTGGTTCAAGAGCACCTACGGGCTACAGCTCGAGGCTGAGGGGTCCATCTTCTTCGTTGCCGCTCTGGTCGCGGCCGCATCCACCTACGGTGCAGCCCTGATCGCCGCGAGGGTGGGGAACCTCAGGACCATGGTATACACTCATCTGCTGTCTAACGGGTTCCTGGTCCTCATGGGGCTGGCAGGCTCACTCCTCCCAGCGCTAGCCTTCCTGTTCCTACGCCAGAGCTTTTCCCAGATGGACGTCCCCACCCGGCAGGCGCTGATGTCCGAGATGTTCCAGAAGAACGAGCGGGTGCAGGCGTACGCAACGACGAACACCCTCCGGAGCCTGGGGTCGTCCGCCGCAGGGCCTGTTGCCGCAGGGGTCCTGGGGCTGGGGCTCGTCTCAGCGGTGCCGTTCGTCGGGGGAGGGGTGAAGATCCTCTACGACCTGTTGACGTTCTTTTCGTACCGCAGAAGATACCGTTGAAAGGGCGCCCTGGATTGAGCGGCGGAAGAGCGTCAAGGGCCGTGTCGCTCCTGCTCTAGAGGGCTCATCCCGGCGATGTGGGCGTGGGCGTCCGGCCGCAGCCCTGAAGGGCATGTGCGCGAGAAGAACCTTCCGCGCGCCGGAGTAGAGAAGCAGACCCCGGTCAGAAGCGGCTGACAACCGATTCGTAGTCCCATCCAGAGATGGCCGCTCCCCCCCGACGCTCCTTGAGCGCCGGCAGAAGCCCCTCCCTTCTCAGCTCCTCGACGACCAGGGCCGAGTAGGCTGGCGCGCCCGTTGCTCCCGGAGAGTTGTAGTTGATTATGTGGGCCGAGCGGTCCCCTTTGAAGAGAAGCGCTTCGGGGACAAAACCGCCGCGGTCGACGATGGAGCACCTCACGCCGAAGACCGCGCGGCGGTTCAGGGTGCTCGCAACCAACCCGGGGACGAACTTCCTTACCCGGTTGCACATGGCGTCCTTGGAAAGAGAGCTCCTCCACTCGGCGGCGGCCATTGCGACGAAATCCCTGTCGGTGAGGAGGCTCACCTTCGGCAGGAGCGGCCTTTCAAGATACGAGAGCGCGTTGGGAAGGCCTGCGCCAGAGTAGACATAGGGCCCCGGGACGATCACGGCGTTCGGCCCGATCTGCCTTTCACCATCAGCTCTCACTACGAAGTGCGGGTCGAGGAAGGGGTATTGGGGGAACCTGGGGGGACGGTAGATGTTCGTCGAGACGCGCGACGCATAAGGTTCGTCCACCACCCAATACTCGCCCCTGAAGTTGAGCATGGCGTACTCGCGGGCGAACCCTGCCATCTTCGCGATCGCAAGCGCGCCTCCACCTGCCGCGTTGAGCAGGAACCTGCACCGGATGGAGGTCATGCCTCCGTCCCCGCTGAACCTGACCTCCGTCTTCCCCCCCTCCGCCGTCGCTGCGACAACCTTTCTGCGTCCGAGGAACTTCGCCCCACGTGCCAGGAGGAGCGTCCAGACGTGGCGGGTGAACGCCCCGAAGTCAACGGACACGTCTGACTTTGAGTGGAGTCCGGCCCTGCAGCTCACCTCGGGCTCCCGCGCCTTCACCCCCTTCCCGTCCATCAGCTCCAGCTCGGATTCGTCCATCCCGTTCTCGATGCCCCATCTGCCATACTCCTCCAGTGTGCGGACTTCGCTCTCCTCCAGTGCAATGTTGAACGTCCCCGCCCTCCTCCAGGGGAGCCCGGCGCTCGCCGCGAGACCCTCCCACATGCGGTAAGAGAGGAGCGAGGTGCGCGCGAAGACTCTCTTCTTCTGCGGGTCGAGGTAGTATGGCCTGTGAATGACCCCGGTATTGCGGGACGATGTGTGCGCCCCAGCCGTTCCGGCGAGGTCGGCTATGGCGACCGAGCAGTCGTAGAGGGTGGTGAGCCAGTAGGCGAGCGAGACCCCGAGGATTCCGGCCCCCGCGATGAGGAAATCGACGTCGGGAGAGTCGCCCATGGAGACGCGGTCTGCAGAAGAAGCGTAAAGGCTCTCGGTCAGATGCCCTTCAGGTAGCCGTTGGAATCGAGCCACTGCGCATGTGCCGCGATGTACCGCCAGATGATGTCGGCCTTGCTGTTGTCGAAGTCCCAGGGAGCCACGAGCACGACATCCCCTTCCCTGATCCACATCCTCCGCTTCAGCTTCCCCCTGATTCTGGAGTTGCGGGTGACGCCGTCGGAGCACTTCACTATCACCTGGTCTCCCCCCGTCATTTTGATCGCCCTGCCGAGGATCTCGCCCTGCTGGGGCATCACCAGTTCCTTGAGGTTCGCTTCGCTGAGGACCTTGCGCTTACCCAACTGGCTTCAAACCACGCCGAGGGCGGCCTGATATTAACGGTATCGGGTTCCGGCCCCGGCGTGTCTGTCCTCCCCTTTTGGACAACGCGCCACTTTGGTCGACGAAACGGTACAGGAGCCCAGCATGGTCGAGCCGAGTCCGTTCGGCCGGCCCTGGCGACCCGCCTGCTTCAACGGCGTCTGCTTGTAGTCGTTGCCAGCGAGAGTAGGGCCGTCAGTACCGGCGCCACCGCCGCGGGTTCCCACGGTGCCTTTCGTTCCGACCGTGCCTCCAGGGCCTCGGCCCCGTTGCCGAAAGGGGAGGCGGACCCCTCGGCGCCCTGGCGTCCTGCTCCCGGAGAGGCTTGATGGGAGCTTTGGCGAGGGCGACTATCCTAGCGAAGTCGGGACTCTCGTCCCTGCTCACGAAGGTGTAGGATTTCCCAAGGTCCCCCGCCCTGGCCGTCCTTCCCACCCTGTGGAAGTAGACCGTAGGATCCTCGGGGACGTCGTAGTTTATCACGCAATCGACCTGCCTGACGTCTATCCCCCTGCTGGCGACGTCGGTCGCGACCAGGATGTCAGCCCTTCCGGCCCTGAAGAGGCCCATGGAGTGGTCCCTCTGGTTCTGTGAGAGGTCGCCGTGAAGCGAAACCACGCTGTGGAACCGCCTCTCGAGGTCCCGGGCGAGGCGGATGGTGCCGTACCGCGTCCTGCAGAAGACCACCGCGCTCTTCCTGTTCTCCTTTGCGAGGATGTCCAGGAGCAGCGGGAGCTTCTCGTCCCTTTCGACCCGGGCGAAGAACTGCTCCAGGGTCTCTGCCGAGGGCTCGTTGACGTCGACCATCACCCTCACCGGCTCAGCCATGTACCTCTGGGCCAGCTGCACGATGGCCCGCGGCATGGTGGCCGAGAAGAGAGCCATCTGTTTTGAGGCGGGGGTCTTCCCCAGGATGTAGTCCACGTCGTCTATGAAGCCCATGTCGAGCATCACGTCGGCCTCGTCCAGCACGACCAGCTTTGTGGAGTCGAGCCTCAAGGTACCCCTCTTGATGTGGTCGATTGTCCTCCCCGGGGTGCCCACCACCACGTGCGCTCCCCTCCTGAGAGCGTCCAGCTGGACGTTCATGGACTGGCCCCCGTAGACGGTGACGACCCTCACGGAGGTGTATGCCCCTATCTTCTGGAGCTCCAGGGTGATCTGGACCGCAAGCTCTCTGGTGGGCGCGAGGACGAGACACTGCACGCGGGGGACACGTTCGTCCACCGCCTGTACCAACGGGATTCCGAAGGCGAGGGTCTTTCCAGACCCGGCCTTGGCCTGGCCCACGAGGTTCTTCCCTTCGAGGAGCGGGCCGATTGCCTGAGCCTGGATCGGAAAGGGCCTGATGAAGCCCGCCGCCATCACCCCTTTCTTGATGTCGGGACGCAGCTGGAGTTCGTCGAAACTGTTCAAACTTGTATCACTGGGTAGCTTGCTTCTTTCACGGAAGAGAACTGGGCTCGCGCGCTCCGTCCGGTATTTAAGACTGGAATGGAGGTCGGTGCAAGGGGCGGTTGCGCCCGCTTCGCTTTCAGCAGAGATAAGAAGGGCCCATATCAGGGAACCGAGGTCATGTCGGAGACCCCCATGCAGCAACGCAACAGCGCCGCCGAGTGCCCGCAGTGCGGCGCCAAGACCAGGCTGTACAGGACGCCAAGGGGGCTGAGATGCGCCGAGTGTGTGAAGCTGATGGACTCGGCGGGGCTGGGCTTCAGATAGCCCGGAGCGACCAAGGCCGGCAAGAAGGCGCCCACCGGATGTGGATTCTTTCCAGGTATGGACTGGAGGGCCTGTCCAGAGAGTCCTGGGTGCTGTTCGCCATAAGGACGCTGAACTCATTCGGCTTCTCGATGGCCATGCCCTTCTTCGGCATCTACCTCCTGGAGACGCGCGGGGTTAGCCTGGCCGCCACGGGTGTGGTCTACTTCGCGGCTGGAGTGCTCAACCTCGGCAGCCAACTCATCGGAGGTAGGCTCACCGATGCGATTGGTCCGAAGAAGGTGATGTTGGCGGGGTACGCGACCTCGATCGTGACCTCTTCCGCCCTGGGGCTGATGGTCCTCGCAGGAGCGAGCCCCTTCCTCTTCTTCGTCGCCTATCCCCTGTTCTCCTTCCTGAGGGGGTTCTCCAACCCCGCGACCGGGTCGATCATCGCAGAACAGCCAACGAGCCAGCTGAGGCCCGGGTACAACCTGCTGACGATCGGGGGGAACCTTGGATTCGCGATCGGGCCCGCGGTGGGAGGCCCGATAACTGACGTGTTTGGATACTCCACCGTCTTCTTCCTCAGCGCTGTTATCGTGGTGCCCGTCATAGTCCTAACTCTGCTCCTGATCAGAGGGGGAGTCAGGCACAGGAAGGACGCCGACGGCGCCGCGAAGCGGAACCTGACTTGGGCGAAGGACAGGAACATGATACTATTCCTGGTGCTGACGGGGTGCCTCTACATCTGCGTAGGGTATGAGATAACCCCCCTCTCGCTCTACGTAGCGGACTTCCTGAGCTTCACGAACACACAGATCGGCTATCTCTTCGCTACAAACGGGCTGGTGATCGTCCTGTTGCAGCTGCCGGTGATCGGGCTGTTCCAGAGGTCGAAGAGTATAGTTCTGCCCCTCCTGATTTCGCCCCTGCTGATCGCCGCAAGCTACCTCATGGCCGGGCTGTCGACCGGGTTCCTCGAGTACGAGGGAGTCATGGTGGTGCTCACACTGGGCGAGATACTCCTCACGGTCCCGTCACAGACAGTGGTCGCTCTGTTTTCGAGGGCAGGGAACAGAGGGACGTACCAGGGGTACTACTATGCGGCAGCGAACTCCGGCAGGTCCCTGGCGTCTGCCATCGGTCCCGCCAGCTTCCAGGCCCTCGTCTTCGCTCCGGCCCTCGGCTGGTACGCCATAGCCGCCTTCACCATTTCAGTCTTTCTGGGGTTCACGCTCCTCGGCCCCCGGGTTCAGCGGGACTACGAGCAGACTATCGTCCAGGACGGCCCGGGACAGTCACCCACGCGAAGCTGAATACGTACCCGGAGCCTCCGAGGGAAGCTGACGGGGGACGGCAGGATGCTCGCTGCTGCCGCCACGCTCCGTGTGGCTACAGCGACGCCAGTAGAAGACGCCCAGCGCCGAATTGGAATCAGGAGCGCCCTGGCCGGGACTTTCGTCGATATGATTTCGAACCCGGGTCGCTGCCGCTCTGCCGGCGTTGCCGGTGACAGGGCAGCATACTGACCTCTATACGACCAGGGCGCTTGAGGGGCCAAACTTGGGGGTGGTTTTAAGCTTCAGACCCGCTCGAAGAAGTTGTCGCCGCCCGAGGGCAGTGGACCCGCTTTGTGCTTGTGGGTCTGTCCGCAGCGTTCCATATGCCTCTTGTACTTCTTGGCGCTGATCAGTTTGCCGCACTTCGGGCAGATGGGCATCGTTCAGACACGTTCTCCGCTCTACTTACACCCTTCGCTGGGCCGAGACACCCTTGAATTACCACCAGGCGGGCCGGAGAGCATGGGCGGGTTGAAGAGATGCGGATGGTCCTCCCCGGACGACCCTCTGTACCGTGACTACCACGACAGGGAGTGGGGGGTCCCTGTGCATGACGACCAGGCGCTCTTCGAGTTCCTGGTTCTCGAGGGAGCCCAGGCTGGGCTGTCCTGGCGGACGGTACTCGGAAAGAGGGAGAACTTCAGGAAGGCGTTCGATGGGTTCGACCCACGCAAGGTGGCCAGGTACGACCGGGGGAGGGCGGAGGGGCTCCTTTTGGACCCCGGGATCATCAGGAACAGACTGAAGATCAATTCGGCCATAGAGAACGCCAAGGCGTTCCTGAAAGTCCAACGAGAGTTCGGCAACTTCGACTCCTACGTCTGGAGGTTCGTTGGCGGCAAGCCGAAGGTCAACCGACGGCGCTCCATGAAAGAGATACCTGCCGCCACCCCGCAGGCCGCAGCGATGAGCAGGGACATGGTCATGCGGGGATTCAAGTTCGTCGGGCCCACCATCTGCTACGCCTTCATGCAGGCAACAGGCATGGTCAACGACCATGTCATGGAATGCTTCCGCTACGAGGAGCTCGCAGGGCTGACCTAGATCAGACCATTGCCTTTGAGCTTGGAGATCAAGCCGGCGGATTGCTTCCCGTCCAGGGGGAGGAACGGGGGCCGAGGGACACCACAGTCGATTCCTCTCTCCCTGAGGACTTCGTAGTAGGAGGGTATCGCCCAGGGCTTGACCAGGGTCTTCACTAGCTGTATCCTGTTCTGGGAATCGAGAGCCGATTTGACGTCGCCTTTGCGCTCGGCTTGGACCATGGACGCGAAAGATTCTGGGAGCGCGCTTGCAGCTCCGGAGACGAGGCCGTCTGCGCCTGACATGATAGCGTACAACCCGTACTCCTCGGTCCCGTTCATCACGACGAAGTCGTCTGGGACTACGTCCAGCAGGTCCAGAAGGTGCAGGAAGTCTCTCGAAGAGTCTTTGATGCCGGCCAGAACTCTCGACTCTGCCAGCTTTGCCGCGGCTTCGGGCTGCAGACTGTTCCCGGTGAACCGGGGGATGTCGTAGGCGAGGACGGGGAGGCTCACCGCCCCCGAGATCGCCTCGAAGTGCTTTACAGTCGCCCCTTCGCCTGGTTTGTAGTAGTATGGAGTCAGGCTGGCCACCGCGTAGGCGCCGATGCTCTCGGCATGCCTCGCCAGCTCCACCGCTGTCGCGGTGTCAGCGGCTCCGACCTGCACCACCACCGGCACCTTCCCACGGGCGGATTCCACCACAGTCTCTGCAACGACCTTCCGCTCTTCAGGCGAGAGCATCGGTCCCATGCCCGTGGTCCCGCAGGGGAAGAGCCCTTCCGCCCCCTTCGAGATCTGGAACGAGACCAGTTTCTCGAGCGCATTGGGGCTTACCCGTCCACCTCCGTCGAAGGGGGTAATCAGCGCGGTGAAGAGGCCCTTGACCTTGTCAGCTCTGGCTTTTGCCAACTTGGTCGGGCCGGAGCCAGTCCGACTTATGCTTGATGCCAGGAACCCGCAACACCTGCGGTCGGGCCTTGGCTTCTCCGGTCCAGAAGGGGCTATGCCTTCTTGCCGGTTACCTTGGGGTCGGCGGTTAGCACCTGGTACCACCTCATGGCGTTGCCGTCCGGGTCCTTCAGGTCAAACCAGCTGATTATGCCAGGGGCTGTCTTGATTTCTGTCGCGTCGATCTTCGCATCTCGAAGGCGCTCCCTTTCCCTTGAAAGGTCTCGTACCTCGACCTGCAGATTCCAGCTCGAGGGCTGAGGCTTTCCGGCTACGATTTGCACCCAAGCGCCGCCTATCTTGAACTCAACATTCCCTTCAAATGGTTCCAGGTCAGGAGCCTTTCCAAAGAGACGTGAGTACCACCCCCGCGACTTCGGAAGATCGCTTACCTGAATCTCGACTATCGCGTCCTTGGCGTCGACTGCCACCACTCTGGTCGCATCTGGGCCATTCAGGTGGCTTAAGAGCCATTGCTTCTGCGAAGCCGCTGTGCTGACGCCAGAAGGGTCTGTTGGGAAAGTGCCTCGACTGACGGTCAGGGTTCGATCCCCACCAGTTCATGACAAAAGGTGAAGGGAGGCCCTAGCCGCCTTGTCTAGGACAACCCTATCTGTTTCATGAAACCGACGAGGTCGTAGAAGAGCCGTTCTTCGACGATTTCTCCCTTGTCGTTCCAGCGTGCGATTGTCGCGAACTCCACCTCGAACTTCTTACCTGTCGGTGGAACCGCCTTCCCGTCGGGGGTCGTCATCGGCCCAGAGAAGGTCCCGGTGAACCGGGCTACTGAGGTTGTGTAGTCGCCAGAGGCGAAGAAGATCTTGTACGGCCGGTTGTCGAGGTGCTGATCTGGGAAGGCCTTGAAGAATTCGATGGCCTCGAGGTCGTGGTTGTGTCTCCCGAGTGTTGGCGGAGCCCCGCCGGGCCAGTAGACGGCGACGTTCTCGGTATGACGCTTCTTGAACGTCTCCCAGAGAGGACTCTCCGGGCCCGCGTTCCAGGCGTCATCCAGAGTCTGCATCAATTCCATGTTCCGTTGCTCCTTCGAGCTTTGTGATGGATTCATGCCATCTGATAGGATAGAGACAGTTAATATACGCTGTTGGCCCGGAGTCCAGCAGGTGGCACCGATGCCAGTGAAGAAGACGGAAACCATGGAGATGTACGAGGTCTGCCCTGTCGTGGAGTCGGTCAGGAAAGTTGGGAACGAGTGGCGCCTGATAGTTGTCAGGTATCTGCTGGACCGCCCCATGAGGTTCAACGAGCTTCTGAGGCTTGCAGGAGGAGTAGACGCGAAGACGTTGTCACGGGTCTTGAAGTACCTCGCGTCGGAAGGGATAGTAAGACGGGACGTCCTAAGCACACAGCCGTTCAGCGTCCAGTACGAGCTGACCCAGAAGGGGGAGCAGCTGAGACCAGTGATCGAATCGCTCAGGGCATGGGGGAACCAGTGGGTTCTACCTGTTACCCTGGGTGCACGCAAGTAGCCTCTGGATTCCACGCGACAGAGGCTCGAGACAGGGACCGGCAGGGCTTTCGTCATTTGCAGACTGACGAACCACGGCGATGACGTACTGTTAGGATTCGTATTTACTAAGCCGACTCACTAGGATGGGCACTTATTGTAGGTGAACCGCAGGACGAGCCCGAGGACGTCCAAACCCCACCAGGACCGGTTGGATTAGCTCGATATAAGCTCCATTCGGCCAACGGAGCTTTGATTTGCGGATGATTGGTTCTCTGCACATGAAAGTTGAACAAATCCGCCGCCAAGTGTCCGGCCAAGCAGTCGGGCGCCTCGTCTTCAAACCAAGCCCTACACCGCTCTACAGCGCAGACGGGCTGGGTAACGCCATTCTCGCATCTGTCTGAACTACCGCGCCCGCAAGGCATTCAGGATTACTACGATGTCGAGGACTTCCTGCATGATGGCACCGGCTGCCGGCTGGATGTATCCAAAACTTGCTATCCCCATTAGAACGAAGCTCCCGCCCATGCCGAAGTAGATGCTCTGCTTTGCGATCTGAAGCATCCTCTGTCCTATTTTGATGCCGTCACCCACCTTTGTCACGTCGTCAACCAGCAGAACAACGTCGGCCGCTTCAGCAGAAATCCCAGTCCCATGGGCCCCCATTGCGACGCCAACGGTGGCTGTGGCCAATGCTGGAGCGTCGTTTATTCCGTCTCCGACCATGATGGAGGTCTTGAACTGCTCAGTAAGCTTCTTGACTGCGTTCGCCTTCTGCTCAGGGAGAAGGTTGGCTTCGACCTTCTCGATTCCAGCTTCCCTGGCTATGGTCCCTGCGTTCACAGCGTTGTCGCCGGTCAACATGACCGTCTGATTGACTCCCAGCTCTCTTAGTTTCTGGACGAGGGCGGGGACCCCCGGCCTGAGTTGGTCGCTGAAGATGATCGTCCCCGCGGGCTGGCCGTCGATAGCCACGAATGTCACCAGGCTCCCCTTTCGCTGCGCCTCCCACAACACACTTTCAGTCTTGGAATCGAAGGCCTTGCCGATGAGTGTCTCGACGAACCTCTGCGACCCTACAATGACCTTCTTCCCGTCAACCTCCGCTTCGACTCCCTGGCCAGGGTGCTCCCTGAATCTGGCCGCCGGAAGGAGCTCGCCGAACCTGTCCTTTCCCATCCGCGCCATGGAAACGGCGACAGGATGGCTCGAAAGCTGCTCGACACTCGCGGCCAACTTCAACATGGACCCTTCGTCGCCGCCGAACGAAACCGCGTGGTCGATTACCGGCGTCCCGTAGGTCAGGGTGCCGGTCTTGTCGAATATCACCACACCACCCTTCCCTATCTGCTCGATAGCAGCGCCACTTTTGACGATGATGCTCTCCTTCGCGGCCTTGTTGACTCCGCTTATCACAGCAAGAGGAGTCGCGAGTATCAAGGGGCAAGGCGTCGCGACGACCAAAACGGCGAGGAAGGCGTCAAGGCTCCGTGTCAGGAGGAGGCTGAACACTGCTATCGCTGCTGTTATGGGGGTGAACCAAACTGCATACTTGTCTGCGAGTCTCTGGATTGGCGGTCGCTCGCTTTGGGCCCTCCTGACGAGCTCAACAACTCTTGAGTACTGGCTCTCCCCGCTGACCCTTGTCGCCGTCATCTCGAAGGGGGCTCCGACGTTCACGCTTCCGCTTAGGAGCCCCTCTCCTGCGCCCTTTGTCCTCGGAAGAGGCTCGCCTGTCAGAGCGGACTCATCCACCTCTGCCGCAGTCGACTGGACGGAGCCGTCAACAGGGACAAGGTCTCCCGGCCGGACCACAAGAATGTCGCCGACCGTCACATCTTCCACGTTGACCTCCTCCAGCGTGTCGCCACTCTTGCGCCTGGCTCGCCTAGGCGCCCTGGCGATGAGCGACTCCAGGGAGGATGATGCCCTCCGGAACCCGTAGTCGTCGATGGCTTCACCCCCTGTCTGCATGAGTACGATGATCACACCCGCAAACGCTTCATCGGTGAGTATGGCTGTGATTATGGCCAGCATCGCAACAATGTCGGCGGCGAACTTCCCCTTCGCAATGCCCAGAAACGTCTTTGCAACAACAGGAGCGCCCCCAACCACCAGGGTCCCGTACCAAATCCATCTCGCGATATCGTATCTACCGATCACCAGGTCAGATATGCTTCCGGCTACCAATCCGGCGAAGGCGACTGCAGGAAGCGGGTAGGATCTGAGAATGGCGGCGAGCCTAGGCCAAGTCAGGGAACCTGATGCAGCTGGCATTTGGTTCTTGGATGAGTCGTCCGAGAATTAAGGAGATGGGACACTTCTCGAAACTGGAACCGGGTCGTCCACTGGGCCCGAGCCCGAGCCCAAGGTTCAGGTTGATCCCGCCAGGGGCTTGGCCGATCTGGGGGGCAGCTCTGACTGCGGTGATAACCTAGCCCGCTGGACGGCCTGGCAAGAG